>NZ_CP024190.1:5531408-5838709 GCF_003391395.1 Mycobacterium marinum
AGGCACACTAACAGGGGCCTCGGCCAACCTGTTGGTTGGGCCGAGTTGCTGGAGCGGTCCGCGCCGCTGATCACCGGCCGCGGCAGCGTGCGCCCAACGCCGCGCGACGGCGCGCATCGCCGCTCGGGCTAGGCTCGACCGACATGACGGTGTCGCGGCTACAGCCCTACGCGACGACGGTGTTCGCCGAAATGTCGGCATTGGCCGCGCGCATTGGTGCGGTCAATCTTGGCCAAGGCTTTCCCGACGAGGACGGACCGCCGGCGATGTTGAAGGCCGCCCAAGAGGCCATCGCCGCGGGCGCCAACCAGTATCCGCCGGGAATGGGCATCCCGGCCCTGCGCCAGGCCATCGCCGCCCAGCGTCGACGACGCTTCGGTGTCGAATACGACCCGGATACCGAGGTGCTGGTCACGGTCGGCGCCACCGAGGCCATCGCGGCCGCGGTCCTGGGACTGGTCGAACCCGGCTCGGAAGTGCTGTTGATCGAACCGTTCTATGACTCCTATGCACCGGTGATAGCAATGGCCGGCGCGAAGCGAGTTGCCGTGCCGCTGGTGCCCGACGGCCGCGGCTTCGCGCTGGATGCCGATGCGCTGCGACGCGCCGTGACACCCAAGACCCGCGCACTGATCGTCAACTCCCCGCACAATCCCACCGGTGCGGTGCTGCGCCGCGCCGAACTCGCGGCAATAGCAGAGATTGCGGTGGCCGCAGACCTATTGGTGATCACCGATGAGGTGTACGAGCATCTGGTGTTCACCTCGCCAACCGGGCACCAACACCTGCCCCTGGCCGGGTTTGACGGGATGGCGCAGCGCACGGTCACGATCTCGAGCGCGGCCAAGATGTTCAACTGCACCGGATGGAAGATCGGATGGGCTTGCGGCCCAAAAGAACTCATCGCCGGGGTGCGCGCGGCAAAGCAGTACATGAGCTATGTCGGCGGGGCGCCGCTGCAGCCCGCGGTGGCGCTGGCACTGGATTCCGAGGATGCCTGGGTCACAGCGCTGCGGACTTCGTTACAGGCCAGACGCGATCGGCTGGCCGCCGGCCTGAGCGAGATCGGATTCGGGGTACACGACAGCCACGGCACCTACTTCTTGTGCGCCGACCCGCGGCCGCTCGGCTACGACGACGGCACGGCGTTTTGCGCCGCGCTGCCCGAGAAGGTGGGGGTGGCCGCCATCCCGATGTCGGCCTTCTGCGATCCGGTGGCCGAGCATGCTTCAACCCAAGCCGATATCTGGAATCATTTGGTGCGCTTTACCTTCTGCAAACGCGAAGACACCCTGGACGAGGCGATCAAGCGGCTGGCCGCACTGCGTGACGCGGCTTAGTCAGCCGTACCCATCACGCGCTTGCGCAATCCCTCCAGCGCGGAGTGCAGGATCTTTCGGCGCGCACGATTAACCCAGAACTCGGGTAGCGGAGCTGAGGGTTCCACCGTGATGCTGAAGCGCACTCGCGTCTTATTGTCCGCTTCGCGGCGCAGGTTGTACTCGCCGTGCTGGCCGTGTTGCTGGACGGTCCTCTGGGCATCCCAGACCATCCAGTCCGGCCCCCAGTGATATTCGAGCAGTTCGGTGTCGGCGATCCCGGTGACCTTGATGGTGACCCGCACGTGGTGAGGTCGGCCGTCCGGATAATTGTCGACGACCTCGACGCGCTTGTGCACCACCGACCACGACGGCACCGCGCCCATGTCGGCTAGCGCCTCCATGATCACCTCAGGGGGCGCATCAATGACGATCTCACCCGACGCTTGTATGGCCACTGCCACCAAACTAGCAACCAAAATCGAGGTTTCAGGACAGACGAAGCTACTTGGCCTGATCCGTTGCGTCGCGATTGGCGACCAGCTCACTGAGCCCCTTTGCCGCGGCGTCGAGCACGTGCTCGCTAGCCCGCTTGACGATGAATCCCGGGATCGGCCCAGACGGTTCGACGGTGATGTCAAACCGCACCCGCGATTTGTCGAGTCCCTCGGGCCGGACCGTGTACTCGACGTGCTGACCGCGCTGCTGGAAGGTCTGATCCGCGTCCCAGCACACCCAATCCGGGCCCCAGTGGTACTCCAGGATCTCTTTGTCCACGAGCCCGAGAATCTTGATGGTGGCCTTCACGTGATGCGGACGGCCATCCGGGTAGTAGTCGATGACTTCCACACTCTTGTGCAGGGGTGACCAGGAGACCAAGACGCCGACGTCTGTCAGCGCCTCCATGACCACTTCCGGGGGCGCATCGATAACGAATTCCCGCGCTGCTTTTACGGCCACCAAGTTCAAGCTAGCAACGCTGCCCGGGCCACGAACCGGGTTCGGTGCAAATAACTAGTTACCAGTTGATTTCGCCGATACGCGTGATCGTGGCGGGCGGTGGCCCCACCGGCCCGGCCGGCGTTCGGGAGAACCGCGGCGCCGGCGCGGCCTGCTCCACGCCGTGCGCGGAAATCACCGTCGAGCGCGCCCGCAGATGATCGCTAGCTGCCGCTTCACTCCATGTCAGCACCGGGGTCACGCATGCGTCGGTGCCGGCGAAGACCGCGGCCCATTCGTCGCGGGTTCGGCTGGCGAACCGCTCCGAAAACATTTCGCGCATCTTGGGGTAGGCGGCGATGTCGAGCTGAGACGGCACCTCGGCGGCCGACAGACCGAGTCCGGCCAGCAACGCCGCGAAGAATTGCGGCTCGATGGCCCCCACCGCCATGTGCTTGCCATCAGAAGTCTCGTAACAGCGGTAGAACGGGGCACCCCCATCAAGGAGAAAGGACTCGCGCTCGTCGCGCAGACTGCCAATTCCCTTCATGGTCCACATCATCTGAGCCAGCACGCTGACCCCGTCGACCATCGCGGCGTCGATGACCTGCCCCTTGCCCGACCGCTCCCGCTCGTAGAGCGCGGCCATGATGCCAAGCAGCACCAGCATCGAACCGCCGCCGAAGTCGGCAACCAGATTCAGCGGTGGCGTGGGTGGCCGGTCCCGATAGCCCAGCGCCGACAACGCACCGGTCTGCGACAGATAGTTGATGTCGTGGCCGGCCGTCGGCGCCAGCGGGCCGTCCTGCCCCCAGCCGGTGATGCGCGCGAAGATCAATCGCGGGTTTACCGCGGCGCAGTCATCGGGCCCGATTCCCAGCCGTTCACAGGTGCCCGGCCGAAAACAATCCAGCAGCACGTCGGCCTTAGCAGCCAGCTCCAACAAGGCCTGCGGCTGGCTTTTGACGTCCAGGTCGACGATCCGTTTTCCGCGATGCAGCAGATCGCGGTCCTCGGCCGGCATCTGCAGACCCCCGGGCCGGCGCACCCGCACCACGTCAGCACCCAGGTCGGCGAGCACCATCCCGGCATGTGGGCCGGGGCCGATGCCACCCAACTCGATGACCTTCACCCCCGCCAGGGGTCCCCCACCCGCCACCGCGGCTACTCAGCCCTTCTTCACCTTCAGCACCTGCTTGCGCAGCTCATCGAGGCCGGACTCCACCGTGCCCTTCACCGCACGCTTGAGCACGAATCCCGGCAGCGGCACCACCGCGTCGACGGCCAGCTCGAGCTTTACCCGGGTCTTGTCGCCCTCCGGCGTCAAGAGGTAGCTCCCCTCCTGGGAACGCTGCTGGCCCGAACTGACGAGCGACCAGTTCACCTTGTTGTCGCCCCAGCTGTAGGCCACCACTTGCTCGTCGGTGATACCCGCGGTCTTGACCTTCATCTTCACCTGGCTGGGCCGACCATCGGCTCCGGTCTCGAGAATTTCGGCGCTCTGATGCGGCGAAGACCATCCGGGCATCGCTTCGAAGTCAGCAATGACGTCCAAGATCTCCTGGGGGCTGGCTTCGATGACGATGTCGCGGGTTTCTTTGATTGCCATGGCCCGCACGATAGCGAAGCGGCGGCCCAACCGGAATAGTTTCAACGGCGTAGCGTCGTCGTCGTGACCCTGCTCGAAAATGATGCCGCCAATGACCCCGTCTACACCGTCGGCGACTACCTGCTCGACCGTCTGGCCGAACTCGGTGTCTCGGAGATCTTCGGGGTTCCCGGCGACTACAACCTGGAATTCCTCGACCACATCGTCGCCCATCCGATCATCCGCTGGGTGGGCAGCGCCAATGAGCTCAACGCCGGCTACGCCGCCGACGGATACGGACGGCTACGTGGAATGTCGGCGGTGGTAACGACTTTCGGAGTCGGCGAGCTTTCTGCGACCAACGCCATCGCGGGCAGCTACGCCGAACACGTACCGGTGGTACACATCGTGGGCGGCCCCTCCAAGGACGCCCAGGGCGCCCGCCGGGCGTTGCACCACTCGCTCGGCGATGGCGACTTCGAGCACTTCTTCCGAATCAGCCGCGAAATCACCTGCGCGCAAGCCAATCTCATGCCAGCTACGGCATGCCGGGAGATCGACCGAGTGCTCTGCGAGGTGCGCGAGCAAAAACGGCCCGGGTACCTACTACTGTCCACCGACGTGGCGCGGTTCCCCACCGAACCGCCCGGCACCCCGTTGCCTCCGCTGGCCGGCGGAACCAGCCCACGCGCGCTGTCGCTGTTCACCCGCGCTGCCACCGACCTGATCGGTGACCACCAGCTGACCGTCCTGGCCGACCTGTTGGTCCATCGCCTGCAAGCGATCAAGGAGCTAGAGGCATTGCTGTCCGCCGACGTGGTGCCCCATGCGACCTTGATGTGGGGAAAGAGCCTGCTCGACGAGAGTTCAGCCAACTTCCTCGGCATCTACGCCGGGGCCGCCAGCGCCGAGCCAGTGCGCACGGCCATCGAGTGCGCACCCGTGCTGGTCACGGCCGGGGTGGTATTCACCGACATGGTGAGCGGATTCTTCAGCCAGCGGATTGACCCGGCCCGCACCATCGATATCGGGCAGTACCAAAGCAGCGTGGCGGACCAGGTGTTCGCACCACTGGAGATGGGCGCCGCGCTGCAGGCCGTGGCCACAATCCTGACCAAGCGCGGGATCAACTCTCCCCCGGTGGCGGTGCCCCCGGCCGAGCCGGGCCCGCCCACCCCGGGGCGCGACGAGCCACTCAACCAAGAGATGCTGTGGAACCGGCTCTGCGAAGCCCTGACACCGGGCAACGTGGTGCTGGCAGATCAGGGCACGTCGTTCTACGGCATGGCCGACCACCGATTGCCGCAGGGCGTCACCTTCATCGGTCAACCCCTCTGGGGCTCAATCGGTTACACGCTGCCCGCGGCGCTGGGAGCGGCGGTGGCCCATCCCGATCGCCGGACGGTGTTATTGATCGGCGACGGGGCCGCACAGTTGACCGTGCAGGAACTCGGCATCTTCTCCCGGGAGGGCCTGTCGCCGGTCATCGTGGTGGTCAACAATGACGGCTACACCGTCGAACGGGCGATTCACGGCGAGACCGCTACGTACAACGACATTGTCAGCTGGAGATGGACCGATGTCCCCGGTGCGCTGGGAGTCACCAACCACCTGGCGATGCGGGCCGAAAACTACGGCGAGCTCGACGATGCACTCACCGCGGCCGCCGAGCAGCAGGACCGCATGGTCGTCGTCGAGGCGGTGTTGCCTCGGCTCGACGTTCCGCCGCTGCTCGACGAACTCGTCGGATCGCTATCACCACCCGAGTGCGGCGGACGCAGCTGACGAGCACCGACAGGTTAGGCCGGGTGGGCCGCCCGATCGCCACTTGACGAGGCGATGATCGCCCGAACGGTGCGACGGCAGCGCCCACAGTCCGCGCCCGCTCCGCAGGCTCGCGCGACCTCCCGGGTAGTCGTGGCGCCGGCGACAACGGCATCGGCCACCATCTGACTGGTGACGCCGTTGCACAGGCACACGAACATTGCGGCGGTCAACTCACTGCGGATCGATCCGCATCATCTCGGAGAGCCGGCCCACGAACAGCGGTGGGTATGCGCCTATCCCGGCACCCCGAAGCCATTGGGCCGCGGCGTCGGGGTGATCGATCCACTCGCGGGCCCGCTGCTCGTCGGGAAACTCCTGCAGGATCAGCACTTCGTGGCTGTCGTCGAAAGCCTGAAAGACCCAGGTCTTTCGGATACCGGCGGCAACAAAGCGCTCCATCGCCGGGGCGACTTCGGCGATCAGCGTCGCCACGTCGTCGACCGAGGCGATCGCGGCCACCACGACTCCCGGGGCCGCCGCTGCCCCGGACCCCGACGCCCCGACGACAAACCTGTCCACAATCTCACCGGCAAAGACCGCCGGAATGTCGTCGACGCCTACCGCGTCGAACCAGTCGAAGAAGATCCGCGAACGAAGTAGCTCAACGACGGGCTCGCGGCTGTGCACCCCGATCATCACCAGGACGCGGCCGTAGTCATGTGTTGAGGCGTACACGAGAACGTGATGTGCACCGATATCGGCGAGCGCGGACTTGTTGCGTTCCAGCAGCGGCCACACCCTGGTTGGATCGGGCACGCGATAGTCCGATGCGATCACCATCGAGTGGATGTCGTTCGTCATCGCCGAGTTCCCGTCACCAGCAGCATCCCCTACACCGGTTCCAGACCTAACCTAGACCGGATCAAACGATGAGATAAGCCATTTTCCATTAGCTTTCGTCAGCTTGACCAGGACGCTGCTGGAAGTCAATGCCGGTTCGGGCCGATCTGCGCTCTGGGTGGTTTGGTTGACGAACAGCAGTACCACCGCCGAGTCCGGGTGCAACTCGGAAATGGCGGCGCGAAGCACCACCGCACTGGTCCTCACCGACTTCCGCTTGGCCGCCGGCGCGACGATCTGCTGCGTGAATTGGTCGTAGTAGGACAAGAATTCGCCGGTGAGGTGCGACCTGGCCGAGGAGAAATCGCGGTCGAGGGTGTCCGGAGAATAGGACAGGATGGCGATCGCCCCGTCGCTGGCGGCCGAGACGGCGGCCCCGGCGGCCTGGGCATCGACTTCGCGATCTGGCCGGTAGGAGAACACGAACAGCGCCGCCAGCAACCCCAGTGCGGCCGCCACCAGCAGCCCCACCACGGCAACGACCACTTTGCCCGGCGTCAGCTTGTGCAACCAGGCCCGACGGCGCTCGAGTGGCTCCGGCCCCGGATCCTCGCCGGGCTTCTGTTGTTCGACCGCGGTCTGCTCTGCGGTCACGGCACAAACTCGACTTTCGACATCTTGAGCTGATCACCGTCTCGGGTGATGGTCACGATCAGCCGGTACTTGCGGGGATCCTTCTTGGCCCCGGCGGCATTGGTGACTTCCGATGTCGAGGCGACCAGCACCACCGCCGAGTCATCGGTCATGGAGTTCCTGTCGACGGCGACGGCTTGGACCGTTCCCTGCTCGACCACCTGCGCCTGTTGCACCACCTGGATGAAGTCGTCGGAGGACTTGAGGAGTTCGTCTTTGAACGAGCCGGTGGAGTTGTCGAGGATGCGCCCTATCCCCTGCTTGGCGTCCTGGAAGTCCAGCGATGTCAAGGTGATCACGCCCTGCCTCGCCGCTGCAGCGAATTCGGCCACTCGCTCACGCTGCCGGGTCGCATCGCGATGCTGCAGCACCATGTACGCGCTGCCGGCCAGCGCGGCGAGAATGACGAGCACGGCGAGCGCGGCGGTGAGGGTGGACAGTTTGGGGCGCCTCAGCAGACCTCGCCGTGACCGCTCGGACTCATCGGCAAGATCGTCGCCCTCGGACTCATCGGCCTCGGCCGAGCCGGCGGCTACCGGCTCGTCGTCATCGGCGCTCAGCTCTTCGGTTTCGGCGACGTCGTCGGACTCGAGGACATCGGCCGAATTCGCAGACGGCTCTTCGGCACCGTTGGGCGAAGCGGTCGCCTGCCCATCCGCCGCGCCTTCATGGGTGGCTTCACAAGCAGCGTCAACTTCCGCTGCGGCCTCGGCGCGTTCGGCGCGACGTCTTAGTTGCAGGGCGCGCGCACGGGCACCGGCGGCGGCCGCCAGGGCCTCCGCTTCTGCGGCTTCGGCCTCAGCCTCTTCGGCCAACGCCCGCATTTCGGCAGCGGTGCCGCCAATTTCGCCCTCGTCCACCGGGGCCGATCTCGAATCAGCCGCGCCGTTTCCGATGCCGGTGCTCACACCACGCCCGCCCGACAGCAGCGCTGCGTGCATCGCTGGATGCGCAACTGCGCCACCCCGAATCCGTCATCGGCAGAGTCGAGCCCGGCCCCCGGATTCGATACCGCCGGCGCGCAACGACGGATTCCGCTGCTGCGCAACTTCACATCTCGCGGCATCGACCCCTCGTCTCGACGAACCTCGGAGAGCCACGTTGTCGTTTGGCCCCCAAGGCGGCTCCTAGCCCAAAGCTACACCACTGATGAAAGTAGCTTCTACTTGCGGAAATATGCTTCTCGACGCGCAGCATATCGCGAAGCCACGCCCTAGCGGAGCAGGTCCTTGACCACCTTTCCGGTCGCATTCAGCGGCAACGCATCGACAAAGCGCACCGAACGCGGGACCTTGAATCCCGCCATCCGTTCCCGGCACCAACCCAGCAAATCCTCAGCGCTGAGCGCACTTTTGCCGCTCTGGCGAACCACGAACGCCTTACCGACCTGTCCGAGCCGATCGTCGGGAACGCCGATGACGGCCACCTGTGCGACCGCCTCGTGCTCCATCAGAAAGCCCTCGATCTCGGCCGGGTAGGCATTGAAGCCGCCGACGATGAACATGTCCTTCTTGCGGCCGACCACGCGCAGCCGGCCGGTTTCGTCGATGGTGCCGAGATCTCCGGTATGTAGCCAGCCCTCGCCATCGATGGCTTCGGCGGTGGCAACCGGATCGTCGAGGTAGCCCCTCATGACGTTGGATCCGCGCACCAAGATCTCGCCGTCGTCGGCGGTTGCCAGCTCGATGCCGTCGCAGGCGAGACCCGCGGTGGTGGCGATGTCCTCGAACGAATCCTCCGGTTTGGACAGGGTGACCGTTCCGGCCTCGGTAAGGCCGTAGCCGGTCATGATGGTTTGGAACGGCAACTCGGTGCGCACCCGCCGAATCAGTTCCACCGGAATATCCGCGGCGCCGGTCACCCCCGCCCGCAGTGACGACAGATCCCGCTGACCTCGAGCGGACAGTAGCGAGTGGTACAGCGTCGGAGGCCCAGGAAGCATCGTAATTCGCTCGTGCTCAATCAATTCCAGCACGTTGTCGAGGACGAAGACACGTACCGGAATGATGGTGGCGCCCCTGAGCAGCGACGCGATGCAGCCGGCCTTGTACCCGAAGATGTGGAAGAACGGGTTGACGATCAGGTAGCGGTCGCCGGTGCGTAGATCCGCGCGATCACACCAATGGGCGTAGTGGCGCAATGTTTGGGCGTGATCCATCATCACGCCCTTGGGCCGCCCGGTGGTACCCGATGTGTAGACGATGTCCGCGATGTCGGATCCACTGACCGCACGCTCGAACGGCTTGCCGCACTCCAGGAAGCCGGAGCGCAGATCGATCGCCGGGATGCCGTCTGGAACGGTGAAATCCATTCCCAAGAATCCTTTTTCGAAAAGCACCGCTCTGGCCCCGCTGCGCCGGATGATGTCGGCGGCCTCGTCCGTCTTGAAGCGCGTGTTGACCGGGACCAGCACCGCTCCAGCGGTCAGCAGCCCGAAAGCGGCGATGATCCACTCGGCCGAATTGGGCGCCCAGACGGCAACGCGGTCCCCCTTGTCGATGCCCATCGCCGCGAACGCACCCGCGGCGCGGCGCACCCGATTAGTCAGCTCGGTGAAGGTGATCCGCAACGACCCGTCGACAATGGCTTCCGCATCGCCGAAACGCTCACCCGCGCTCAAGACCATCTCGGGGATGGTCTGCCATTCGTTCACACCGACATCAGCCGAGCGAGGTTGCCTCCCATGATCTTTGCCTGGTCATCGACGCTGAGGTCTTGCAGCGCGTCGGCGTAGTGCCGGGGTTGCGCGAGCCCCTCCGGGTGCGGATAGTCCGAGCCGTAGAGCACCCGGTCGGTACCGATCAGCTTGATCAGATCCGCGATGCCGTCCTCGTAGAACGGGCTGATGTGGATGCGGTTCTTGATCTCTTCGACCGGGTCGCCGCCGGGGAAGCTTTCCGGAGTCTTCTTGTAGACATCAGCCAGCTGATCGAGCAACGGGAACAGCCATTTCGAGCCAGCCTCGATGACCGCGACCTTGAGCCGCGGAACGCGGTACAACGCGCCGTGAATCACCCACGACGCGACGGCGTCTTGGACCGGGCGCCACTCGTTGAGCATGGAGAACGCATTGGTCTGGAAGGGCAGCATCTCCTTGTCGCCGCCATCCCACTCGGCGGTGTAGCGGGCGTACCCGGAGTCCGAGGAATGCATGGCGACCAGCACGTCGTGCTCGACGCAGCGGTGCCAGAACGGATCGAACTCCGGCAACGCAAACGACCGCGGGCCGCGATATCCGGGCACCGGAGCCGGGCGCACCAAGACCGCGCGGGCACCCCGCTCGACCACCCAGTCCAGTTCTTCGATGGCCTTCTCCACGATCGGCAGGCTGACCACCGGCACGGTGAAGATCCGGTCCTGGTAGCGAAAGCCCCATTCCTCGTGCAGCCATTTGTTGAGTGCGTGCACCACTATGTGGATGAGCAGCGGATCGTCGCGCATCCGCTCCTCGATGAGGCTGGCCAGGGTGGGGAACATCAACGATCGGTCGACGCCCAGTTCGTTCATCAGCTCCAACCGCGGACCGGGTTCGCGGAACGCCGGAATCGAGCGCATCGGCTCGCCGAAGATCTCCCGCCGGCTCTTTCCATCCGGGTTACCGATCCGGAAGTACTCCTCCATCGCCCCGGGCCTGGCCACCACCTCGAAGGTGGGGTTGGGGATGTAATCGCTGATCTGGCCGCGTATGGCGATCTTCGTGCGCCCGTTGACCTGGACGTACTGGATCACGCCCCGGTACTGCTTGGGCAGGTACTTGGTCAGCGACTCCTCGGTTTCGTAGAGGTGGTTGTCCGCGTCGAAGAGCGGATATGACAGAGCAGCCGACGACATGGAATCCTCCTTCGCGATTAAGGAGAATACTATTCTCATATCTCGGCGGCTGCAACGGGCGTCACTGCGCGTGCTACCCACAATTGCGCCCGGTCAGCAGTTGACGCTGATCCGAAATGCGGCCGTCGTGGGCTCGGCGGGCTTGTCCGTGTTGTACCCGTCGGCGTTCCCGGTGATGGTGAATCGGCCATCGCTGAAGTGCAGGCCCGCGTCGCCGCCGTCGCCCTGGGCGTACATCCCGGTGAAGCCCCCCAGATTGGTGATGCGAACCGACTTCGCGATCATTGGCCGCGCCCCCTGGTCGATCAGGACCCTGACCCCGGAGGCTTGGTCTCCGATCTGGATGGTCCGGTACCACTCGATCTGGGTGCACCGCACCACGCTTGGATGCACGTCGGCGCCGTTGACGGTCATCGACGCCGTGCTGGCCAGCTGCGAGCCCGACGACGAGCCGCAGCCGGTCAGACCGGCTGACGCGAGCACACACACGAACGCCAGCTTGATCGGATTGCGCACCCGGCCACCTCGATTCCGCGCGACGCGCCTTCTGGACCTGCAGCGATGATGCTATTCTCCGTTGAAGAGAATGCCTATACCGGCGGGCAGTTATCCGAGCACTGATTTTGCTCTTTGATGGCGCGTTCAGGAGCATTGACCACATGGTGGACTTGGAATTTGATGAGCTCGACACCGGGCTAGCCGTACTGACCATCGATCGCCCCCACGCGCGCAATGCCATCGGTTTGGAGACCATGGCACAGCTGCAGGATGCGCTCGACGCGGCAGCGGGAGCACAGGCCCTGGTGATCAAGGGCGCCGGCGATCGAGCTTTCGTCTCCGGCGGCGACCTCAAGGAATTGAGCGCGCTGCGCACCCTGGAAGACGCCTCGGCGATGGCGAAGCGGATGCGGTCCATCTGCGATCAGATCGCCGCGTTTCCGGCACCGGTGATCGCCGCCCTCAACGGACACGCATTCGGGGGTGGAGCCGAGGTCGCCGTCGCGGCCGATATCCGGGTGGCCGCCGACGATATCAAGATCGCCTTCAATCAGGTGCTGCTGGAGATCATGCCGGCGTGGGGCGGCGCCGAGCGGTTGGCCGCGGTGGTCGGCAAGAGCAAGGCGCTGCTGTTGGCGGGCAGTGGGATTGCACTCGATGCCGTTGAGGCCGAGCGAATTGGCTTGGTGGATCTGGTGTTCCCGCGTGCGTCCTTCGACTCGACCGACGGCGGCTGGCGGTCGCTGGCCAGATCGCTGGCACGGCGTCCGGCGGCCGAGGTCAAACGCGTAATCAACGGAACTTCACCAGATGAGGCGATAGCGTCCTTTGCCCGGCTATGGGTTGAGGATGCGCACTGGCAAGCCGCAGAGCGGGTGATGAACCGTACCCCCAACCGTGGACCGGGAGCCGAAGGAGCGACATGACCAGCAACAGGCAACCGGTCCTGCGATCAGTTACGGTCGCCGCGATTGCAACCATGACTGGTGCGCTTGCCGGCGCGCCCAAGTCATACGCGGACGACCCGCCCATGCATCAGGTCACCTACACCGTCTCCGCCAAGAGCCCCATCTACGCCGACATCTATTACGGGGACCAAGACCCCGCAGTCTTCTCCGACTACAGCCACAACAACTATCAGTTCACCCCGAACATCCAGGCCGATATCGCACCAGGGAAGCCGTGGACCATGCAGGTCATGCTGGCCAACCCCGACCAATGGGCGGTGGTCACCGCGAGCACCGGCAGGCAACAGGGCACGCCGCAGTTTCACTGCGACCTGACGGTGGACGGGGTGGTCAAGGTCTCCAAAGACGGACCCCGCGGCGTCCTCTGTTCGCTACGAATCTGGTGAACCTAGGGCTCGCCCTCTAACCGGCGCAGGTAGCTTTCCACCAACTCGATCGTTTCGGCGTGACCACCAGACATGCCAAGTGCCTTCTCCAGCACCAGAAAGCGCGACAGGCTGGCCATCAGAACCGTCCACACCACCGGCGGAACGTCCTGGCTGTCCACGCCGTAGCGCTGCAGTGCCGCGGTGATCACCCGTCGCTGTTCATCACGGAACCGCTCCGCGTAGTGGGCGATTTCGGCCCGCAACGCCTTGCGGTGATTGGCCAAGGCCATGAACTCCATCGAAATACGCGCAAAGGCCGGATCGCTGCCCAGTCTCCACAACGCCCACAGCGGTTTCGGTGACTGCAGCGCTTGGGCCTGCGCACGCAGACCCGCTTCGGCGCGGCGGCGGAACAGCTCGAGGAACAGCTCCTCCATCGTGCGGAAATAATAGTGCACCAGCTGGGGCTTGAGTCCGGCCTCACTCGCCACCCGGCGCGACGTCACCGCCGCGTAGCCCTCTTCGATCATGAGTTGTTCGGCCGTGTCGAGGAGCACGCCACGATTCTTCGCGTCAGGCGCCCCGATCCGACGGGCCGATGTCATGCCTTTGCTCCGTACTCTCCACAAAACCGGACGGCTCGCCACGATCGTATCGCCGCGCGCGCCCTTGACCGTGACATTACCGCCATGCTAAGCAGGTGCTCAGCGCAGCGGAAATGGGATTCTCCGGCGGCGCCAGCCGGTCATGGGAGGCACGCACGCAATGAGCAGCTACGAATCCATCGACTTCTTCACTGACCCGTCCCTGATCCCGGACCCACATCCCTACTTCGACTACCTGCGACGCCAAAGCCCGGTACTGCGGCTACCCCAGTACGGCGTCGTCGCGGTCACCGGTTACGAGGAGGCGACCGCGGTATACAAGGACACCGACTCCTTTTCCAACTGCGTCGCGCTCGGTGGCCCGTTCCCGCCGCTGCCCTTTACACCCAACGGTGACGACGTCAACGCCCAGATCGACGCCCATCGCGAACAGTTTCCGATGTACGAGCACATGGTCACCATGGACCCACCGGAGCACAGTCGGGCGCGGTCGATTCTGAGCCGGCTACTGACCCCCAGCCGGCTCAAACAGAACGAAGAGTTCATGTGGAGGCTGGCCGATCGCCAGCTTGATGAATTTCTCGGCGCCGGCGAATGCGAGTTCATCAGTGAGTACGCCAAGCCCTTTGCCACTTTGGTGATCGCCGACCTGCTCGGCGTACCCGAGGACGACCGCAAGGGCTTCCGCGTTGTGCTGGGCGCCGACCGGATGGGTCGAGTCGGCGCACTCGACCATGAATCGGTGGGCGTCAACCCACTGCAGTGGCTCGACGACAAGTTCAGTGCCTACATCGAGGACCGGCGGCGCCAACCGCGCAACGACGTATTGACAGCGTTGGCCACCGCGACCTACCCGGACGGTTCGACGCCGGAGGTCATCGACGTGGTTCGATCGGCCACCTTCCTGTTCGCGGCCGGTCAGGAAACCACCGCCAAGCTGTTGACCGCCGCCATGCGGGTACTCGGCGACCGGCCGGACATCCAGCGACAGCTACGCGAAAACCGCAGCCTCATAACAAACTTCATCGAGGAATCATTGCGGATGGATAGCCCCGTCAAGAGCGACTCGCGGCTGGCCCGCAAGAGAACCACAGTGGGTGGGCTCGATATCGCCGCCGGCACCGTCGTGATGGTATTGCCCGGCGCGGCCAACCGCGACCCACGCCGGTTCGAGGACCCCCATGAATTTCGTTTGGATCGCCCGAATGTTCGCGAGCACATGGCTTTCGCGCGCGGAGTGCACTCCTGCCCGGGAGGGCCACTGGCACGCGTGGAGGGTCGTGTCTCCCTGGAGCGCATTCTGGACCGGATGCTCGACATCGCCATCAACGAAGACCGGCACGGCCCCGCCGAAGACCGTCGGTATACCTACGAGCCGACCTACATACTGCGTGGACTCACCGAACTCCACATCACTTTCACTCCCGCGGGCTAGCGCTCGATTCCGTCCGGGCTACCCGAGCGCCAGCCCTACGGCGTAGCTCCCGAACAGGCTGATGCCGATCAGAATCACCCACGCGTCGGTCAGCCGGCGCAGCAGTTTCGGGGACTGACGCACCTCCATGAACTCCCGAAAAATGATGCGCACCTTGACAAGGGCGATCACGATCACGCTTGCCGTGAGCACCCTGCTGGGGCTTGGCGATCCGGGGTCGATGTAGCGGTCCATCCACAGATAGGTCAGCGTGAGCGACGCCAGAATCACCCAGACGACCAACAGCCTGGTATTGAATTTCTGCCCCACCGATCACCTCACCACGTACAGCAGCGCAAAAATGAGCACCCAGAGGTAGTCCACGGTGTGCCAGTAGGTGGCACAGGTTTCCACCAGCTCCTGGATTCGCCGCGATCTCGTTGCCGGACCACGTAGTTCAAACACGATGATGCCCAGGACTACGAAGCCGATCATTAGGTGGACAAAGTGGATTCCAGTGAGAAAGTAGTAGTACGTGAAGAAATCGCTGCCGGCCAGTCCGTTTCCCAGCGGGGCCGCTTTGGCCCACTCGGCCACCTTGGACACCATGAACACCAGACCGAGACACGCCGTGAGCAAGACGTCCCGCAACCCCCGTCGGTATGCGCCGGCCCGAGCCGCCTGAACGCATCGCGCTACCGACCACGAACTGAGCAACAACACCAGGGTGTTGAAGGTGCCGATCCGCAGGTCCAGCTGCGCCTGGGCGCTCGAGAACAGTTCAGGACTTCGCCCCCGATTGAACAGGTAGAACCCGAAATACGCCGTGAATACCAGCGTTTCGAACAGTACAAACGCCCACATGTCGGGCTGGCCCGGCACGAACGTGGGTTGCCTGTCCGCATCCTGCCGGGTGCCGGTACCGGAAAGCTCGGTCATCGCTACGCCGGCTCTCGCACCGGGAGATCCGGCAGCGGCCCGGTGCCGAAGTCCTCACGCTGGATCATCCGCCTCAGCAGAACGATGAAAACCCCGGTATAGATACCGAATACCACCATGTCGAGCCACCAGGCAATCTGACCGTTCCACGCCAATACCCCGCCGCGGAAGATCCACGCCGGCGACACAACGATCTCGGTGAGTGCATTGCACAGGTTGAGATATCCGAACCACTTTGGGAACACCCGGTTGCGGTCGATGAGAATCGCCAGCATCCACACCAGCGAGCCGATCAGGAACACGCCCATGGTGCCCACGAACGATAGGAAGGCGAAGTCGTAGATCCAGTGGATCAGCCTCGGGTCACGGCCGGGGCGCATCGCTGCGACCGTCAGCGCGATGCACATCAGCAGCATGCCCGGGATCGCGCTGAGCGAGTACAGGATCAGGTAGGAATACGTGAACGCCCGGCTGATGGACATCCGGCGCATCGAATAGGCGATCAGGGCGTTGCTCATCGTCGTCATGGCGGTGATGACGAACATCACGGCAAACCCGGCCAGGATCCCAAAGTGGTTGTCCTGGAACCACTGCGCGACCCGCGCATCATCCCACCCGGGATCCGGCGGCGGCTGGGTTCGGGTGACCAGGAAGAACACCACGAAAAAGATGTTGTAGAAGACAACCAGTGTCCCCCAGGCCAGCCACAGCTCGCGCTTCGGGTTGTGCCGACACTGCCAGACGATCCGGCGTGGCAGTGGCCCCGCGGGCCCCCCGGCTGGCGCCCCCAGCCGGTCACCGGTTGACACCCTCACTGCCGGCACTGCGCTTGTTCCCGGTAGAGGCACCGGCCCAACACCACGCCCATCACCACGATCCACACCACGATGGCAATGTTCTTCAGCCAGAACGACAACGCCCCGTCCCACGCCAGCGGACCGGTCAATGCCAGCCCAACGAATGCCGCCGGGGTCAGCGCGGCCGCGACAACGATGTTGAAATGCGCCACCCAGCGCCCCAACACCGGATGCGCGGAGTCATCGAAGTAGATCGCCAGGGCCAGGATCACGCTCTGTCCGATGAGGAAAGGGACCACAGTGGTGAAGGTGATCCAGGCAAAGTCGTTGAGCAGCTGCGTCAGCTGCGGTTCCCGTTCCGGGCGAAAGGCGGCCAGCAGCCAACAGACGTTGGCGATGAGGAAAAGTGTTGGGCCGCCGGCCACGCAGCCGAGCATGCAGTAGGAGAAGATCGGCGTGCGATGAGCCATCCTGCGGATCTGCAACACGAGCAGGATCAGGATCGGGATGAGGCAGACGCCGAACCAGTTGAACAGGATCATGCTGTAGCGGATGCGCGGCAGGTTCGCCGGATCGCGGTAGAACGCGGCCACCCGCTCCGCGGGCATCGTCGGCGACATGGGTGGGAGGAACCCCGGAAACAAGAGGAACGCGGCTATCCAGATGACCGACGCGGCGGGCAAGGTCCACAACAGAATCAGCTCGCCGTCGGTGCGCCTGCGCACACCCCGCGCATCCACCTGGCTTTCGCCGACCTCGCCCACCGGTGACTCCTTCCCGGCCCGCTAGTCAGCGAAACTAGCCGATCGGCTACTTTCGGTCAATAGCCGATCGGCTAGGCTCCCGGTGTGGTGTCCTCCCAGTCCCGCAATCAGTTTCGTGTCATCACACGCAGCGCCGCGCAGGTGCGCATATTGGACGCCGCGCTGGGCTTGATCGCCGAGCACGGCGTAGGCGGGACCTCGCTGCAAATGATCGCCGACGCCGTCGGCGTCACCAAGGCGGCCGTCTATCACCAGTTCAAGACCAAGGAACAGATCGTCATCGCGCTCACCGAACGCGAACTCGGTGGCCTGGAAGGGGCCTTGGAAGCCGCCGAGGCGCACGACCATCCTTCCCAGGCGCGTGAGTTGCTGCTGGATCGCGTCATCGAGTTGGCCGTCGAGCGCCGCGGCGCCGCCAGCACCCTGCAGTTCGATCCGGTCATCGTCCGGCTGTTGGCCGAGCACCAGCCGTTTCAGCGGTTCATCGAGCGGCTCTATGGCGTCCTGATTGGCGACGCGGGCCAAGACACCCGCGTGCTGGCGGCCATGTTGTCCGGCGCCATAGCCGTCGGCGTGTTGCACCCGTTGGTCGCCGATGTCGATGACGCGACGCTGCGTACCCAGCTACGGCGCATCACCAGTCGGCTGATGGATACCGGCGAAGGCTAGTCCGCGCTCTACGGATCGCCGTCCCCCTCACCGTCCCCGTTACCCAGCAGCTCCCCGGGGTGTTGAGTCCCACTGCCGCCCTAAATCGCCTACGCCACAGCGCTACAGGTGAATTCGGATCCAACTAGTCCCGGTGATCAACCGGAGTCGACCGACAACCGCCGCCAACGGGAACGCCTTTTCCGGTAACGTTTCCACCATGAGCAAAGTCGCTCGCTCGGTCGCCGCGACGACCTTGGTGCTCACCGGGTTCGGGCTCATCGGTGTGGGCGCCGCAGCCAGGGCCCACGCGGACGATCCGCCCTGGCCGTTTGTGGGATACCACTGGTGTCCGGGCCAGCCGTTCGACCCGGCCTGGGGACCGCAATGGGATCCCACCACTTGCCATGACGCTCATCACCGCGACATGGACGGCACGCTGCACGACCGCGACTACTTCGGGCCGAGCCCCTTCCAAGATTGGCCCGAGATCCCGAACATGCTGCCCTAGCTTCGGCCGTGCGCCGGTCGCACGGATTAGGTGTCGCCGCGCTCCCAGGCTTGTCTGCCGTCGTGGGCAACACACACCAGGAACAGCCCGTCTGGCGCTTGCGCAACGTAATACTCCGGGAAATCGGTACACGAGGAGTTCTCGTCCTTGATGCCGGCCATTGGCGGCGACCGAAACCACCGGGGCTCATATCTTCTGGGCGAGCCGCAAAACATCAGCCGCCCCGGCTGCGTGGCGAACGACACGTAGTAGTCGGCAGTCCCGAATACGTAGTAGGTGGTGCTGTCACACGGCGCACCGAGCACAACGTGCGGCCTGATACCTGGTGTGCAATCCGGGTAGTCGCACGTGCTCGGCTCGGCGACGGCCAACGGCGCCACCGGCAGGCCCGCCCACATTGCTGAACCCAGCACTGCGGCGACCGATGCCACAATGAATCGCACAAAATCACTTTGCCACAGCGGCGACTGAATTTGGGAAGGAAATTCTGTTTCACGGAGAGCCACTGATTCACCGGCGGTAGCAATCGCTCCAGACCTCTTATTTGCCAGTGATAATGTGGCTCTCCGATAGGTGCGGACCAGGAGGTGATCCATGCCGCCGCGCGAGCTTCCAGCACAGACGCTCGATACCGAGGATCCGGGGGCAGGGGTCACCGGCGCAGCCGACGCGGCTGCCGAAGCAGACCTACTCGCGCGGGCACAGGCCCGCGCTGATTCCGCTCGTGCCCGCGCCACCCGGCTTCGCGAACTCGCCGAAGCGGCCTCAACCGATCCCGATGCCAGCGCCGCCCCCGACGAACAGGAACCCACGAGAACACCAACGCGCCGCGGGCGAGGGCATCGCCACAGCCGAAAGGCCTTGGCGGCCGCGGGCGCGCTTGTGGTCATCTGCGCCTCGTTGAGTGCCAGCGGGTTTCTACTGTGGCACCACCACAACGCCGTCGCGCAACGCGAGCGCGCCGCAGCGTATTCCGCCGCGGCCCGCAACGCGGTCCTGACAATGATGTCGATTGACTCGAGCAAGGCCAGAGACGACGTGCAGCGCTTCGTCGACAGCACTACCGGGATATTCAAGGCCGGCATATTGATGAGCGCCGAGGACTTCGTCAAGGCGGTCGAGCAGTCCAAAGTCCATATCAAAGGCGCCGTCCAAGCTGTCGCCGTCGAGTCCATGACCGACGACTCGGCAATCGTGCTGATTGCGGCTAAGTCTGACATCGTCAAGCCCGATCAGACGAAGCCCGAAACACGGTCTTGGCGGATCGTCGTCAACGTCGAACGCGACGGCACCCAGCTCAAGATCTCCAAAGTTGAATTCGTCCCGTGAAAGTCGCCGGTGCCGCAGCAGTTAAGCGCTGGACGCGTCGTTGCCTGCGGCGTTGGCGCGCAATCCTGCTGACAACATCACTGGTGGCGGCAGTCGCTTTCGGCGCCGGCTACTTCTACTTCGTCTACCGAGTGGATCTACAGACCGATGATGCGGCGGCACAACAGGTTGTCACCGCGGCCAGCGACGGCGCTGTGGCTCTGTTGTCCTACTCCCCCGACACCCTCGACCATGATTTCGCCAACGCTAGATCCCGCCTCACCGACAACTACTTGACGTATTACCGACAGTTCGCAGATCAGGTCGTCGGCCCGGCCGCGCAGCGCGGCCGAGTCACCACCACGGCCAGCGTGGTCAGGGCGGCGGTGGCTGAGCTGCACCCGAATTCGGCTGTCGTGCTGGTATTTGTCAAACAGAAGACCGCCAGCAAGCAGAAGCCGGAACCGATTGTGACGTCGAGCAGCATTCGGGTAACGCTGACAAAGGTCAATAGTTCTTGGCTTATCGAGAGATTCGATCCCATGTGATTGTCATGTTTGGGTTCTCTGCCATACCGTCGGATGCACGTACGGTGTTAGTCTTTGAATCTCACTCGAAATCGGCGAAATAGCGCATCGAGGAGCAAGTGATGCGTTCCATGGGCGTAGCGATAAGCGCAACACTGATACTCGGCGGCGTGGGTTCGGCACCTTCGGCATGGGCCTACGATCCCGCCATCAATGGCACCTATACCGCCACGGTGATCGGTGACTGGGCCAGAACCAATACCGTCTATCACGACGAGCCGGTGGTACGCAGCACCTGGACCATCACCTCTTCATGCAGCACCGCCCAGGATTGCAGTGGCCAGGTCACCAGCGATCAGGGCTGGACCGCACCGCTGACCATGCATGACGGGCAATTGTGGACCGTCAAACGAGACCTGCCGAATTGGGAAACGTGTCCCGACGGAACAAGTTTCACCGGCCACGATGTCATCTACTTCTATCCCGCCAACCCCGAAACCGGTGAAACCCAACTTGGTTCGCCGGTTCTGGCCGGTCGCGAGAAGACCACCGGCCCCAGCGGCGCGTGCGGCAATAACGCCCCCCTGTATGTCGAACAGCCGTTCCGCCTGGACAAGATCGGCTGACCGGCGCGCCCGGCGGCTAAGCCGCGCAACGGACTTCAGGTGGGGAACATGTCCTTCCAGGTCCTGGGCGCTTTGCGCGTGTCGGGAACAACCAGATCCGTCTGGCGGTACACCTGACCATCGGGGGCGACGTAACTACCGGTGTGCGGGTCGTATTGGGCAAAAGCCACGGATGGGCCGGGCCGTGCCGCAGCCCGGCCGAGTCCGCTCGGCGCAGCCGACGGCGCGCCGCTTGGTGCGGGAGGCGGGGTGGACGGCACGTCGATGGGTGCAATCGGCGAGACTTCCCCCATCGGTGATGGCGGGCCCAGCGGCCCCGGCGGCATCACCGTTTCCTCCGGCGGGCCCACTCCTGGAGGCAGCGGCGTGCCCGCCACGGGCCCGAAGATTCTCTCGCGGTTCCAGTTGGCCCGGTCGTCGGGCGGGATCCCCTGCGCGATCAGGTTGGGATCCAACGGATAGGTACCGAAGATGTGCTGGCGCATCGCCAGCGGCTCGAATGGTTGGTCGCTCTCACAGATTTCGACGGTCGGCGCCCGCTTTCCGGGCTGACCCATACACGGGTAGTTGCGGGCGCCGCGCACTCCGATGGGTGAATCCTGCGGCAATTTGCAGTACAGCCCGTCCGGGGTGTCAACGATGGTGGTGTCGGCCGGGTTACGCCACTGACTCGGCGGCAGGAAGCCGACCGTGCACGCGGGCGGATCGCTGATGATGAGGTTGAACGCACCGGTGGCCAGTCCGACCGGATTCTTGGTGCCCAGGAAAGATTGAATCGCGGCGGTGAACGGCGGCAGCAGCACCAGGACCTGTTCGACCGAGGCATGGTAGGTCACCGCGATCTGACCGACGGTGGTCAGATTGGCAAGTAGCACTGGCAGCGTCGGCTTGATCTGATCCAGCAGTTTTGATGCCTCGTTGAAGGCACCCGGCCCACGCTCCAACAGGGTGCGTATCTGCGGGTCGTTGTTGGCCAGCTGGCCGCTGACCCCGGCAAGGCTGCGGGCCCACAACCGAATTGAATCGGTGGTTTGCGCCTGCGCGTCCAGAAATGGCCCGCTGTCTTCGGTGAGGGTCCGGGTGCGATCGGCGATGCCATTGAGGTCACCCGATAGCTGTGCTGAAGAGTCGAACAGCGATCCGAAATCGTAACCGACCCCGTTGAATGCGTTGAACGACTCGTCGAGCAACGTGCTGAGCTTGCCCTTGGGAATGCTGTTGATCAGGGCGCTGGTCTGATCGAGCACCGGGCCAATCGGCTGGCCAATCACGGCGCGGTCCCTGGCGATCACCGAGCCATCATGCAAGTAGGGCGGGGAGTCGGTTCGGGGACGCAGATCCACGTAGTACTCGCCCACCGCCGAGATGCTGCGCACCTCGGCTCTCAGATCCGCGGGGATCTTCGGCGAAGCATCGAGAGCCAGGGTGGCTTTCGCGCCGTTGGAGGTCAGGCCGAGCGCGGTGACCTTGCCGATCTGCACGCCGCGGTAGGTCACGTTGCTGAAGCGGTAGAGGCCACCGGTGGCCGGCAGTTCCAGCGTCACAGTCATTTTGCCGATACCGAGCAGTGTCGGGGCTTGGATGTACCAGACCGCCATCACCGCCACACCGACGATTCCCACAATCGCGAAGATCGCCAACTGGATGCGCACGAACCGGGTCAACATCTAGGGACCCCCGTCCGTCGGCGCGGCCTCGGCCGGGGTCGCGCCCGGAATCGGAACCGCCGAATCGGGCGGGGGGCCGGGCGCGGGGTCTGCGGGCGGTGGTGCGTCCGCCGGTGGCGGGCCAGGCGGTATCGGAGCTCCGAACTTGAACTGCAGGTATTCCGGATCCCCCGGAGCCGGAACGCCCTCGGCGCCCAACCGGCCCCAGTGCGTACCCAGCAGGATGCTCTTGCGCAGCCCCGCATTCGTCAAGTCGATGATGAAGTAGCCGTTGACGTAGTCGCCCCGGATATAGCGATCGATGAAGCCCTGGGTGAACGGGAACGTCGGCGCGTAGGCGATGGCGGCGTCGAGGTCCGGTCCGATGTCGGCAAGAGCACTTATCGTCGGTCCCAGGTTCTGCAGGTTCTGCACCAAGTCGGCTCCGGCGTCGTTGACCAGTCTGGTGGCGGTGTCGCTGAACGTCCCGAGCTTGTCGAGCGCCGCCGTGATCCGTGGCCGCTCCCGGATGAGAACGTCCAGCGCCGGCGGAATCTTCTGCAGCGCCTGGGTGATCACGTCGCGCTGGCCGGCCAGCGTACCGGCGAGCCGATTCAGTGCCTGGATCGACGCCACCAGGTTGTCGCGCTGCTCGTCGAATGTGCCGACGAATCTGTCTAGACGCACCAGCAGATCACGAATATCACTGGTACGCCCGGATAGCGCCGCGGTGAAATTGTGAATGATGTCCCCGATTTGCCCCAGCCCACCGGCGTTGAGGATCACCGACAGCGAGGACAACGTCTGCTCGGTCGACGGATAGGTCGACGACCGACTCAGCGGGATGGTGGAGCCCGGTTGCAGCCTTTGGTCAGACACCTGGCCTAACGGTGAATTCAAGGCCAGGTGCATGGATCCCAGTAGGCTGGTCTGGCCGACGCTAGCCACCGCATTGTCCGGGATCACCACTCCGGGCCGCACCGAGATCTCCACGTCGGCGTGCCAACCCCGCACCGTCATCTTGCTGATGCTGCCGACGATGACGTCGTTGATCATCACCGGCGAATTTGCTTCCAGGGTGCCCACGTTGGCGATCTCAACGTGGTAGACGGTGGCTCCCGGCCCCCGCCCCACCGCACCCGGCAAGGGCAACGAGTTGAGCCCGTTGAACGCGCATCCGGTCACCGCCAGCATGACGCAACAGCCGATGGCGAAGAGCCGCCGGAGCGCCGGCATCGCGGTTGGCCCGGTCATGGCTGCGGCCCCTCTGCCGGAAGCAGCATGTCCGATACGTTCGCCGGAGGTGGCGACGGTTCGACCGGCACGCTCGGCGGCGGCGGCTCCGGCATCGCGGCCCCCGGTATCCGCGCCGGCGGCGGCGGGGGCGGTGGCGCCTCCGGAGTGTCCCCCGGCAGCCCGGTGTAGGCCGACACCGCGGGAGGCAACTCGGGCGCTATGGGCTTCGGCCCCTCGCCGCCGGGTGCCAGCCGCTGCTCGGTGTACACGACGTTTTGCAGGTCGAAGGCCGGGGCCAGGATCGGGTTGATCGGAACCGGGAAATAGTTGAAGTTGAAGTACAACAGCGGGTTGAACACCTTCAACGCCGGGCTCAGATACAGGCCGCACAGCTTGCTCGACTCGACCGACGTGACGTTCTCCATGGCGCCGAGTTGTGAGCAGATGGAGAACACCGGGTTGGTGAGGTTCTGGATCCCGACCCCGCCTCGCACATTCCCGACATCCGGGTCGTAGTCGTTGTAGGCGTTGGCAAGCGCGTTCGGCGTGACGTGCAGAACGTTTTTCAGCGCCATCTTGTTATCGACCAGAATCTGCGTGAGGTCGGCCAACCGCGTGATCTGCTCGGCGGTCGCATCACGACTGCCCGCGATGAACCGCCGCACCTCGCCGACCGCGCTGGACAGGTCGGTCAATGCCGCGTCCAAGTCGGACTTGTTGTCGTCGAGCACGCTGGTGAGCGAGGCCAGCCGATCGTTGAACTGCACAATCTGAACGTTGCTGTCTCGCAAGGACCCAATGAACGTCTGCAGGTTCTTGATGATGTCGACGATGTTTCCGCTGCCGTTGGCCAGGATGCGCCCCACCCCGGACAGTTCGGCCAGCGTCTGGCGTAGCTTGTCGCCGTTTCCGTTGCCCAGCGCGTCGGCTGCGCTGTCGATGAACCGCGATATCGATGGGCTGGAAACCTTGCTGTTGGGCCCCAACTCGGTGGCCAGGCGCATCAGTTGGTCTTTCACCTCGTCCCATTCGACGGGTACCGCGGTGCGCTCGATTGGTATCACGGCGCCGTCAGCCATGACGGGGCCGCTCGACCGGTAGGCCGGGGTGAGCTGGACATAGCGGGCAGCCACCAGGTTCTGGGCGACGATCACCGCTTTCGCGTCCGCCGGAATCTGCACGTTGTGGTCGACGTGCAGAATCATCTTCGCCTTGGTCCCGTCGGGGCGGATAGCGGCGATGGTGCCGACCTTCATGCCCGAGACGCGCACATCATCGCCGGGATAGATCGCGGTGGCGGTGGGGAAATAGGCGGTGATCGTGGTGGGACGAAAGAAGGTGTTGCGCAGCGCAACTCCGGCACCAACGACGACGAGCCCGACCAAGGCCACCGCAAGCACAGCCTTGACCTTGCTGCGCGCAGCGCCTTCGAGCCGCATCATCGCGACCCACCCGGGTTTTGGTTGAAGGGGAAGGGGAACAAGGCACGCGGTCCGGCATTGTCCGGCGGTTGACCGGGAGCACCGTGGGCACGGAAGCCGAACGCATAGTCGATGAACCACTGGAAGAATTGAATTGTGAACAAGTTCGGGATGAACGGGTTGTAGTAGAAGCCGCTGGAGACGGTCTCCCCTTGGGTCAGCTCGTACTTTGCCAGTCCCGGCAACGCTTTGGCGAGGTTGTCCCGGTTCTTCTCCAGCATCGCGGTCACCGCGTTCAGCCGCTCCAGTGTCGGTGCGAGCTTGCTTTCGTTGTCGTGGACCAACCCCGACAACTGTTTGGCCACCGCAGATGTGCTGGCCAACAGCCGCACAATCGCTTGCCGCCGGGCCACCAGCATGGACAGCAGGTCATCGGCATTGAGGATCAGCGTGTTGAGCTGCTGACTGCGTTGCGACAGGATGCCGGTGACGTCAGCGGCTCCTTTGAGCAGCTCGCCCAGCGTCTGGTTGCGGCCGTTGAGGGCTTGCGACAGTCTGGTCAGCCCGTCGAATGAGGGGCCCAGCTGCGGCGCAATCTGATTCAGCGTCTCCGACAAGGTATCAAGGGACTGGTTGAGCGCGTCGGTGTTGGTGCCGGCGATGTCGGTCGCCGCGTCGCTGACGGCTTCCGACAGCGAATAGGGCGATGATGTGCGCGATACCGGGATCACAGCCATCGGACGCAGCGTGGTGCCGCCCGCGGATTCAACGGTGAGCACCCGCTGGCCCAGCAGGGAGCCCGTCCTGATGTGCGCGGTGCTGTCTGCCCCGAGCTCAACACCGCCGTTGACGGTGAATGTCACCAGAACATCGCCACGCTGCAACGACATCCCCGACACGGTGCCGACCTTGATACCCGATACCGTCACATCGTTGCCGACGGCGAGGCCGCCGGCATCAGAAAACAGCGCCTGGTAGCGCACGGTGGTGGCTCGTTGCAGCAGCTGTTCGGGGTTCAGCCCGACGGCGATGACCAGCACTATCAGCACCGCGCCGATGAATCCGGCCCGGATGAGACCTGCTCCGCGATACTTAAGCATCCGGTTCCGCGCACCTCCCGGTGACCTGGTGGGTGATGCCCACTTCCACCGTCCGGTACTGCAGATCGGAGACCCGCAGCGCTAGTCCGCACAAGTAGTACGGGAACCAGGCGCCGTAGGAACCGAGCCTCGTCAGCTTTCGGTAGTTGTCCGGCAGCTTCTGCAGCGAAATATCAATGAGGTTCTTGTCTTTATCCAGCAAGGGGGCCAACCGATTCAGTTGATCCACGGTGCCGGCCAACGGCGCGCGGGCGCGGCCAAGCAAATCGGCGATCGATGTGGTGCCGTTGTCCAGCGCGGTGATCGCGGCACCGATGGTGTCGCGGTCCTGCGACAGCGCGCTGATCAACCGCTCCAGGCGGTCGATAGCGCCGGAGAACTTGGTGCCTTCCCTGTTGACGGTGTCTACCACGACGTTGAGATTGTCGATCAGCGCCTGCACCGTTTCGTTGTTGTCCGCCAGCGCGTTGGTGAACGAAGACGTCTTGGACAGCAGTGATTCCAGTGTTGAACCCTCGCCCTGGAAAATCTGAATCAGTGACGCGCTGAGCGCATTGACGTCTTGCGGATTGAGTCCCTGGGTAACGGGTTTCAGTCCGCCCAAGAGCAGATCGAGATCGAGGGCACCGGCGGTGCGCTCAATCGGGATCTGTGATCCGGCGGGCAGCGTTTTCGTGGAGCCAGGGCCATCGACCAGTTCGAGATAGCGGTCACCGACCAGGTTCAGATAGCGCACCACGGCGCGGGTGCCGGTGGTGAGCACGATGTTGCGGTCAGCATCGAATTTCACCAGGACCTTTTTGTCTGTCCGCAGCGAGATGCTGTTGACCGTGCCCACCCGGACTCCGGCGATCCGCACGGTTTCGCCGGGCTTGAGCCGTGAAACGTCGTTGAACAGGGCCGAATAACCGTTTGTCGAGCCGGTTCGGTACTGCCCGAAGATAAAGAACAGAAAGACCGTCAGCACGATCATCACCGCGGCGAACGCCCCGAACTTGATGATCATCGCGCGTGAGCCGGTCATCCGGGTTGCCCGATCTGCATGGTGTTGCGTGGTGGACCATCGATCGGGCCGTACAACAGTTGCTTGAGCGCGTCGGAGTTCAGGAGCAGTTGCGGGTTGCCGTACTGCATCGGGTTGGCGCCGACATCGGCCACCACGAACGGTGGCGCCTTGTCGAAGGGCACCAAGGGCAGGTCATAGCACTGAGGCCCACCGGTGGCGGCCACCTTGGGCAGGTTCGACGGGTACCGGTAGCGTTCGGCGCCGAAGCCCAGGTAGACCAAGACCTTGATCATGGGCTCGGGTAGTGGCGGGGCATGAAGATTCACCAGGGAACCGGAAATGCCGCACCACAACGCTTGGCGGTACTCGTAGAGCAGATCGCTGGTCGGCACCAATAGATCGAGGACATCGGTCAGCGCCTGCCTGTTGCCGCCCACCACGTCGTTGCCCACGTCAGCCAAACCGATCGAGCTGATCAGGAACGCGTCCAAGTTCTGCTGCTCGTCGACGATCGACTTGCTGATCCTGATCGCGTTCTCGGCCGTGTTGACAAGATCCTGTGCCGCGTCCGCGTAGGCGTTGCTCACCACGGGCAGGACTGCGAGGTCGTGGCTCAGTGCGGGAAGACTCGGATCTTGCTTGGCCAGAAAGGCGTCCAAATCCGACAGCATCTGACCGATCTTGTGGCCACGGCCGTTCACCGCCGACGCGATGGCCCCGAGGGTCTCATTGAGCTTGGCCGGATCGATCGCCGACAACAGCGATGTGAGTTGTTGGAATACCGTGTTGACTTCCACGGTGACGTGCTTGCCTTCGAGCACCTGGTGAGGTTGCAGGCTCTCCGATGAAGGCTGCTCGGGCGGAACCAGTTCGACGAACTTGGCGCCGAAGACGCTTGTCGAAGCGATATCGACGAGCACATTGCTCGGGATGAGCCTGATCTGCGATGGGTCCATCGCCAGGTGCAAGACCGCGTCACCGTTGGACCGCACATCGATGGCGGCAACCTTGCCCACTTCCACACCGCGCATCTTCACCTTGGCGTCCGGGTTCATCACCAGCCCGGCACGGGGCGAGACCACGGTCACCGGCACGCTCTGGGTGAAGTCACCGCGGAACAAGCCCACCGCGACGGCCACGATCAAAGCGATCACCAGTACCGTCGCCAACCCGGCCAAGGGGCGTGCGTAGGAGCTGACGCCAAAGTGCCGACCGGGCGACGCCGCGACAGGGGTTGCAGCGCTGGCGGTTTCCGAACGGTGCATCGGGTTGGGACCGAGGTTGCGCGACATTGTCTTTTGTTCGCCTCCCCTAACCCGACAAGTGGAAGTTGCCGTTGGAGCCGTACACCGACAGCGACACCAGCAGCGTCACCGATACCACCACGATCAGCGAGGTACGCACCGCGTTGCCGGTCGCGACCCCGACACCCGCGGGACCACCCGAAGCGAAGTAACCGAAATAGGTATGGATCAGCAAGATCGTGATCGCCATCAACACGGCCTGCAAAAAGGACCACAACAGATCGATCGGGTTGAGAAAGGTTGTGAAGTAGTGCTGATACAGGCCCCCCGACTGGCCGAACAGGATCACCGTGGTGAACTGGCTGGCCAGAAACGACAGGATGACGGCGATGGAATACAGCGGGGTGATCGCCATCATCCCCGCGACGATCCTGGTGCTGACCAGATACGAAACCGGCCGGATCGCCATCGATTCCAGTGCGTCGATCTCTTCGTTGATCCGCATCGCACCCAGCTGCGCGGTGACACCGGCGCCGAAGGTCGCGGCCAAACCGATCCCGGCGACTATGGGCGCGGCAATCCGGACATTGATGAATGCGGCCAGGAAGCCGGTGAGCGCCTCGATGCCGATATTGCCCAACGAGCTATAGCCCTGAACCGCCAGGGTTCCACCGGCGGCCAGGGTCAGGAAGCCGACGATCACCAGTGTCCCGCCGATCATCGCCAGAGTCCCCGCACCCATGCTGATTTCGGCGACCAGGCGAATGATCTCCCGCCGGTAGTGGGTGGCCGCAAAAGGAGCTCCGGCAATCGCCTTGCCGTAGAACAGTGTGTGGTCACCGATGCGGCTCAGCGTGCCGACCGGCTTTTCGAGTTGTCGCGTCATACGCGGATAGACCGCTCTAAGCGCCACAGGGTGTCTTTGCGCCTCCTTTGGGATCCTTGGCCTTCGCAGCTACTTTGCCGACATTCGGATGCCGATCGCGGTGACGACCACATTGACGACGAAGAGCGACATGAATGCATAGACCACCGTTTCGTTAACCGCATTTCCGACGGCCTTGGCTCCGCCGCCGGATATCGTCAGGCCGCGGTAGCAGGCGACCAGTCCGGCGATCAGACCGAAAAGCGCCGCCTTGACGCAGGAGATGATGACTTCGGGCACACCGGTCAGCAGCGTGATGCCGGCGGCGAATGCGCCGGGGTTCACATCCTGGACGAATACCGAGAAGACGTAGCCGCCCACGATGCCGATGATCACCACCAGACTGTTCAGCAGCAGCGCGACCAGCCCGGAGGCCAGCATCCGCGGCGTCACCAGGCGCTGCACCGGATTGATGCCCAAAACCTCCATCGCATCGATCTCTTCGCGGATCGTTCGTGAACCCAGATCGGCGCACATCGCCGTGGCACCGGCACCCGCCACGATCAGCACCGTCACCAGCGGGCCGACCTGAGTGACCGCTCCGAACGCGGCACCGGCGCCGGACAGATCCGCTGCACCCAACTCCCGCAACAAAATGTTGAGGGTGAAGCTGACCAAGACGGTGAATGGGATGGCCACCAACAGCGTCGGCAGCATGGCCACGCGCGCGACAAACCATGACTGCTCCAGGAACTCACGCCACTGGAACGGACGGCGGAAGGCGAATTTGATGGCGTCGGCCGACATCGCGAACAGCCCGCCGACGGCTTGCATTGGTTTGGAGCCGCGCCCGAACGTGATGCCCGGGGTCCAACGGTCGGCCGCCCTATTCGCCATGGGTCCACGGCCCTTCGCCGAGCAGACAGCCAAATACGCTGCGTACCATGTTGATATGGGCGACCCGTAGCTGTGATTGCCCCGGAGGGCATGCCGTTTCGCCGTGTACAGCGGCTACCACCCTCACGCCAGTCCTCCGTTCTGTTGCGTGAGTTGGCGCTTGCAAGCGATGCGGACCCGACCCAGTCCCATGTCTTGCCGCGTTCGGCGATTATTGCTCATCGCACGCCCACGTGGAACCGAAAACGCACAACCGTTATCCGACAAGACGGATAGACCGGCGGCGTTGGCGGCGTTGGGCATGTGGGCTCCGGATTCTAGGTGACGGCACCGGCCGTCTTGAGTTCGATGATGCGGTCCCAGTCGAATCCGAGTTCCAGCAAGATGTCGTCGGTCTGCTCGGCGAACCCGGGCGCCGGTCCGGTCTGCGGCGCGGTCACGTCGAATTGCACTGGGTTGGCGACGAGTTCGAGTTCGCCTGCGCGAACCACATACTCGTTGGCCCGGACTTGCGCGTCGTCGGCCGCTTGCAGCGTGTCCTGCACCGGCGCCCAAGGTCCCGCGAGCGTCGCAAAGCGTTCGCTCCACTCGGCAAGCGTGCGGGCGGAGATGGCTTTGGTCAAGATCTCCACCGCATCCGCCGTGTGGGCGGCGATCTTCTCGACGGTGGCAAAGCGCGGATCCTCGGCTAGGTCCGGTCGGTCGATATGGCGACACACATCGGCCCAGAACTTGGTCGGCTGCATCATCACCAACGAGATGTAGCGACCGTCCGATGTCGCGTACACCCCGACCAGAGGGTTGATCGGCGATCCGTGGATCCCTGGTGGTGGCGCTTCCAGTCGCTGCCCCAGATGGCGGGTCAGCGCCACCGTGTGTCCCAACGACCACAGCCCACTGCCCAGCAGTGATACGTCGACAACCGACGGTTCACCGGTCCGTTCCCGTTTGAGCAGGGCCGCCGCGATGCCACCGGCCAGGTTGGTGCCGGAGATGGTGTCGCCGTACGCCGGCCCCGGCGGATTGATCATCCCCTGGTAGCCCATCGGTGTGATGGTGGCGGCCGTTCCGGCCCGGCACCAGAAGGCCGTCATGTCGTAGCCGCCCTTGGTCGCTTCCTCCCCGCGCGGCCCCAGCGCGCTGCCGCGGGCATAGATGACGGACGGATTCACGGCCCGAATGTCTTCGACATCGATGCCGAACTTGCGCCGCGCGTCCGGCAGAAAACTCGTCAGGAAAACATCTGACCGACGCGCTAACTCGTGCAGCACCTCCTTGCCCTCGGATATCGACATGTCCAGCCCGAGACTGCGCTTCCCGCGGTTGGCATGCTCGATATTGGGGTTGGGATCGCCTTCCACCCGCAACATGCCGGTCTGCCGAAGCCCCCGCTGCGGGTCACCGGTCACCGCGTGTTCGACCTTGATCACGTCGGCGCCCCACTCGGCGAGTACCGCGCCCGCCGACGGGACGAAGCCGTACATGGCGACTTCCAGAACCCGGATGCCTTCCAACGGCTTCATGCCCGGGCCTCCCCGGCCGGTACGGCCGGCATCACGGGCACCGCGAAAGTCTTGCGCTCCAGAAACTCTTCGAGGCCGGCGACGCCCATCTCCCGGCCGACACCCGACTGCTTGAAGCCGCCGAAGGGACTGTCTGCGCCGAAGTAGTTGCCACCATTGATCGAGAACGATCCGGTGCGGATACGGCGGGCGAGGGCCAGGGCGCGCTCCTGGTCGCGACTGAAAACGGCGCCGGCCAGTCCGTAGATCGAGTTATTGGCGATGCTCACCGCGTCGTCGTCATCGTCGAACGCAATCACCACGAGCACCGGCCCGAACACCTCGTCTTGAGCGATCTCGCTGTCCGGGTCGACATTGGTGAGCAGCGTGGGCGCATAGAAGAAGCCCGGATCCAGGCGTTTGCCGCCGGTGACCAGCGTCGCGCCCGCGGCGACGGCCCGACCCACCATCGCGTCGACCTTGTCGCGCTGGCGTTCGTTGATCAGCGGACCCATATAGGTTTTCGGATCAGCCGGGTCACCGTGGCGCACTCTGGCAAAGTTCTGCGCGATCAACTCCACGATCTCGTCGTGGTGGGCCCTGGGCACCAGCAGCCGCGATGTCAGCGCGCAGCCCTGACCCGCGTGGGTGACCATGCTGAAGGCCGCGAACATCGCGGCGCTGGCAAAGTCGGCGTCGTCGAGCATGATCACCGCCGACTTGCCACCTAGCTCCAGGAAGACCCGCTTGACCGTCTGACTTGCCGCGGCCATGATTCGCCGGCCGGTCGCGGTGGACCCGGTGAAGGTCACGACATCGACGTCGGGGCTGGCGGTGAGCACCTCCCCCACCGCCGGATCTGACGAGCTGAGCACGTTGACCACACCGGCCGGAATATCGGTGTGGTTGGCGATCAGTTCACCCAGGGCCAACGTGACCAGTGGGGTGTCCGGCGCGCCTTTGAGCACCACCGTGCAGCCCGCGGCCAGGGCGGGAGCCAGCTTGGCCAACGCGAGCTGGTTCGGATAGTTGTAGGCGATGATGGCCGCCACCACGCCCGCTGCTTCCTTCTCCACCCAGCGGTGGTGGCGCATCCCCCGCGATTCCTTCTCGCCAAGGTCTTCGGAGAACTCGTAGCGCGACGACAAGTCGGCGTAAAAGCGCACGATGCCGATCGGTTCGTCGAGCTGGGCGCCCTGGGTCAGCGCGTGGGTCGCCCCCACTTCGGCGATAGTGAGCTCCCGTAGTTCCTCGGCATGGTCGACCAGGGCCCGGTGCAGCTGGTCCAGGCACCGGATGCGCAACTCGACGTCGGTCGACCACTCGGTCGTGTCGAAGGCGCGCCGGGCCGCCGCAACCGCCGCCTCGGCTTCGGGGACGCCGGCATCGGGGGCATACCCCAGCACCGCACCGGTGGCGGGATTGACAGACGGGAACGTCCGATCGGTGCTGATGAGCCGCCCGCCAATCAACAGTCGGCGCTGCGCCCGCGAGGCGGCCGGGGCCTCGGCAACCCCTGATCGCGCATCCGCGATGGTCTCCGCCGTGTCCTGCGATGACATTCTGCGGCCCCCCGGTGTGGTGACAGTCACGAAAATTTGATTCTCATCTCAGGCGAATCTTACATTCGCCACCCGAGAGTTCAAGAAAGTCGCCCGACCGGATTGCACCGTCGATCGGCTAAGCGATCGCTCAGCGCCCACCGCCGAGTGGCCATTGCCGCTGGCCACACCCCGTTTCGCGGCTAGCTTGCGAGCCGCTTTCGTCCGAGAGTAGGGTTCTCATAATTGCAAGGGAGATTCTTTATGGTTGAGATTGCGACGGCCCCACCAGCGCCTCGGATATTGGCGGAATGAAAACCGCGGTCGTTACCGGTGGCGCATCCGGGATTGGGCTGGCCATCGCACGGCGGCTGCGCGCCGACGGTATCGATGTCGCCACCCTCGACCTCAAAACCCCCGACGGTGAGCTTGCCTTCTCCGCCGATGTCACCAACCGCTCGCAGGTCGATGCCGCGTTGGCGGCGATTCGTCAGCGGCTGGGCCCGGTCACAATTCTGGTCAACGCCGCGGGTTTGGACGGGTTCAAGCGGTTCAGCAACATCACCTTCGAGGACTGGCAGCGAGTGATCGACGTCAACCTCAATGGGGTTTTCCACACGATCCAGGCGGTGCTGCCCGACATGGTGGCGGCGGGCTGGGGCCGAATCGTCAACATCTCATCGTCGAGCACGCATTCGGGCACTCCCTATATGACCCACTATGTGGCGGCGAAGTCCGCCGTCAACGGACTCACCAAGGCATTGGCGCTCGAGTACGGGCCCAGCGGTATCACCGTCAATGCGGTGCCGCCGGGGTTCATCGACACCCCCATGCTGCGCAACGCCGCCGCGCAGGGGCACCTCGGTGACATCGAACAGAACATCGCCCGGACCCCGGTGCGCCGGATCGGCAAGCCGGAAGACATCGCGGCGGCATGCGCCTTTCTGGTGTCCGAGGAAGCCGGCTACATCACGGGTCAGATCCTCGGTGTCAACGGCGGCCGGAACACCTGAGCGTGGAGGTGGGAAGCGTGGAAGGTCAGGCGCCGCGCCGTCCGGTGCGCCAGGCGCTACGACAACAAGAGCAACAAGAGGTGCAGTCCCATGATGGGAGGAGGCACGGTGAAGGTCTGGGTTGATCCACAACGATGCCAGGGGCACACCCTCTGCGCGATGATCGCTCCGGATTCGTTCCAGCTCAGCGATATCGACGGCAGTTCGTCGGCAATCAGCGAGACGGTTCCTGCCGATCAGTGGGACCTGGTCCGGGAGGCCGCTCATTCCTGTCCTGAGCAGGCCATCGTCATCACCGACGAAACATAAAGGGAGACAGCACGTTGAGTGTCGACGATGTAGTGAGCGACAGCGATCACCAGAAGAACCGGTACCGATTCGACCGGCACTCTCCCGAGTACCGATCGCAGTTCAAGGCAATTACCGAGGAGATGCACACCACCTGCCCCATGGCGTGGAGCGATACCTATGGCGGCCACTGGGTAGCCGCTGGCAGCCATGAGGTATTCGAGCTGGCCCGCTGCCCGGCGGTGTCCAACGATCACGACGTCAACAACCAACGCCGCGGCTACAAGGGAATCTCGATCCCGACGGCGAGCCGCATCAACGGCGTGCGGGGCGGCATCTTGGAGATGGACGACCCCGAGCATCGCATTTATCGCACCGTGCTGAACCCATATCTATCGCCGGCCGCGGTCAAACGCTGGGAGCCGTTCATCGACGAAGTGACGCGCGCCTGCCTGGACGAGAGGATCGAACAGGGCAGCATCGACTTCGTCGACGATCTGGCCAACATCGTTCCGGCCGTGCTGACCCTGGCCATCTTGGGCATCCCGCTCGAGAAGTGGAACCTCTACAGTGAGCCAGTCCATGCGGCGGTGTACACGCCGGAACATTCCCCAGACATTCAGCGGGTGACCGAGATGCACCGGCAGATGGGGCTCGACATGGTGACCAACATGATCGAGATTCGCGATACCCCCCGGCCCGGTCTGGTGAATGCCCTGGTCCAGATGCGTATTGACGGCCAACCCGCACCCGATTTGGAGATTCTCGGCAATCTCGGCCTGGTCATCGGCGGCGGATTCGACACCACCACCGCGCTGACCGCCCATGCGCTGGAATGGCTTTCCGAGCATCCCGACGAGCGCGAGCGACTGTGGCGCAACCGCGATACCGTAATCGATTCCGCCACCGAGGAGTTCCTCCGCTACTTCACCCCCGCCCCCGGCGATGGCAGAACCTTTTCCGATGACGTCGAATTTGACGGCATCCATTTCAAAGAGGGTGAACGGCTGTGGATTTCGTGGGCGATGGCCAACCGCGACCCGCAGGTCTTCCCAGACCCGGACGAGCTCGTCCTGGACCGTAAGGGAAACCGGCACTTCAGTTTCGGCATCGGCGTACACCGCTGCATCGGATCCAACGTGGCGCGCACGGTGTTCAAGTCGATGCTGAGCGCCGTCGCCGACCGGATGCCCGACTACCGGTGTGACCCCGACGGGGCGGTCCACTACGAGACCATCGGCGTCATCCAGGGCATGCGCAAGCTGCCCGCAACGTTCACCCCGGGCCGCAAGGTCGGCGCGGGCCTGGACGAGACTCTAGCGAAGCTGCAACGCATCTGCGACGAACAGGAACTCGCGCGGCCCGTCACCGAGCGCAAACAAGCCGCGGTCATCGACTGACGCCCCTCCGGCGAGCAGACACAAAATCGCATCAGATAGCCGGCGATGATGCGATTTCGCGTCTGCTCGCCAGGAAAAGCGGGCCGCGCGGGACGGGTGATCAGCCGCGGGGTAGCCCCAGTACCCGCTGGGCGATGATGTTGCGCTGAATCTCCGAGGTACCCCCGGCAATGGTGCCGGAAAAGCTGCGGGCGTATCGCTCGAACCAGCTGGCGAAGTAGTGATCCAAATTCATCGGCGCATACGGCCCGGTCAGTGCGGGGTGAATCAGCCCGTCGGATCCGGCGGCCGCCAAAGCATGTTCACTGGCCCGCAGTTCGGCTTCCGAACCGAGCAGCTTGAGCACCGAGATTGCGGACGTGTCGTCCTCACCTCGGGAAGCGCGCGCCAGCGCCACCGAACCCAAGAGCCGCAGGGCCTGCTTGTCCATCACCATGGTGGCGTATCGGTCATGGTCGAGTTCGGTGACCGGATGCAAGTCTGCGATCAGATTGTCCAACCGGTCGGCGAATCCCAGCCACATCATGGTGCGCTCGTGCCCCAGCGATCCATTGGCCACCCGCCAGCCCCCGTTGAGCGCCCCAACCAGATTCGCGGCGGGCACCCGCACATCGCTGAAAAACACCTCGTTGAAGTCCAAGTCATCGGCGGAACAGATGGACGGGAAGGGCCGGCGCACCACACCGGCGGTATCGGTGGGTATCAGTAATGCACTGATCCCCTTGTGCTTTGGCGCGTCGGGGTCGGTGCGCACGAAGGTCAGTAGGAGGTCCGCGTCATGGGCCCCCGAGGTCCATACCTTCTGGCCGTTGACCACGAAGTGATCGCCGTCGAGCAGGGCGCGAGTGCGCAGCGACGCCAGGTCGGAGCCGGCGCTGGGCTCGCTCATGCCTAGCGAAGCGGTGATCTGCGCCCGCAGTATCGGCACCGCCCACCGCAGCTTCTGCTCGTCGGTTCCAAACGACAGTATCGACGCGGCAACGATATTCACGCCCTGCGGGTTGAGGCTGTGATAGATCCGCCGGCGGCACAGTTCCTCGAGATGTACGAACTGCTGAACCACCGTCGCGTTGCGCCCGCCGAACTCTGGGGGTTGCCCCGGCAGCAGCCAACCGTTGTCGAACAGCAGTCGCTGCCAGCGACGTGCCCACTGGGGCATATGCGAAACCGACCTGGGGCGCTCTACCGTTTCACTCGCCGGCGGAAGGTGTTCGTCGAGGAAGGTGGCAAACTCGGTCCGGAACGCCTCGACGTCGGGATCAAAAGTCAGCTGCACGGTATTCCTCAGCGATCTGGACTCGATGCTGCGCCGCACCACCTAGCATGAGTTCGCCCGCTTTTGCCCGTTTGAGCGCAAACTGTAGGTCGTTCTCCCAGGTGAATCCCATTGCGCCAAAAAGCTGTAACCCATGGCGGAACACCAGTGACTGGCACTCGCCCGCCGATGCCTTGGCCATCGCCGCGGCCAGGCGCCGGCGCGGATCATCGGCGGAGATGGTCAGCGCGGCAAAATACGCCAGGGCCCGGGCCCGCTGCACCGCGACATGCATGTCCGCCGCCTTGTGCTGGACGGCCTGGAAGGAGCCGATCGGCACACCGAATTGGTGACGGCTGCGCACATGTTCGAGCACCAGATCGAGAATGCGCTGGCAGGCGCCGACCATCGTGATGGCCATGCCAGTCAGGGCGATGTGGCGAGCCCGCTCGGCGTCGACGCCCACTCGGGCGTTCTCCGGCACCCTGACCTCGCGAAAGGACAGGTCCGCGACGTGTAGCACCGGGTCGAAGACGGATTCACGTCGAGCCGAAACCTGGCTGGCCGCCACGATGAACACCCCAGCGTCGGTCACCACCGCCAACCGGTCTGCGCGGTCCCCTTCCAGGACATGGCGTGCCGTCCCGTCCAACAGCCACCCCTGCGCGTCCCGGCGCACCGTTATCCCGCTGTACACGGCGGTGCCCGATTGATGAGGGTCGAAGCAACCGGCGGCCAGCGGCGCGAACTGACTCATCGTCGCCAAGAAGGGAGTGGGATCGGTCGCGTGGCCCAACTCCTCGAGCACAATCGCCAACTCCACCGCGCTGGCCGGATCGTTCAACTCGGTCCAGCCGAGGTCTACGTACACCTTCCACAGCGGATCGGAGTCGGCACCATTCTCGGCGACGCTGCGGACCAGCGACGGCGGGCATTGCTTGGTGACCACGTCGCGCACCGTCGCCTGCCAGAGCCGCTGATCAGCATCGAACTCCAACAGCATGCGGACCGCCTCCCGTCGTGCGTTCTCTGGCGAGAATAGCATTCTCAGTATCGGAAGCGTTAATCTCACTGCAGGGCTGTGGGGTGCAGGGAGGGACGGTAATGCTGGACGCCGCAACGACACTGTGGGAGATCGAGGCGATCAAGCAGCTCAAGGCCCGATACTGCCGCTACCTGGACACCAAACGATGGGACGACTGGCGGACGCTGTTCACCGACGATTTCCTCAGCGACACCTCGCGCTGCGGCGGGAAGGTAATCCACGGCGCCGACGAGTTCGTGGCCTACGTTCGCGCCACCTTGGGAAGGACCTCGCGCCCCACCGTGCATCAGGTGCACGCGCCGGAAATCACGCTGAGCTCGCCGACGACGGCGACCGGTGTCTGGGCGCTGCAGGATGTGGTGCGGTTGGGCCCCGGGGTCAACCTCGACGGGCGTGGTCACTACCACGAAACCTACGAGAAGCTCGATGGCGCGTGGCTCATCAAGAGTTCCACCTTGACCAGGTTGCGTGAGGACGTCTTCAATCCCGTTTTCTCCGTGCCGATCTCACCTCGGCTCCGCGACGCGGCGGCGGCGCTGCTGCACCGACTGGGCCGGTAACCGATGACGTCGGAGACCGTGCTCAATACCGGCGCCTTCGGACAGGTCGGCAAGCGCTGCACCGAGATCCTTTTGCGCCGTGGGCACACCGTGGTCGCAATGGACCTCGCCACCGAAAGCTCGGCCGTCATCGCTGCGGGTTTGCAGCAGGCCCGCACGGCCGGGGTGCTGATCCCGGTGTTCATCGATCTCACCGACGGCGCCGACGTGTCCACCGCGGTGGCCCGCCATCGGCCCACGGTGATCGTGCACCTGGCGGCGATCGTCTCACCACCCTCCTACCGCAATCCCCGGATGGCCCACCAGGTCAATGTCGGGGGCACCCGCAACCTGGTGACCGCGGCGCAAGCCTTGACCGATCCGCCGCTGTTCGTGTTCGCCTCTAGCGCAGCGGTCTACGGCTCCCGTAACCCTCACCGCCAGCCCGAACGCATCACCGCCACTACGCCGGTGAACCCCATCGACCAATACGGCGAGAACAAGGTCCTGGCCGAGCTCGCGATCGCCGAAAGCGGTCTGCCTTACGCCATGTTGCGACTGGGTGGAGTCGTCTCGCCCGACACCTCGGCCAAACTCGACACCGACTACCTGCTGTTGATGCGCGCCACCCCGACCGACAACCGCATGCATTCGGTCGATGCCCGCGATGTGGCGCTGGCCTTCGCCAACGCCGTGGCACGCAGAGCCGCTATCGAACAGAAGGTGCTGGTGATCGGGGGGCGACGACAGCCATGCCCACCTGATGTGCGACCTACAGGACGACGTCATGTGCGCGGTCGGCATCGGCGGGCTTGGCCCGTCGGCGGGCCTACCCGGCAATCCGGAAGACGACCGCGGTTGGGGCTTCACCGGCTGGTTCGACACCACCGAATCCCAAGCCCTACTTGGGTACCAAGAGCACGATTGGTCTGACACCCTGGCCTGGGTCGCCGGCGGGCTGGGACGTCGCCGCATCCTGCTCAAAGCGTTGGGGCCGATGTTGCGCCCGGCGTTGCGGGCGCTGTTGGGGCTGCAACGTCGGCTCGAACACCGCGGCCGGTATGCCGACCCGTGGCGGCTCATCGGCTCCAAGTACGGCCATGAAGCGCTGGCCACCACCGCACACTTGGTGGATTAACTCCCAAGACCCGGAAAGGCCGGCCGGTCCCAGCGATCCAGATTGACAACGTCGGAAAGCGGCCGCCGACGCAGCGGCCCGTGTTTGCCCTGGGGCCAACCGATGACGATATGACCGGCCAACAGCCAATCCTCGGGTACGCCGACGGCCTCGCGCAGCAACCGTTCCCCGCCGTAGGAAGCCCAGCTGGTCATACAGGCGCCCAAGCCCTGAGCCCGGGCGGCCAGCAGGAAGTTCTGCATGGCGGGAAAGATCGATCCGCCGAGCAGAAGTTCGGACGCCGTCGGGTAATGCTGCTGGGCGAACAAGACTGACGTGAATTCGCCTGCCCGATCGTGTAACTCGTAGGTGGCCCGGTAGGTGCGAGCACGCCGGCTGTCATCGTCGGCCGCCGGCCTGTGCATTCCGTAGACCGGCTCGATCACCGCCAGTGCGCGCGCCGCCGCCGCGGCCACCACCGCCCGTTGTTCGGGCGATCGCAGTACCACGAAGCGCCAGCCTTGAGCATTGGCCCCGGACGGCGCCCACGTGGCCGCCTCCAGACACCGGGTAAGGGTGGCGTCGTCGACCGGCTGGTCGGTGAAGCGGCGGACCGTCCGGGCGGTCGACATCACCTCCCAGATGTCACCGGTCGCGCCGCCGCTGGGGCTGGCTGCCTCGGGCACCTCAACGTCATATCAGTATTGCCACCAAACCGATAGCGTTCGAGTTTTGATTTCGGGAGGCGGGTGCTTTCCGGACCGGATCAACTCGGCGGAGCGTGGACGAATTCGGCTCTGCGCCAAGGAACGAATTTGCTTTATGCCAGCAAAGTCCCCAAGCGACACACCCGTTGACATTTCGGGGCAGGTCGGCATCCGAAAGATACAGTTTCCACCTGTGCAGAAGGATGCGTGATGACATGGGCTGACGCGGTCGACAAGATGTCGCGGCGTGAGTTTTTGGCTAAGTTGGCCGCCGCCACCAGTACCGGAGCACTCATGTCATTGGCCGGACCAGTGATCGAAAAAGCTTACGGCGCGGGGCCGTGCTCCGGACATTTGACCGACATCGAGCACATCGTGCTGTTAATGCAGGAGAATCGGTCGTTCGATCACTACTTCGGCACGCTGTCGGGCGTCGAGGGCTTCGACACCCCGACGCCATTGTTTGCGCAAAAGGGCTGGAACCCACGGACGCAGGCGCCGGACCCGGCTAGCACCACCCTGCCGTTCCGCCTCGACACCACCAGACCCCCGTTGCTCAATGGCGCGTGTGTCAATGACCCCGACCATGGTTGGGCCACCTTGCACGATTCGTGGAACGGCGGAGCCAACGACAACTGGCTACCGGCGCAGGCACGGACCCGTTCGGCGGCCAACATCCCTGCGACGCTGGGCTATCACACCCGCGATGATCTCCCGATTCATTTTCTGCTGGCCGACACATTCACGGTCTGCGACCACTACTTTTGCTCGGTGATCGGGCCCACGTTTCCCAACCGGCTGTACTGGGTGAGCGCCTGGCTCGATCCCGACGGCGCCAACGGCGGGCCACTGGTTGAGACCATCCCGACCCCGCCGATCGGCAAGTTCAGCTGGCCCATCATGCCGCAGCATCTCAGCGATGCGGGAGTCAGCTGGAAAATGTACTACGACAAGCGATTAGGGCCCGCGGTGAACAGCTACGTGGGTTACGGCGAGATTGTGCGATGGTTCACCCAAGCCCAAGACCCAAGGTCGGATCTGGTTCGCTTCGGGGCCACGCCCCGCTACCCCCGGGACTTCGCCACCGACGTCAAAGCCAATCGCCTGCCCCAGGTTTCCTGGTTGATTCCGAATTTTTTGGAGTCTGAACACCCCGCGATGCCGAACGCGGGCGGGGCCATCGCGTTCATGGACGTGCTGCGGATTCTGCTGTCGAATCCGGCGGTGTGGGAAAAGACAGCGCTGATCGTCAGCTACGACGAAAACGGCGGGTTCTTCGACCATGTGGTGCCGCCCACCCCACCGGACGGGACGCCGGGCGAATATCTGACCGTCCCTGACATCGACAAGGTCCGCGGGTCCGGCGGTATACGCGGCCCGATTGGTTTGGGCTATCGCGTTCCCGGCCTGGTTATCTCCCCATTCAGCCGCGGCGGGCTGGTGGCCCACGACGTGTTCGACCACACGTCGCAGCTGCGATTGATCGAGACACGCTTCGGCGTTCCGGTACCCAACCTCACCGCGTGGCGCAGAAACGTCACCGGGGACATGACGTCGGCCTTCAACTTCGGTGTGCCGCCGAACCCGTCGCGACCCAACCTGAACCAGTCCAAACGCGTCCTGCCTCAGCTGGCGCAATGCGGGCTCGGGGTCGAAGCGGTGGCGGGAATATTTGAGCTGAATCCGCCCTACCGGGTTCCCTACCCGCAAGCGATGCCCGCCCAGGAGACCACGCCCGTCAGGGGGGTTCCCAGCGGCCTGTGCTGAGCCGCCGGCCACCGTTGAGCCATCGTTGGCCGCACCGACGGCAACTATTGACCGGGACCGGACTCCGCGCCGGACGGGGTTGCGCCGTAACCGATTTCAGAGCAGCAGGCGGGTGCACTCGGCGCGTGTACCCTGGAAAGAAGTTGTTACAGACACGTAAACTGGGAGGAGATCGTGAAGCCGGACTGGAGGCAGAGGATAGCTGCGATACGGCGCCGTTGGATCGCGGTTGCGATCGCCGGCGCGGTTGCTGTGGCCGCGCTGATCCTGACGATGGTTCAGCCATTTGGCCCACCTCCGCACCGGGCCCTCGCGCATAGCGACAAGAGTTCGCCCGTTGCCATGCCACCCATCCCGCCCATCCCTCCGATTGCCCCCCGGTACGGCGCGATCGCCGTTGCCGACAACGGCGCGGTGGGCAAAACGTGGGGCCACCGCAAGCGCGCACAGGCCGAGATTCACGCACTGACCGCCTGCGGACACCCGAGCTGCAACGTGCTCAGCGTCTTCACTCGGTGCGGCGCCATAGCCCATGACGGCCAGAATTTCCACGGCGGACTCGGCCGGTCCCACCAGGCGGCCGGACACGATGCCAAGGCCAGGCTTGGCGGCGGCTGGGTCTTGACCTCGGCGTGCAACTGAGGCCATGGCCGCCGCGTCGGCGATCAGGTGAAGGGCCGGCGACAGAAGTCGGTAGCGCACCGCGGCAACGCCCGCCACGGAGATTGTGCTCCACAACCAGCTAATGAGAATGTTATTATCGCTAGTGCAGAACACGACTTGCATCAGCGTTCATAATTTCATCGTCTAGCAGGACAAACGATTAACCGAAATGCTTACCGCAAAGACGTTGATCGGCGGAAGCGAAGAATGTTAGCTTACCTAGCAGATACCCCGGCCGCGCTTGTGATGTTCGCCGGAGCTGGAGGGTGCCTTGGTGATTGAACATGCCGACGGGACGCGCATGCCAGTGATCGATGCCAGCGTGCACATCTTCTTTCCGTCCAACAAAGATCTGCGCAGCTTCCTGCGTGAGCCCTTCAAGAGCCGGGGTTTCCCCGACTACGAGATGGACTGGTACGGAGCCCCCGGTAGCGAATACGCGCCGAATACCGAGGGGCCGGACCGCCAATATCCCGGTTCAGACCCGAAATTCGTTGCCGATGAGTTGTTTTCACGACGTGGTGTCGATGTGGCGGTACTGCATCCGATGGGCCGCGGGATCATGCCGGATCGGCACCTCGGCAGCGCGCTACACGCCGCGCACAACGAGATGATGGTGTCGCGCTGGCTGGAACACGACGAACTCGGCGATCGCTTCCGCGGCACCATCCGGGTGAACCCCGACGACATTGCCGGCGCCGTACGAGAAGTCGCGAAGTGGCGTGCTCACCCGCGCGTGGTGCAGATCGGTGTTCCGCTGCAGTCCCGCGAGCTGTACGGCAAGCCACAGTTCTGGCCGTTGTGGGAAGCCGCGGTCGAGGCAGGTCTTCCGGTAGCGGTGCACATCGAATCGGGCGAGGGCATCGGATTTCCGCCAACGCCGTCCGGGCACACGCGCACCTACGAGCAGTACGTCAGCTTCATGGCGCTGAACTACCTGTATCACCTGATGAACATGATCGCCGAAGGGGTGTTCGAACGCTTCGCGGAGCTGAAGTTCGTCTGGGCCGACGGCGCAGCGGACTTCGTCACGCCATTCATCTGGCGGATGGATACCTTCGGCCGGCCGCATCTTGAACAGACCCCGTGGGCCCCACGGATACCCAGCGACTATTTGCCCGGCCACGTCTATTTCATCCAGGGCGGTCTGGACGGTCCCGGTGACGTCGAGTTCGCCGATGAGTGGCTGAGCTTCACCGGCAAGGAAGACATGGTGATGTTCGGCTCCAGCTATCCCCATTGGCAGTGCTACGACCTCCGCGATGTCCGCAACCTACCCACCGCGCTGACGGCCGATCAGCGCGAGAAATTGTGCTGGCGCAACGCGGCCGAGCTGTACGGGATCGATATTTCTGCCGAGCTCACTAGTGGCTGGCCGGAGGCCGTCGCAGAATAGAGACGAGGGACGTTGAGGAGATCGACATGACGCTGACTCATATGCACGAACGGGTTCCCGCAGCCGAGCGCATCGCCGTCCGGTGTGTCGACTCCGACATTCATCCGGTGCCCAAGCGCGGTGAGATCAGCCCGTACATCCCCGAGCCTTGGCGCAGCAAGTTTTTCCTCGACCACAAGGTCGGTGAGCTGATCTACTACGACGCGCCCGACTACGCACACAGCTTCGCGATGCGGGTGGATACCTTCCCGGCCGATGGCGAGTTCCCCGGCAGCGATCCGGACATGGCGTTTCGCCAGCTGATCATGGAAGCCGGCTCCGACATCGCGATCCTCGAGCCCGGTGGGCGCACACCGCGCCTGCCCGAGGCGCATCAGGCGTACTCGACCGCGCTGAATCGCTGGCAGGCCAATCACTGGCTCGACAGCCACAACAACTGGCACCAACGCTGGCGAGGTTCCATCTGCGCGGCGGTCGAGGATCCGGAAGGGGCCGCGCGTGAGATCGAGGAATGGGCCGGACACCCTTACATGGCACAGGTTTTGATCAAGGCCGAACCCCGCCCCTGCTGGGGCCACCCGATGTACAACCCCATCTGGGCGGCCGCGACCAAGCATGACATCACGGTGAGCTGTCACCTTTCCCGCAGCAATTTCGAGATGCTGCCAACGCCACCGGTGGGCTACCCCAGCTACAACCACGACTTCATGGTCACCTACTCGCTACTGGCGGCCAACCAGGTGATGAGTTTGATCTTCGACGGTGTCTTCGACCGATTCCCGACACTGCGGATCGTGCTCGTCGAGCATGCGTTCACCTGGATCCTGCCGCTGATGTGGCGCATGGACGCGCTCTATGACGCCCGCAAGTCTCGGATGGACATCAAGCGCAAGCCGTCGGAGTACGTCAAGGAGCACATCAAGTTCACCACGCAGCCCCTGGACTACCCGGAAGACAAGACGGAGCTGACCCGGGCGATCGAGTGGATGGAGGGTGACAAGATCTTGCTCTACTCCTCGGACTACCCACATTGGACCTTCGACGACCCCCGCTGGCTGGTGAAACATCTGCCCAAAGCGGCCCGGGACGCGGTGATGTACAAGAACGGCATCGCGACCTACCACCTGCCGGACACGGTGCCGGTTCTCGAAGGCCAGACCCGGGTGTTCTGAATTGGGCGAGAAGATAACGCGGCCACGGCTGGCTCAGGGGCGCGAACACATCGTTGCGACGGTGGACGAGATTCCGCCGGGAACCCACAAACTGGTGCCGATCGGCCGGCACGGTGTGGGTGTCTACAACGTCAACGGGACCTTCTACGCGATAGCCAATTATTGCCCGCACCAGGGCGGTCCGCTGTGTTCGGGCCGTGCCCGGGGACGCACCATGGTCGACGAGAGCGCACCCGGTGACGCCGTGATGGTGCGCGATCTCGAGTTCATCTACTGCCCTTGGCATCAGTGGGGTTTCGAACTGGCAACCGGGACCACCGCGGTCAAACCGGAGTGGAGCATTCGCACCTACCCGGTCCGGGTTATCGGTAGAGATGTGCTGGTGATGGCATGACATTGCAGGACAATCGCGTATCCTCTGTCGAGGTTAACGGCGGTCGGGTGGTTTACGAAATCCTGGGCGATTCAGGAGATCTCATTGTTCTGACCCCGGGCGGCCGATTCGGCAAGGACATCCCCGGCCTGCGGCCGCTCGCCCTGGCTTTGGTCGACGGCGGCTATCGGGTGCTGCTGTGGGATCGTCCGAACTGCGGCGCGTCCGATGTGCAGTTCTACGGGCAAAGCGAATCGCACATGCGCGCCGAGACGTTGCACGGCTTGTTGGCCGCCCTCGGAGTCCAGCAGTGCATCATCGCCGGCGGCTCCGGCGGGGCGCGGGATTCCATCCTGGCCACCATTCTTTTTCCCGAGTTGGTCAGCAAACTAGTGGTGTGGAATATCGTCGGTGGCATCTACGGCACCTTCGTGCTGGGTTCCTACTACCTGGTCCCCAGCATTTTGGCGGTGCGCGGCACCGGAATTGAGGCGCTGCTCAAGGTGCCCGAGTGGCGCGAGCGCATCGAAGCAAACCCCACCAACAGACAACGGTTCGGAGACCTGGACCGCGACGAGTTCTTGAAAGTCATGTTGCGCTGGCTCAACGCCTTCGTGTCCAAACCGGGGCAGACCATTCCCGGCGTCGAGGACGAAATGTTCGATCGCATCAAGGTTCCCACGCTGATCATCCGCGGTGGCGAGAACGATTGGGATCATCCCAAACGGACCTCATTAGAGGTCAGCTGCCTGATCAAGGGATCCGAGCTGATCGACCCACCCTGGCCGGAAGACGCTTGGGAGCGTGCCGCCGAGGATCGCGCGGCAGGAAGGGTGAAGCACTTCAACATGTTTGACACCTGGGTGCTGGCAGCACCCGCGATCCTGAAGTTCTTGGACTCGTGACTGCTCACAATGGGCTACCCGGTGCGGATATGGACCTCGCAATTGAGCGACGCTTCCAGCGCCGTGTGAATTCGGCTTTCCGGGACACGTTCGAGGTCGGATTCGCGCAGCGTGACGTAGACAATGTCATAGCCGTCGTCCCCGGGTTCGCGAAGGATCTCGCCGACGAGCCCAAAGGCCGACAGCACACCGTGGGCATCGTCGTCGGTTCCCCTGCTGATGAAGGTGACCACGCCGACCACCGGTCGTACCATGAAAGCGCTGGCGCACAACTCAATTGCCGCCGCCTTGGCCTCATCAACGTCGTCACCGGCGATAAGCAGTTCCACCTCCCGACGGCCGACCGGCCGCGACTCGAGGTCGTTGTCGACCACACCGGCGCCAGTCTCGTCGGCACGCGTGCGGAGCGCAGCCATGCCCGCGCGTAACTGGGCCGCGGTCAACGACCCGGCCGGGTCGACATTGACCCGCACCACCGCAGTCCGCATGCGGGCTACCCTAGCGCGCAATCACCGACCGGCGACGATAGCGGGCTGATTGATGGAAACACTCGACATCGCATTCAAGGCGACCGCCTGGCCGGGCTGCCCGCCGCGGTTACTGCGCGTGGCCGGCGGCCACGCGGACCAACAGGACCACGAAGACGTTGCGGCGTACCGGGCCCAAGGCGGGTACCGCCCGCTTGGCGACGCCGAAAAGTTGCTGCGCGAGATCGACGCGAGCGGACTCCTCGGCCGCGGTGGGGCCGCATTCCCGCTCGCGGTGAAAATGCGTGCGGTGCGCGACAACTGCCGCCGTGCCGGGCCGGCGGGCGGCGCTGTGGTCATCGCCAACGGCGAGGAGGGAGAGCCAGCCTCTTTCAAAGACCGATGGCTGCTGCGCAACCGCCCGCACCTGGTTCTGGATGGGCTGCGCCTGGCCGCGGCGCTGGTGGCCGCCACGCGCGCCTATGTCTATGTGTCCGACCCGGAATCCGCGCGCAGCGTCGAACGCGCCCTGGCACAGCTGGATCCCGACGCATTCGGCGGTGTCGCCGTCAGTGTCTGGGCCGTACCACCCGGGTACGTGGCCGGCGAGGAGACCGCCGCGGTCCGCGCGATCAACGGCGGCCCGGTCAAACCATCTGACAAGCCGCCGCGCCCCTTCGAATACGGCGTCAGCGGCCGGCCCACCCTGGTCAGCAACGTGGAGACGCTGGCCAATCTGCCGTACCTGCACCGCCACGGGGCCAGCGAGTATCGCGCGCTGGGTACGCCATCGTCGCCGGGGACATTTCTGGCCACCATCACCGGAGCCGGCCGAGCACCCGTGCTCTACGAACTCCCCTACGGTTTACCGTTTTCCGAACTGCTGGCACTGCATGCGGTTGCGCCCACAAAGGTCCGTGGAGTCTTGATGGGCGGCTACTTCGCCGGCTTGCTCAACCGTGGGGTGCTCGGCACCACACTCGATCACGAGACGATGCGACGGCTGGGCAGCGGTCTGGGCTGCGGCGCAATCTCGGTGATCACCGACGACTGCCCGGTCGCGGTCGCGGCTTCGGTGTTGTCTTACTTCGACCGCGAAAACGCCGGGCAGTGCGGGTCCTGTTTCAACGGAACGGCAGCCATGGCCGCCGTTGGCGGCGCACTTCGGGATTTCGCGGCAACCAGCGAAGACATCGATCGACTGCGCCGCTGGTCGGTGGTGTTACGCGGGCGCGGCGCTTGCGCGACCCTGGACGCAGCGACCAATGCGGCCGCCACCCTGCTGAGCCAGTTTCCCGACGAGGTGGCAAGGCATCTCGAGGGCACCTGCCAAGACTGCTCGAGCAGAACCGGCGGAGCGTTTCGCGCCGAACGCCCCTACCAGGCCACGGCACCGGTGAGGCAACCATGAGAATTCGTCTCGATCGCACCGTTTGCGACGGCTTCGGCCTGTGCGCCAAGCAAGCGCCCGGCTACTTCACGCTCGACGATTGGGGATACGCCTGCCTGAGCGGGGACGGCACGGTGCGGGAGGAAGACCGCGATCCGGTGCTGCGGGCGCTGATGGACTGCCCGGCGCATGCCATCACCGAAATCGGGGAACGCCAGCCAGATGTGGTGCAGCACTCCCCAGCCGGCGTCGAGGACCCCGCTGAGCACCTCAAAACCGAGTCGAACGAGGCGCAGTGGGGTTTTACCCGGTGACCGGCTGGGCTCGGTGTCCGCGCAAGGCAGCGGCAAGACGTCTCGAAACCGCCCAGCCCTAGCTGATAACGTAATTCTCGTATTCGCATAATGCTCCTTCCGCTCACGCCGGGGGCGCTCAACTTGCGGAGGTGAAGTGTCAGCAGCACCGGGACGTCCGCTGCCCCTGATCACCGACGAGAACGAGTTCTTCTGGACTTCGGGCGCCGACGGCAAGCTACGCCTGCAGGAATGCGCCGCCTGCGCATCGTTGATCCATCCGCCCGCACCGGTGTGCCGATACTGCCGATCCCGCGATATGGGTGTGCGGACCGTCTCCGGTGCGGCAACACTCACCGGATTCACCGTCAACCACCGGTTCAGCCTGCCCGGCCTGCCTGCCCCCTATGTGATCGCCCAAGTGGCAATCGCCGAGGACCCCAGGGTCCGGCTGACCACCAACATCGTGGAGTGCGACCCGGATCGGCTCGAACTCGGCCAGACCGTGGAGGTGGTGTTCGAGCGCATCGAGGACGTATGGCTACCGCTGTTTCGTCCGCGCACCGACGCGCAACGGCGCCCGCTGCCCGTCGATGAGATCGCGCCGCAGCGCTTCGGTGAACATGTGCGCCCCATGCTCACCACGCAGAAATTCGAGGACAAGGTGGCGCTCACCGGGATCGGCATGTCCACCATTGGCCGCCGGCTGATGGTTGCGCCGCTGTCGCTGACGGTGGACGCCTGCGAGGCGGCAGTCGCCGATGCCGGGCTGACGTTCGACGACATCGACGGTCTGTCCACCTACCCCGGTGGCGGCAATCTCGGCGGTTTCGGTGAGGGTGGCGTCACCGCGCTGGAGGCAGCGCTGGGCATCCGGCCGGTCTGGCACAACGGCGGCATCGAGACGTTCGGGCCGGGCGGATCGGTGATCGCCGCGATGCTCGCGGTCGCCGGCGGGCTGGCGCGTCACGTGTTGTGTTTCCGCACGCTGTGGGAAGCCACCTACAACGAGCTGATGAAGCGGGGCAAGATCGCCCCGCCCGGCGGCCGGACCACCAGCTGGCAATACCCATTCGGCGCGACGTCGGCGGCACACACCCTGGCGATCAACGCGCAGCGCCACTTTCACCGCTACGGCACCACCAAAGAGACGCTGGGGTGGATCGCGCTGAACCAACGCGCGAACGCCGAGTTGAACCCCACCGCCGTCTATCGCTCACCGATGACGATGGATGACTACCTGAACGCCCGGCCCATCACCACCCCGTTCGGTCTTTTCGACTGCGACGTGCCCTGCGACGCGGCGATAGCCGTCATCGTCTCCGCCGTCGACGCCGCGCGCAATCTGGCCAAACCACCCGTCCTGGTGGAGGCCGTGGGCACGCAGATCATCGAGCGGATCGACTGGGACCAAAGCACGCTCACCCATGAACCACAGGTGCTGGGCCAAGCGGCACACGTATGGACCCGCACCACGCTGCGCCCCACCGACGTCGACGTCGCCGAACTCTATGACGGATTCACGATGAATTGCCTGTCCTGGATCGAGGCACTGGGGTTCTGCGGGATCGGCGAGGCGAAGGAATTTCTTGACGGCGGTATGAACATCGCCCGCGACGGCCTGATACCGCTCAATACGCACGGCGGTCAACTGTCACACGGGCGCACGCACGGCATGGGTCTGCTGCACGAAGCCGTAACCCAGCTCCGCGGCGAGGCGGACGCACGCCAGGTCGCCGGCGCCCGGGTCGGCGTGGTCAGCAGCGGCGGCCTGACTCCCAGCGGCGTGATCCTGCTGCGGGCCGACACATGAACCAAGCCCTGGTCCGGCCGCGGGTGGTGCTCGTCGACGGCGTGCCGATGTCGGGCCTGCTCGCCGAGGCCGCCGACCCCACGGGTCCCAAAGCCACCGTCGTGGCACTGCACGGCGGCGGCACCTCATCGTCGTACTTCGACTGTCCCGGACACCCGCAACTGTCGCTGCTGCGACTCGGCGCGACTCTGGGCTTCACCGTCGTCGCCCTCGACCGGCCCGGCCACGGCAGCTCCGCACCCTATCCGGAGGCGATGCAGCACCCCGAGCAGCGCGTCGATCTCACATTCGGCGCCATCGATCGCATGCTCGACCAGCGGCCCCGCGGGGCGGGCCTATTCCTGATGGGCCATTCGGGCGGCTGCGAGTTGGTGCTGCGGATGGCAACCAGCCCGCGCGCCGCCGATCTGCTGGGCGTCGAACTGGGGGGCACCGGACGGCGCTACCACCCTGCCGCCAAGGAAGTCATGCGGTTGGCCGCGCTACAGGATCGCCCACCCGGGGTGCGCGAGCTGTTGTGGGAGCCGATGCACCTGTACCCGGACGACATTCGGCGGGGTATCACGAACTCGTCGACAGCTCCCCGTTACGAACGCACGGTGGCCCTCAATTGGCCGAACCAGGACTTTCCGGCACTCGCACCGGGCGTGCGGGTGCCGGTGCGGTTCACCCTCGGCGAGCACGACAATGTATTCCGGGCCGACCCGAGCGCACTGGCCGAAATTGCCGATATGTTCTCGGCCGCAGAGCATTTCGTCAACAGTCGACACCCTGGGGCCGGGCACAATCTCAGCCTCGGACACACCGCCGCCGACTACCACCGCCAGGTGTTGTCCTTCGTCGAGGACTGTGCGTCCGCACGCCCCCCGGATGGCGACGCTGCCGCGGCGGCCGGTTGATGCGGATCGGATCCGCCGGGCCGGTCCGGTCCTTTTCGGCGCGCGACGAAAGCGCTACCGTTAGCGTTACAGTCGAGCATTCCGGCGTAACGCCCGCAGCCCGCACTTCGCCGTCGAGGAGTATGCAATGACCACATCGAAGGTCGTCTTCGATCCGTTCTCCGAGGAGTTTTTCAACGGACCATGGGAGACCTACCGGCGGATGCAAGCCGAAGCCCCGGTGTACTACAGCGAGCAGTACGACTTCTACGCGTTGACGCGCCATGCGGATGTGGCGGCGGGGCTGAAGAACTTCGAGAGGTATTCGTCCGCCTACGGCATTGACTTGTCGATGGTGCGCTCCGGCCAGAAGCCGCCACAGTCGATCATCTTCATGGATCCGCCCGACCACCGACACATGCGCAGCCTGCTCAACAAGGTCTTCACGCCGCGCGCGATTCAGGCCCAACGCCAGACGGTCATCGACAAGATCGACAAGTACCTCGGCGCGCTGGACCCCGAGGGCTTCGATGCGGTGCAGGAGTTTTCCGGACCCTTCCCGGTCGAGGTGATCACCACCATGCTGGGCGTGCCCGAACGGCACGCCCAGCAGGTGCGCCATTGGATCGACGAATCACTGACCCGCGAGCCCGGCCAGGTCGAAGTCGGTGAACAGGGCATGCAAGCCAACATCAACACCGCGATGCTCTACTACGACCTGGTCAAGCAGCGGCGCGACGACCCGCGTGATGATCTGTTCACCAAGTTGATCAACGCCGAGATCGAGCGTGAAGACGGGCAGGTGACCAACCTTGACGATCTCGAAATCGCCGGATTCGCCACCCTTTTGGGCGGAGCCGGCGCCGAGACGGTGACCAAGCTGGTCGGCAACGCGGCCGTGGTGTTCGCTCGAAATCCCGAGCAGTGGCAAAAGCTGCTCGACGATCGCAGCAAGGTCCCCGCCGCGGTCGAAGAACTGCTGCGCTATGAGGCACCATCGCAATATCAGGTCCGGCGCGCCATGGAAGATGTTGAGCTGCACGGCGTCACGATTCCGGCCGGCAAGCCGGTGTTTCTCATCAATGGTGCGGCCAACCGCGACCCGCACGCCTGGACCGATCCGGACAAGTTCGACATCGATCGCGACCCGCACGAAGCCACCAACCTCGGTTTCGGCTACGGGATTCACAGCTGCCTGGGCGCGGCGTTGGCCCGGATGGAAAGTGCGATCGCGCTGGAGAAGTTGCTCGATTTCATGCCTGCCTTCGAGGTGGACTGGGCGGGCTGCAAACGTGTTCACATGCAAAATGTCGCCGGCTGGCAGAGCGTGCCGGTGCGGGTACTGCGGTAGGGGTGCTGCCATGAGGATCGAAGTCGACTGGGACCTGTGCGAAAGCAACGGCATATGCATGGGCATCGTCCCGGAGGTGTTCCAACTCGGCGACGACGACATGTTGACCGTTCTGCAGCCAGAAGTCACGCCCGAGAACGAGGAGCTGGTGGGCGAAGCGGTGCGCCAGTGCCCGCGGCAGGCCATCTCGATCACGCGGTAATACCGGCGCGCCCTCCCGATGCCCACCATCCTCCATGGGCACCGGAGGCGACGTCGATCGGCCAGCAGCACAGTAGCTAGCGGCGGCGAATAACTGCAGGTCGAAAACCGAATGCGGCGCCCAACACGGGTGCTAGCGTGAGCTACTCGCTTGGCCATGGGCGGGTCGCCGCCGGGGCCATCAGTCTCCGATCGAAGGATGCGAACATGTCGTTTGTCGCGGTCGCGCCGGACCTATTAGCCACGGCAACAATGGATTTGGATCGTATCGGGATGGCTATCAATGCCGGCAGCACCGCGGCAGCAGCCTCGACCACCGAGGTAGCCGCCGCGGCTGCCGATGAGATCTCGACAGCGGTTGCGGAGCTCTTCGGCGCCTACGCGCGCGGCTATCAGATCATCGGTGCCCAAGCCGCGATGTTTCATGCCGAGTTCGTCAGGGCCTTGGACATCGGCGCGGGCGCCTATTGGGCCACCGAAGTCGCCAACGCCTCGCCGCTGCAAAGCCTTGAACAACAGCTACTCGCGGCGATCAACGCCCCCACCCAAACGCTGCTGGGGCGCCCGCTGATCGGCAACGGCGCCGACGGCGCGGCCGGCACCGGCCAGGACGGCGGCGCCGGCGGGCTGCTCTACGGCAACGGCGGGGCCGGCGGATCCGGCGGCACCGCCCACCCCACCGGCGGGCGCGGTGGGAATGCCGGCCTGTTCGGCAGCGGCGGCATCGGCGGGTCCGGTGCCGCTGGCGCGGCCGGCGGCACCGGCGGTAACGGCGGGTTGCTCTACGGTGCCGGCGGCAACGGCGGCGCCGGCGGCAATGCCGTCATTCCCGGCGGCGACGGCGGTATGGGCGGAGCCGGCGGGGCCGCCGGGCTCATCGGCCAGGGCGGCAACGGTGGAGTCGGCGGCCTGGGTGCCACCGGCGCCGCCGGCGTCAACCCCAGCCCGCTACCCGCCGGCACACCGGCTGCCGCCGGAACCCCCGGCGGCTCCGATCTCGGCCAGCCCGGCGCACCCGGCGGGCCCGGGGACTACGGAGTCAGCACCGCTACCGTCGGCCAGCCCGGCGGTGCGGGCGGCGCCGGCGGCGACGGCAACTACGTGGGAGGTGTCGGCGGCACCGGGGGCGCCGGCGGGGTGGGTGCCGTGGGCGGCGACGGCGGCCGCGGCGGTGACAGCACCACCGGCACGGTGGCAAAGCTTGGCGTCGGCGGCACCGGGGGTACCGGAGGAGCCGGAGGCGCCGGCGCCGCGGGGGGTAACGGCGGAGACGGCGGGTCGGCCATTGCGGACAGCAATGAAGGTGGGACCGGGGGCACCGGAGGAACCGGCGGAACCGGCGGAACCGGCGCCGCCGGCGGAAACGGCGGGACCGGCGGCAATGGGTTCGTCGGCGGCGCGGGTGGCAGCGGCGGTACCGGCGGCGTGGGCGCCGCGGGCGACGGGGGCGGTGCCGGCGGCGTCGGCGGCGCGGGCGGCCACGGTGGACTGCTGTTCGGCGATGGCGGCGCGGGCGGCAGCGGCGGGGGCGGAGCCATGGGCGGTGCCGGCGCCGCCGGCGGTCAGGGCGGTACCGGCGGCACTGGTGGAGATAGCAGTGCCATCGATGACCGGCTTGCCGGCAATGGTGGAAACGGGGGCACCGGGGGAGACGGCGGTGCGGGCGGCGACGGCGGCAACGGCGGCAACGGCGGCAACGGCGGTGCCGGCGGGCTCTTCGGCCACACCGGGGCCAGCGGTGCGGGCGGGTCCGCGGGAACCGGCGGGGCAGGTGGCACCCCCGGCGCCGGAGGCGACGGCGGATCCGCTGTCATCATGCCGGGCATTTCCGGCGCTGACGGGCGCCTCGGTGACGCCGGCGCGGACGGCGTCGCCGGTCTTTCCGGCTGAACCGGGGTCAAACTACCGCGGCGCGGGCTCTTCGCCGCTGGGCTCCATCAGCTCTCGCTGATCGCCTGCTCCGGGCAGCATTGGATGGCCTCGCGGACCGCTTCCTCCAATTCCATTGGAACATCGGATGTTATCGCCACCGCGTAACCGTCATCGGTCAGGCTGAACACCTCCGGGCACAAGGTCAGGCACATGCCGTGACCCCGACAGCGTTGATCGTCCACCCGGACCTTCATGCGGGCGTGAAATCCAAATGCAGCTCGGTCAGGCCGCGCAGGATGTAGGTCGGAACATATTGGTAGCGGCGGTCATTCGCCGGTCCGTGCACCCGCTCGCTGATCGTGATGTCAGCCGTTCGGTCCAGCAGGCGCTCGATGGCGACCCGGGTTTCGGCGCGCGCCAAGGGCGCCCCCGGGCAGCTGTGGATCCCCCGCCCGAACGAGAGGTGCTGGCGGGCATTCTTGCGCGCGGGATCGAACGTCGCTGGCTCGACGAATCGTCGGGGATCCCGATTGGCCGCGGCTTGCAGCACCATCACCGTGGTGCCCGCGGGCAGGTCGACTTCGCCCACGGTGGTCGGGACCCGCGACAACCGGAAGTCTCCCTTGACCGGGCTCTCGACGCGCAGGGCCTCTTCGATGAAGTTCGGGATCAAGCTGCGGTCCCTGCGCAGCTGCTGCTGAATGTCCGCACGCTCACCGATGATCTGCAGGGCGGCGCCCAGTAGCCGCACCGTGGTCTCCTGGCCCGCCGAAAAGACGTTGCAGGCAACGCGAGCCACGTCCTCGACATCGGGGACGGTGCCGTCCGGGAAGGTCGCGGTGGCCAGGCCGGTCAGCACGTCCTCGCGAGGTTCGCGTCGACGGTCGCGCACGTAGTCGGCGAAGGCTCCGTAGAGGAATTCCAGCGGGTTGTGCGCCAAGGCCTCTTTGCCGGTGCCTCCGACACCGCCACCGGCGTGGTGGTGGATGTTGCTGACAAAGGTTTGGCGATCTTCGGGCGGCACGCCCAAGAGATCGGCAATCACCAGCAGCGTGAACGGGCTCGCAAAGCCTTTGATGAACTCGCCCTCCCCCGCGGCCAGATAGTCGTCGAGCACCCGATCGGCGAGCACCCACATGGCGTCTTCGTTTTCCTTGAGCCGCTTCGGGGTGATCAGCCGCATCAACAGGGCGCGATGGTTGGTGTGGGTCGGCGGGTCCAACGTCGGCAACTGGTCGCTGAACGGCAACTCGCTGCGGTGCCGCTCGATCAGCTCGGTGACATCGTCGCCTTCCAGCGGTACCGGGAAGCCGGGAAACGGCCCGGTCACCGAGATGCACGAGGAAAACGTCTCGGCGTCGTTCAAGACGCTGACGGCTTCGCCCCAGCCGGTCACCATGGTCACCCCGTGGTGGCCCTCGCCGGTGACCGGGCAACGCTGGCGGAGAGTCTCGTAATAGGGGTAGGGGTTCTCGACGAGCCCGCTGTCGCGGAAGAAATCCGGCTCGGCACAATCATTCATGAGAACCTTCCTCTCAAAGATGATCATGACATTTCCATAGCGGATCCGTCGGCGTCAATGCACCCAACCACCGAGCGTGCGGTGACTACACCGGCACGAACTCGCAGGTCAGGCCGGAACCAAATCGGCGGCGACCGAGTCCCGCGCCACCAGTCCGCTGCGGAATATCTCGCTGCCGTCGACCGCACCCGGTGCCGCCGCGGCAGCGGCCAGCGCGGCGGCCTTGAAGGTCCGGGCGGCCGCGCTCAGCGGATGCAGCACGCGGCTAACGCTGGCCTCCAGCTCGGCCGGCCAGGATTCCCCCCACAGCGTCACCTCGGTGACGCCATGATCGATGGCTTGCAGCACACCGCGCCGCACTCGTGGGTCGCAACCAAATAGATCCGCCCCGGCCGCCAATGCCTGCGGACGCGGCCGGGTTGCCGCCGACGCCAGCGCACATTCGAGGTCCAGCGTCTGGGCTCCGAGAATGTGCAGCGGCCGATCATCGAGGTGGTCGGCGACCAGCACGGTGACATCCCACCCGGCCATGGCCCGGTCGAAAAGCCAGCCGCCGGCATATCGCACCACGTCGATGACCGTGGAGGCGACGACGTCGAGTCGATATCTCATGTCGTGCTCGGCAGGGAAAAGTCGCGCGCGAGTGCCTCGGCGTACTCCTTGAACACCTCGGTCAGCGGTATCGAAGGATCGAGCAACCATGTCATTTCCATTCCGTGGATGAAGGCAAGGATCTCCACTGCTTTGACGGTCGGAGCTAGGTCGGCGCGATACCGGCCAGCCTCCTGACCACGACGGATGGCCTCGGCGACGATCTCGCACGCGTCGCGCTGGCGGGACACCAGGCGGTCATGTAGCGGGGCATCGGGGTCGATGTTCTCGGCCAGCAGCACGGTGAAGGTACCGACCAGTTCGGGCGCCCGGGTGAAGCGATCGGCGACCTGGGCAATCTCGCCGATCAGGTCACCCAAGCGATCGGCATGCGCGTCGTCATCGAGGTCACGCGCATCCAGCACCGCATGCAACAGCTGTTCTTTGGATTCGAAGTGATGCAGCAGACCCGCAGGGGTCACGCCCGCTTCCCCGGCGATCTGAGCCAAGGTCGTGTTGCGCCAGCCGTTGCGCGATAGCAGTCGCTGAGCAACGCCCAGGATGCGCTGTTTGCGATCCTCGCCTTTGGCGAGAAGCGTGTCGTACGGCCGCACTTCAGGCACTGGATTCCCTCTGAACCGCGTGGGCTAACCAACCTAGTGAATACACAGTAGGTTGGTTTGCGCCGCGATGGCAAGGGCGTCATTTTTGCCTTGTCGGCTACGCCTAGCTGAGGAGCTCGACCAGGGTGGCGTTGGCGGTACCCCCGCCTTCACACATGGTCTGTAGCCCATAACGAATGCCGTTGTCGCGCATGTGGTGCACCATCCGTGTCATCAGCACCGCGCCCGAGGCACCCAGCGGGTGTCCGAGCGCGATGGCGCCACCCAGCGGATTCAGCCGCCCCGGGTCCGCCCCGGTTTCCGCGAGCCAAGCCAGCGGTACCGGCGCAAAGGCTTCGTTCACCTCGAAGACCCCGACCTCGTCCAGCGAGACTCCGGACTTGCCGAGCACCTTCTCGGTCGCCGGAATCGGGCCGGTCAGCATCAGCACCGGGTCGGCGCCGGTGACCGCGCCGGCGCGGTACCGCACGATCGGCGTCAAGCCGAGCTCCAGCGCCATTTCCGAGGTGGTCACCAGTAGCGCCGCGCAACCATCGGAGATCTGTGAGGAGTTGCCGGCGTGGATCAACCCATCCTCGACGAACGCCGGCTTGAGGCCGGCCAGCTTCTCCACGGTGGTCCCCCGTCGAACCCCCTCGTCGGTATCGACAACGGTGGCGGCTGCGGGAAATACGGGCACGATCTGGTCGGTGAAGGCGCCGCGATCCTGGGCGGCGGCGGCCCGTTGGTGCGACAGGGTGGAGTACTCGTCGAGCCGATCCCGGGAGAATCCCCACTTCTTGGCGATCAGCTCGGCCGACAAACCCTGGTTGAACGAGAAATTGTCATACCGAGCCAATACTTTCGGGCCATAGGGCATCCCGGTCGCCCTGGCCGCTCCAAGAGGAACCCGGCTCATCACCTCGACGCCGCCGGCAACCACGACGTCTTGCTGGCCCGACATCACCGCCTGCACCGCGAAATCGAGGGCCTGCTGGCTTGATCCGCAGGCCCGGTTGACGGTGGCACCGGGAATGGTCTCCGGCCAGCCCGCGGCCAAGACCGCGTAGCGGCCGATGTTGCTGGACTGGTCGCCGACCTGCGAGACGCAGCCCCAAATCACGTCATCGACTATCTCCGGACCGACACCAGCGCGTTCCAGTAATTCGTTGAGGACGACGGCCGACAAATCGGCGGCGTGCATGCCGGACAGTCCTCCGTTGCGCTTCCCCACCGCCGTGCGCACGGCCTCGACAATGACTGTCTCACGGCCTGTTCCACCCATGTCCGGCTCCCATCACCCGTTGATCGCCGAGCGTGCCCTGAGCGCGAAAAAGTCGCGGTGCATGCACGTTCGGCGCGCAGCAAGCCTAGTTGGTCTCAGTAGCTGCGCGGCAGCTTCAACACATGTGAACCAAGGAAATTCAAGATCATCTCCTGACTGACCGGCGCGATCTTCATCAACCTCGCCTCCCGGAAGTACCGCGCAACGTGATACTCCTCCGCGTAGCCCATGCCGCCGTGGGTCTGCAGGGCTCGGTCCGCGGCGGCGAACCCCGCATCCGCGCACAGGTACTTGGCCGTATTGGCTTCGCGTCCACAGGGTTTGCCGTTGTCGTAGAGCCAGGTCGCCTTGCGCAGCATCAGCTCGGCAGCGTCCAGCCGGGCCAGCGAGTCCGCGAGCGGGAACTGCAGGCCCTGGTTCATGCCGATCGGCCGGCCGAATACCTCCCGCTCGTTGCCGTATTTGACCGCCTTGTCCAGCGCCACCCGGCCGATTCCGAGCGCCTCGGCCGCGATCAGCATCCGCTCGGGGTTCAGCCCGTCCAGGATGTACTGAAACCCGTTGCCTTCCTCACCAATTCGATCCTCGACGGGGATCTCCAGGTTGTCGATGAACAGTTCGTTGGAGCTCACGGCATTGCGGCCCATCTTGCTGATCGGCCGCACCTCCACCCGGCTGCGGTCGAGGTCGGTAATGAACAGGGTCATCCCGTCGGTCTTCTTCTTGACCTCGTCATAGCTTTGGGTACGAGTCAGCAGCAGAATCTTGTCGGACTCCAACGCCTTGGAGATCCACACCTTTCGCCCGTTGACCACGTAGCGGTCGCCGTCCCGCTTGGCGAAGGTGGTGATGCGCGACGTGTCCAGCCCCGCACCGGGCTCGGTCACCCCGAAGCAGACGTGGGTTTCCCCGGTCGCCACCGACGGCAGGGTGCGCGCCTTGAGTTCGTCTGAACCGTGCACGACGACCGGCTGCATGCCGAAGATCGACAGGTGAATCGAGCTGGCGGCGTTCATCGCGCCACCGGACTTGGCGACCTCCTCGAGCAGGATCGTGGCCTCGGTGATGCCCAGCCCGTGGCCGCCGTACTCGGTCGGGATCGTCATGCCCAGCCAACCGCCGTCGGCGATGGCACGGTAGAACTCGGCCGGAAATTCGTGCGCCTGATCTTTTTCCATCCAGTAGTGGTCGTCGAACCTCGACGCCAACTCGGCGACCGATCGCCGGATCAGCCCCTGGTCCTCGGTCAGCTCGAAATCCATTCCACCGCTCCCTATCCACTGCTCCCTATCCACTGCTCCCTATCCACCGCGAGCAGACGCAAAATCACGCAGTCGCCACCCAAAGTATGCGATTTTGTGTCTGCTCACCGGGCAGTGGCGGGCCTCAGTCCTTGTTGCCGGTCAACGCCTTCGCGTTGGCGGTGAACTCGGCCACCGACGAGCCCGACCGCGCATCCTTGTGATGACTCAGCGCCCGCACGGACACGTCGTGCCCTTCGGCGGCCTTGCGCAATGCGCCCACCGTCGCCTGCTCGCGAGTGATGTGGCTGAACGGGTCGAACGAGTACCAGCGCATCGCGTTCTCGTAGGTCATCTTGTTGATCTCGCCATCGGGGACATCGTTCACCGACAGGACATCCCACAGTTCCTCCGGCGCGCCCGGCCACATCGAGTCGCTGTGCGGGTAGTCGGCCTCCCAGGCGATGTTGTCGATGCCGATCATGTTGCGTAGCGCCACGCCCACCTTGTCGCTGATGAAGCAGGTGAGGAAGTGCTCACGGAACACCTCGCTGGGGATCTTGCCGCCGAAGTTCTGGTGCGTCCACGTCGAGTGCATCTCGAAAGTCCGGTCCGCGCGCTCCAGGAAGTACGGGATCCACCCGGTGCCACCTTCGGAGAGCGCGATCTTGAGGTCCGGGTACTCCTTGATCGGCCGCGACCACAACAGATCCGCGGCGGCCTGCACGATGTTCATCGGCTGCAGCGTGATCATCACATCCATCGGCGCGTCGGGCGCGGTGATCGCCAGCCGGCCCGAGGACCCGATGTGGATATTCATCATCGTGTTGGTGTCGCACAATGCTTTCCACAGCGGGTTCCAGTACTCATTGTGAAAACTCGGGTACCCCATCGCGGCGGGGTTCTCGGTGAAGGTCAGCGCGTGCACACCCTTGTTCGCGACGCGGCGCACTTCGGCGGCGCACGCCTCGGCGTCCCAGATCACCGGTATGGCCATCGGGATGAATCGCGCCGGGTAGGCCCCACACCACTCGTCGATGTGCCAGTCGTTGTAGGCCTGCACCAGCGCGACCGAGAAGTCCGGGTCTTCGGTGGCGAACAGTCGCCCGGCAAAGCCCGGAAACGACGGGAAGCAAATCGACGCCAGAATGCCCCCGGCGTTCATGTCCTTGATTCGTTCGTCGACGTTGTAGCAACCGGGCCGAATCTCGTCGAGGCCCTGCGGTTCCAGCCCGTACTCCTCCTTGGGCCGGCCGGCCACCGCATTGAGCGCCACATTCGGGATGACGGTGTCGCGGAACTTCCACATGTCCGAACCGTCGGGGTTGTGCACCAGCCGGGGAGCATCGTCGAGGTACTTGGCCGACAGGTGGTTCTTGAACATGTTCGGCGGCTCCACGGTGTGGTCGTCGACACTGATCAAGATCATGTCCTCTTTGTTCATAGCCGTACCTCTTTCCGCAGTCTTCCTGCCGTCTCCCTGAAGCTCCCGAATATCGGATGCGCGGCCACCGAACGGGCATCGGCGAGCTGCCACCTGCCTCCAGGCCCTCTGCCTGAAAACTATCTTCTCGCGATTCGAGAATCAACATTCAGCAGTTCGCCGCAAAACCCGACCTGCCGCGCCAGACCCGGGGCGGCGACGGCAGGCAGCGGCGCCCGCGCGAGCATTGACCGGCAAGACGAATCGTGCAAGTCTATTACTAATAAATGAGAATGTAATTCTCATTAGCCGAGAGGGCACTGGGACAACGCCGAGAGGAGCCGGCCGGATGCGCCTGCCGCCGCTGCCCGCCGATCAGTGGGACGAGGCTGTCCAGCGCTCCCTGTCGGTGATCTTGCCCGCGCAACGCTGCAATCCGCGCGACGCCGGAAACGCGCTGTCGACGTTTGCCAACCACCCCGCGCTGGCCAAGGCGTTTCTGCGGTTCAACACCCACTTGTTGTTCGCCTCCACCCTGCCCGCCCGGGTTCGCGAACTCGCCATCCTGCGGGTCGCGCACCGCCGCGCTTGCGCCTATGAGTGGACCCACCATGTGGCCCTGGCCGAACAGGCCGGCATCAGCGGTGACGAGATAGCCGCGGTTCGCCGGGGCGAGGCCACCGACGACTTCGAACGCGCCGTCTTGACCGGGGTCGACGAACTCGACGAGAACTCCGAACTGTCCGACCAAACCTGGGCGGCACTCGGCGAACACCTCGATGACCGCCAACGCATGGACTACGTCTTCACGGTCGGCTGCTACGCGCTACTGGCCATGGCTTTCAACACTTTTGGCGTGCAGCTCGAAGAGCTGGAACAAGATCGCGCAGAGAGGTAGCAGGACCTTGCCGCACTTCACCAAACCGGCTGCCGGGAGCTGGACGCAAAACTATCCGGAGCTGGGCACCGCGCCGGTCGACTACACGGACTCCATCGACCCGCAGTACTTTGCCGACGAACAGCGGGCGATCTTTCGGCGCACCTGGCTCAACGTCGGCCGCATCGAACGCCTCCCCCGCACCGGTAGCTACTTCACCAAGGAGCTGCCGTCCGCCGGAGCCGGGATGTCGGTGATCGTCGTCAAGGGCAAGGACGGCGTGATCCGGGCCTTCCACAACATCTGCCGGCATCGGGGCAACAAGTTGGTGTGGAACGACTTTCCGCATGAGGAGACCGCCGGCACCTGCCGGCAGTTCACCTGCAAATACCACGCTTGGCGCTACGGTCTCGACGGCGAACTGACCTTCATTCAGCAGGAGGATGAGTTCTTCGACGTCGACAAGAGCCAATACGGTCTCAAGTCGGTGCGTTGCGAGGTATGGGAAGGCTTCATCTTCATCAACCTCGACCCAGCCGCAGCACCGCTGTCCGAATACCTGGGTTCGATGGCCAAGGGCCTGCAGGGCTATCCCTTCCACGAAATGACCGAGGTCTATTCCTACCGGGCCGAAGTCGGCAGCAACTGGAAGCTGTTCATCGACGCGTTCGCCGAGTTCTACCACGCCCCGGTGCTACACCAGGGGCAGTACACCAAAGAGGAAGCCGCCAAGATCATGAAGTACGGGTTCGAGGCCCTGCATTACGAGCTGGCGGGCCCGCACGCGATGATCTCGGTTTGGGGCGGCCAGTCGCCGCCCGCGGACCTGAAGATGGTCAAGCCGATGGACCGGGTGCTGCGCAGCGGCTTGTTCGGTCCGTGGGACCGCCCCGCCCCGATCACCGACCTCGAGGAATTGCCGCCCGGCATCAACCCGACCAAAGCCAAGCAGTGGGGCATCGATTCGTTCCTGTTCTTTCCGAATTTCATGCTGCTGATCTGGGAGCCGGGCTGGTATCTGACCTATCACTACTGGCCGACGACGGTTGACAAACACATCTTCGAGACCACGCTGTATTTTGTGCCCCCCAGAAACGCGCGGGAACGATTGGCCCAGGAGTTGGCGGCGGTGACGTTCAAGGAATACGCGCTGCAGGACTCCAACACCTTGGAGGCCACCCAAACGATGATCGGTACCGGGGTCGTCAAGGACTTTCCACTGTGCGATCAGGAAATCCTGCTCCGACATCTACACAAGATGACCGGCGACTACGTAAAGGAATACCGCAACAATGGCCACGCCAAATAAGCTGCCCGCCCAGTTCGCCGACCTCGAGCCGTACCTGGATTGGGACCTGGCCACCGAGCCGCAACGTTATGCCAAGCGCCTGGCCTCATCCATGTCGCAGATGCAGGGCTTCTACGACACCGCCTTTCCCCGGCTGGAAGACGTGATCGCCTACTGCGACCAATTCCCGTTGGACGAATTGCCGGAGGACGCGCGAACACTCATGCACATGATGCAGTCGCTGGTCATGGTGTCGTTTCCGGTAGAGGCGTGGAAGCAGCCCCGGGTCCCCGACAGCGGCGCCGCCTGGGTCGAGCTGATCAGGGAACCGGTGGTTTGACCGGTGCTCACGCTCAAGGCTGCCGGACTGCTTGACGTCGACGCCGGCGAAATCCTGGCGCCGGCCGTCGTGCGCGTCGAAGGCGACCGGATTGCCGGTGTCGGCGGGGACCCCGAGGGCGACGTAATCGACCTCGGCGACCAGATCCTGTTACCCGGGCTGATGGACATGGAGGTCAACCTGCTGATGGGCGGGCGCGGCGAGAAGCCCGGCCTGTCCCAGGTCCAGGATGACCCGCCGACTCGGATGCTGCGCGCCGTCGGAAACGCCCGCCGCACGCTACGCGCCGGGTTCACCACGGTGCGCAACCTGGGGCTATTCGTCAAGACCGGCGGCTACCTCCTCGATGTCGCGCTGGGCAAGGCCATCGATGCCGGCTGGATCGACGGCCCACGAATCGTGCCGGCCGGACACGCCATCACCCCTACCGGCGGGCATCTGGACCCCACCATGTTCGCCGCGTTCGCCCCCCATGTGCTGGAGCTGACGATCGAGGAAGGCATCGCCAACGGCGTTGACGAGATCCGCAAGGCGGTGCGCTACCAGATCAAACACGGCGCCCAGCTGATCAAGGTGTGCTGTTCGGGCGGGGTGATGTCGCTAACGGGACCGCCAGGTGCACAACACTATTCCGACGAAGAACTACGCGCCATCGTCGACGAGGCACACCGGCGGGGGTTGCGCGTCGCCGCGCACACGCACGGTGCCGACGCCGTCAAGCACGCGGTCATCGCCGGCATTGACTGCATCGAGCACGGATTCCTGGTCGACGATGAGGCGATCGCGATGATGGTCGAGCACGGCACGTTCCTGGTGAGCACCAGGCGCCTGGCCGATGCCGATGCGATGGACATCTCGCACGCTCCACCCGAGCTGCAGGCCAAGGCGGCCGAGATGTTCCCGAGGTCGCGTGAGTCGATACTGGCCGCCTATCAAGCCGGCGTGAAGATCGCGATCGGTACCGATGCTCCGGCAATACCGCACGGGCGCAATGCCGATGAGCTCGTCACGCTTGTGCATTGGGGGATGCCGCCGCTGGCCGTGCTGCGGGCGGCAACGGTGACCGCGGCAGAGCTGATCAACGTCACCGATCGCGGTCGGCTCGCGGCGGGCCAGCTCGCCGACATCATCGCCGTTGCGGGAAATCCGTTGGATGACATCACAGTTACCCGCAGCGTCGGCTTTGTCATGAAAGGCGGCAAGGTTTATGCCCACCAAGACTGACGACCTGGTCGAGATTCAGCAGTTGTTGGCCCGGTACGCGGTGACCATCACACAGAGCGATATCGAGGGCCTGGTAGCCGTTTTCACCCCGGACGGAACCTACAGCGCCTTCGGCGACACCTATGGCCTCGATCGGTTCCCGGACCTGGTGGCCGCCGCGCCAAAAGGCTTGTTTCTCACGGCAACCGCGGTCGTCGAGCTAGCCGGTGATTCGGCCACCGGCACCCAACCACTTTGCTTCATCGAACATGCCACCCATGACATGCGTATCGGTTACTACCGCGACACGTATGCCCGCACCGCCGATGGCTGGCGGCTTAAAACCCGGGCAATGACCTTCATTCGCCGCAGCGGCGTGCACGATTCGGGACGTCCGCATGCCGTCGGCCGTCCGCAACCGTGACCGTCGATATCGGGCGGTTCCGGGCGGATCTGCGCACCTGGCTCGACGATAATGAGATGACCCCCGGACCCGACCATTCGTTGCGGGGCCACATGCAACAGTTGGCCCGAGTGCACGGCGCGCTGTATGAAGCCGGATGGATGCGTTACGGCTGGCCCACCGAAGTCGGCGGGCTCGGTGGACCGGCGCTGCTGCGCGCGATCGTCGGTGAGGAGGTGGTCGGGCGCCGGCTGGCCGAACCTGGCCCCTACTCCATGGCCGAGGTGCTGGCACCGACGCTGATCGACTACGCACCCAAAGGGTTGGCGGCGGAAATGGTGCCGCGGCTGCTCAGCGGTCGCGAGCAATGGTGTCAGGGATTCTCCGAACCGGGGTCGGGCAGCGACCTGGCATCGCTGTCCACCCGCGCGACCCCTCGCGGCGACGATTGGATCATCAACGGGCAGAAGGTGTGGACCAGCTTCGCGCAGTTCTGCACGCGTTGCATTCTGCTCACCCGTACCGCGCCTGGGCATGAGGGAATCACCGCGTTCTTTGTCGATCTGGACACGCCGGGGATCACCGTCCGGCCGTTGCGCACCATGCACGGGGTCGACGAATTCTGCGAGGTGTACTACGACGACGTGGTGATCCCGTCCGGCCGGATGCTCGGCCGGCCCGGTGATGGCTGGCGGCTGGCGATGGACCTGCTCCCCTATGAACGCTCAACCTGCTTTTGGCAGCGCATCGCCTATCTGTATTCCCGGCTCGACGAACTCATCGCCGACACCGCTGCCACCAGCTCTGCACTCGACGAGTTCGACCTTGGTGCGGCATATCTGGGACTGCATACCCTGCGCTGCCGTTCCCGTGACACACAGCACCGCCTGGCCGGCGGCTCGCGACTCGGGCCGGAGACTTCGATTGACAAGGTTCTCTTGGCGACCGCCGAGCAACGCCTCTACGACACCGTCCGCGACCTGCTGCCGGCAACGCTGGAACTCGACGACACCCCGTGGCGCCCGGAATACCTCTATTCACGTGCGGCCACCATCTATGGCGGGACCGCCGAAATCCAGCGCAACATCATCGCGCGCCGGCTGCTCGGACTGGGCAGCGAGGGATGAGCGCGAGATAGCGAGGACCAGTGGATCTCACCGACCCCGAATCGCTGCGACTGCTGGCGGACTCGCTGAAAACCGTAGTCACACAGCACCCGTCGCCGTCGGGCGGCGGGCTGGATGCGGCGTTGCAGGCCCTCGGCTGGCTCGACATGCTCGACGAGATTCCCGGCACTGCCGTTCCCTTGGTGTTTGCCATGCTCGGCGAGAACGGTGTGCATGCGCCGCTCGTCAATGACGTCGTGGCGCGTGCCGCCGGCTGCCCGGGTGGCGGCACCGTGCCGCTACCGTTTGCGGGCGGATCCTGGGTGATCTGGTCGCGCGGAGATCAGGCCGGTTCCGTGTTGGATGGTGAACTACCGATACTCCGGGTGGAACCGGCCGATCCGCTGCCACCCGCCGCACTGGCCGCGGGCCGAAGCGCGGTGGGCTGGTGGCTGGCCGGCGCCAGCCGGGCCATGCTGGAGCTGGCCCGCCGGCATGCACTGGACCGAAACCAGTTCGGGCACCCCATCGCCGCGTTTCAGGCGGTCCGGCACCGGCTGGCCGAGGCGCTGGTCGCGATCGAAGGCGCCGAAGCGACCCTTCGGGCCGCCACGGACCAGCCTGACGAATTGGCCTGTCTGCTGGCCAAAGCCGCGGCCGGCCAGGCCGCACTGACCACCGCCCGCCATTGCCAGCAGGTGCTTGCCGGCATCGGCTTCACCGCGGAACATCAGCTGCATCACCACGTCAAGCGTTCCCTGGTGCTCGACGGGCTGCTCGGCAGTTCGCGCGAGCTCACCCGCGAGGCGGGTGCGGTCCTGCGGACCAAAGGATTTGCTCCCCGGCTAGCTCAACTCTGATTTCTTCGACAGCAACCGCGATGCCGAGCTGCCAACGTTACGGCTGGTCAGTGGAATCGGCTTAGGTGGCAGCAGCGGCGATCACCGGTTGTGGCCCGACCCCGGGCCCACCCCGCGACTGGCCCTGCCCCTAGTGTTCTGCGCCGAACTGTCCGGACAGCCGGCCGTGGCGCTCTGCCGAATCCTGGTTCAGACCAATGATTTCGACGCATCGGCCCTTGGCTTGGTATTTGGTGATGATGGCGTCGAGTGCGGCCACGGTGGAGGCGTCCCAGATGTGGGACTGCGACATGTCGATCACCACGTTGTCCGGGTCGTCGACGTAGTTGAATTGGTAAACCAAGTCGTTGCTCGAGGCGAAGAACAATTCACCGCTAACTCGGTAGACCACCGTGTCAGCGGCGCCGCCGGTGTCTGATTCCACGATTCTTTCCACCGTCATGAAGTGAGCAACACGCCGCGCAAAGAGCACCATCGCGGTCAAGACACCGGCAACGACGCCGTAAGCGAGGTTGTGGGTTGCCACGGTGACCACCACGGTGGCGAGCATGACCAGCGTTTCGCTGCGCGGCATCCGACGTAGCGTCGCGGGGGCAATGCTGTGCCAGTCCATCGTGCCGACCGAGACCATGATCATCACCGCGACCAGTGCCGCCATCGGAATGAGCGCGACCACGTCGCCGAGGCCGACGACCAGGCCCAACAGGAACAGGCCGGCGAGGAAGGTCGAGATCCGGGTGCGAGCACCGGAGACCTTCACGTTGATCATGGTCTGGCCGATCATTGCGCAGCCGCCCATTCCGCCGAAGAAGCCCGTGACAACGTTGGCAACGCCCTGCCCCCAGGCCTCCCGGGTTTTGTTGCTGTGGGTGTCGGTGATGTCGTCAACGAGCTTGGCCGTCAGCAACGATTCCAGCAACCCGACCAACGCCATTGCCAGCGCATACGGGCCGATGATGGACAGGGTTTCCAGTGCGAACGGGACGTGGGGCACCAATAGGGTCGGCAGGCTGGACGGCAACTGGCCTTCGTCGCCGACGTTGGGAATCTCGACGGAGAACGCGACCGCGGCGGCCGTCAAGACCACGATCGCGACCAAAGGAGCTGGGACAACGGTGGTCAGTTTTGGCAGGAACACCATCAACAGCAAACCAACGATGACAAACGGATAGACCACCGCCGGCACTCCCAGTAGGTGGGGCAGCTGTGAGAGGAATATCAAGATCGCGAGCGCATTGACGAAGCCGACCATCACGCTGCGTGGGATGAACCGCATCAACCGAGCGACCCCCAGCAAGCTGAGCGTGATCTGCAAAAGGCCCGCCAAGATCACCGCGGCGATGAAGTAGTCGGCCCCGTGTTCACGCGCCAGCGGCGCGATCACCAACGCAATGGCGCCGGTGGCCGCGGAGATCATGGCCGGGCGCCCGCCCACCACAGCGATGGTCACCGCCATGGTGAAAGAGGCGAAAAGCCCCACTCGAGGGTCCACCCCGGCGATGATCGAAAAGGAGATTGCTTCAGGGATCAGCGCCAGAGCAACCACCAAACCGGCGAGCACCTCGGTCCGCAGACGAGTCGGCGAACGCAGTGCGGCCAGCACCGCGGTACTGGGATCGCCCGCCTCGCGAATCGTTGGGACAGCCGAAACCTGTTGGGAAGACAAAGCACTCCGTTCAGCTCGCGCGTAGCCAAGGGCCCGGCGCGGCGCGAAGATCGATTTGGGCGGCAGACGCGTCGACGCACCAATGCGGACGACCGGCCGAGAGGACTCGGATCGGCCCACTGCCGGACTGGATCCTACCCTTTCCCGAGGGGAGAGTTGGAATTTCGTGGGCCAGATCACGGCACCACCAGATCCAGCCCAGCCACCGGGTCGGCGGCTAAATCGGTTCATACACGGTCATTTTCGGGACAAACGTAGCCATGAATTCCGGCATGCCGATGTAAGGCGAGCCGATACCGCCTAACCGCGCGGCAGGCCGAGTATCCGTTCAGCGATGATGTTGCGCTGAATTTCAGAGGTGCCTCCGGCGATGGTGCCGGCGAAGCTACGCGCGTAGCGGTCGAACCAGCTGCCATAGTGGTTGTCCAGGTTCAACGCAGCGATGGGTGCCGTGATCGAGGGGTGCACCAGACCGTCGCCGCCTGCCGAGTCGAGCGCATCTTCGCAGGCACGCTGCAAAGCCTCCGAGCCCAGCAGCTTGAGCACCGACTGCGCGGGCACATCCTCCTGTCCACGCGCCGCCGAGGCCAGTGTCGCGGACCCGAGCAGTCGCATCGCCTGGGTATCCATCACCAACGTGGCGTAGCGATCCCGTTGCAGCACGCCCGCTGGATTGAAATCGGTTGCCAATTCGCCCAACAGGTTGGCATATCCCAGCCACAGCATCGTGCGTTCGTGCCCAAGGGAGCCGGTCGCCACCCGCCACCCTCCGTTGAGCTCACCCACCAGGTTCTCGGCCGGCACCGCTGCGTCGGTGAAAAACACCTCATTGAAGTCGACATCGTCGTGGTCGCACACCGACGCGAATGGCCGCCGCACCACGCCGGAAGTGTCAGTCGGAATCAGCAAAGCGCTGATTCCCTTGTGCTTTGGGGCGTCAGGATCGGTACGCACGAACGTCAGCAGCACATCGGCGTCATGGGCACCTGATGTCCACACCTTCTGCCCATTGACCACAAAACGGTCCCCCTCGCCGTCGCGGTAGCGCACTGCTCGCGTCTTCAACGACGCCAGATCCGAGCCCGCGCCCGGCTCGCTCATACCCAACGACGCGGTCATCTCCGCCCGCAGGATCGGCACTGCCCAGCGCCGCTTCTGCTCCGGCGTTCCGAACGACAGCAGCGACTCCGCAATGATGCCCACGCCTTGTGGGTTGAAACTGCGATAAAGGCGGCGCCGGGCCAACTCCTGCAGATGTACGTACTGCTGCAGCAGTGAGGCATTGCGACCACCGAACTCCGGCGGATTGCCCGGGATCAACCACCCGTTGTCGAACAACAAGCGTTGCCACCGCCGCGCCCACTCCGGCACGTGCGAGCAGGACCGCGGCCGCTCCATCCCGGCCGCCTGATCGGGCAAATTCCGGTCCAGAAACGAGATGAATTCGTCGCGGAAGGCCTCGACGTCGGCATCAAAGGTCAGCTGCACAGAACTCCTCGCCGCCCACTGAAGTTGATTCTGCTTCCCAAACACGTGCGCAAGAGAATAGTATTCTCATGTTCAGGAAGTTACAATCTCTCGTACACCGTCTGTGAGGAGGTCGAGCGCAGCGATGGCACGGCGTTCTCCGGTACAGTCCAACCATGTTTTCTCCTCGCGGCAATCATCTGAGCCGCCCGTGACGAACCCGAGCGAAGAACCCGCCTGGAAGCAGCGCGCCGTCGAGCGGTCGATCAAGACCGCGAAACTGCGAGCGGCGCAGCGCGTTCAGCGTTTCCTGGACGCCGCACAGGCCATCATCATCGAAAAGGGCAGCACAGACTTCACCGTGCAGGAAGTCGTGGACCGGTCACGGCAGTCATTGCGCAGCTTCTACCTGCAGTTCGACGGCAAACACGAGCTATTGCTGGCGCTCTTCGAGGACGCACTGAGCCGGTCCGCCGACCAGATCCGCGCCGCCACCGAAACCCACGCGGATCCGCTGGAGCGACTGAAAGTGGCGGTCGAGCTCTTGTATGAGGCGTCGCGCCCCGACCCGACAGCCAAGCGACCACTGTTTACCGACTTCGCGCCGCGCCTGTTGGTAAGCCACCCGGCCGAGGTCAAAGTCGCGCACGCGCCGCTGGTGGCGTTGCTCACCGAGCTGATGGAGGCCGCGGCCGAGGCCGGCGAACTGCGAGAAGACCTCAACCCAAGACGGATAGCCGCCATGACCATGCAGACGGTCATGTTCATCGCGCAGTCCAGCGGCGGCACCGACGACGCGACGAGCCACCCCATCACCGCAGATGAAGTATGGGATTTCTGTTCACGCGGATTCGCCGCCTCCTAACACCACCCGAACAGGCCTGCCCGAGTCACCGGCCCGCTTCGTCCGCCGGTGATAATGCCCGCGCGCGTTGAATCAGCCTAACGAGAACGCTATTCTCTCCATATAAGAACTGCGATTAGCTAAAACGGATTCCTCGTTGACACTCGTTGGCGGGTGATGACAGAGTTCAGGTGCAGCACGACTCGTGTTGCACGGGCGAACGGGCAAGCACGTTCCTTCGAGAGGCGACATGGGTGACAGTGACCGCAGCGAGTGACGTCTACTTCGACCCGTACGACGTAGAGCTCAACGCGGACCCCTACCCGATGTTCCGCCGGCTCCGCGAAGAGGCGCCGCTGTACTACAACGCGCAGCACGGCTTCTACGCGCTGAGCAGGTTCGCCGATGTCGACCGGGCCATCGTCGACTATCAAACGTTCAGTTCGGCCAGGGGGGCAATCCTCGAGATCATCAAGGCCAACATCGACATCCCCGCGGGCGTACTCGTCTTCGAGGATCCGCCGGTCCACGACGTTCACCGTAAGTTGTTGTCGCGCATGTTCACCCCGCGCAAGATCAATGATCTAGAACCCAAGATCCGCGAATTCTGCGCGCGCAGTTTGGATCCCCTGATGGGCAGCGGCAGGTTCGACTTCGTCGCCGATCTCGGCGCCCAGATGCCGATGCGCGTCATCGGCATGCTGCTGGGCGTCCCAGAGGAGGACCAGGAAGCCGCCCGCGATTTCGCCACTGCCCAGCTGCGCACCGAGGCCGGCAAACCGATGAAGGCCTCCGCCGACGGCATGGTCAGCGGCGACTTCTTCGCCCACTACATCGATTGGCGCGCCGAGCATCCCTCCAGCGACATCATGACCGAACTTCTCAACGCCGAATTCGAGGACGAGACCGGGACCGTGCGTCGACTCAGACGCGATGAACTTCTCACCTATGTCAGTGTGGTGTCCGGAGCGGGCAACGAGACCACCACCCGGCTGATCGGTTGGGCCGGCAAGGTGTTGGCTGAGCATCCAGATCAGCGCCGAGCACTGGTCGAGGACCCGTCGCTGATTCCGCAGGCGGTTGAGGAACTGCTGCGCTACGAGGCACCCGCACCACACGTGGCCCGGTACGTGACCCGCGATCTGCGGTACTACGGCGAATCGGTGCCCGAAGGCAGCATCATGATGATGCTGATCGGGGCGGCCAACCGCGATCATCGCCAATTCCCGCCGGACGGTGACGTTTTCGATATCCGGCGCGAGCCACACCAACACTTGACCTTCAGCGTCGGAACCCACTACTGCCTGGGCTCGGCGCTGGCACGGCTGGAAGGCCGGATCGCGCTCGAGGAGATCCTCAAGCGCTTCCCCGAATGGGATGTCGACCTTGGTAACGCCAAGCTCTCCCCGACCTCCACCGTACGAGGCTGGGAGAGCCTGCCGGCCGTCTTCGATTGAGCCACCCCCACCTGAGGAAGTGAGGTATCCATGACTGAGCAGCTTGGCGGGCGGGTCGCGGGAAAAGTCGCGTTCATCACCGGAGCGGCTCGCGGCCAGGGCCGCAGCCATGCGGTACGTCTGGCGCAGGAGGGTGCCGACATCATCGCTGTCGACGTGTGTAAACCCATCGTGGAGAACACCACCATCCCGGCGTCCACCCCGGAGGACCTGGCCGAGACGGCCGATCTGGTCAAGGGACACAACCGCCGGATCTTCACCGCCGAGGCCGATGTGCGTGACTACGACGCGCTGAAAGCCGCGGTGGACGCCGGAGTGGACGAACTGGGCCGGCTGGACATCATCGTGGCCAACGCGGGCATCGGCAACGGCGGCGCCACGCTGGACAAGACCAGTGAACACGACTGGCAGGAGATGATCGACGTCAACCTGTCCGGGGTCTGGAAATCCGTCAAAGCCGCGGTGCCGCATCTGATTGCCGGGGGCAACGGGGGCTCGATCGTCTTGACCAGTTCGGTCGGCGGAATGAAGGCGTACCCGCACTGCGGCAATTACGTGGCGGCCAAGCACGGCGTCGTAGGCCTGATGCGGTCCTTTGCAGTTGAGTTGGGGCAACACATGATTCGGGTCAATTCGGTACACCCAACGCATGTCCGGACCCCCATGCTGCACAACGAGGGCACCTTCAAGATGTTTCGCCCGGACCTGGAGAATCCCGGTCCCGACGACATGGCACCGATCTGCCAGCTCTTCCACACCCTGCCGATTCCGTGGGTCGAGGCCGAAGACATCAGCAACGCCGTACTGTTCCTGGCCTCCGACGAGTCCCGCTACATAACCGGTGTCACCCTGCCCGTCGACGCAGGTGGCTGCCTGAAATAGGGTTCCGTCACATGGACGGATTTGCGGGACGCGGGGCGGTCATAACGGGTGGGGCGAGCGGCATCGGCTTGGCCACGGCTACCGAGTTCGCTCGGCGCGGGGCCAAGGTGGTGCTGGCCGACATCGACAAGCCGGGACTGGAGCGGTCCGTCGAACATCTGCGCGGGAAGGGTTTCGATGCGCACGGCGTGATGTGTGACGTCCGCCATCTGAGCGAGGTCAACCATCTCGCCGCCGAATCCGCCCGCCTGCTGGGGCAAATCGACGTGGTGTTCAGCAATGCCGGCATTGTCGTCGCGGGTCCGATCGCCGACATGACGCACGACGACTGGCGGTGGGTGATCGACATCGATCTGTGGGGCTCAATTCATACCGTCGAGGCGTTCCTGCCGAAGCTGCTGGAACACGGTGGACACATCGCCTTCACCGCGTCCTTTGCCGGACTGGTGCCCAACGCCGGCCTCGGCGCCTACGGCGTAGCCAAATACGGCGTCGTCGGCTTGGCCGAAACCCTCTCCCGCGAAATGAAAGACCGCGGAGTCGGGGTAACGGTGTTGTGCCCGATGGTCGTCGAGACCCGGCTGGTCTCCAACTCGGAGCGGATCCGCGGCGCGGACTACGGACTGTCATCCGCACCGCAGGTAACCGGGGACATGGGCTCCCTGCCGACACAGGACGATAGCCTGCGCGTCGACGAGCTGGCACGCCTGACGGCCGACGCCATCCTGGCCAACCGCCTCTACGTGCTGCCACACGAGGGCGCCCGCACCTCGATTCAACGCAGGTTTGCCCGCATTGACCGCACATTCGACGAGCAAGCCGCCGAAGGCTGGCGGCACTAGCCCGGACCCAGCCGGTATTCGCCAGTCTGCGGATCGCGGTACCAGCCCGCCGCGGCGTGGGTGCCACCGTCGACGTGAATTGTCTGGCCGGTGACGTAGCGCGCCATGTCAGAGGCGAGAAACACCGCGACACTTGCTATCTCATCGACATCACCGGGGCGCCCCAACGGGACCAGACTTCCTATGTGCTCCAATGCCGCGGCGTCGCCCAGCTGCGCCAGCCCCTCGGTCATCGTGATATCGGGTGCGATCGCATTCACCCGAATGCCGTGGTGCGCCAGCTCCAGTGCCGCGGTCTTGGTGTAGTTGACAACGCCCGCCTTGGCGGCGGCGTACGCCGCGTAACCAGGCGCGGCCCGCACTCCCTCGATCGAGGTGATCGCCATGATGCTGCCCGGTAGCCCCGAGGCAACCAGCCGCCGGGCCACCCGCTGGGTACACAGCAGCACATGACCTAAGTTGCTGCGGTAGAGCGCATCCCAGCCCTTCTCACTGGTCTGCAGCAGCGGCGACCAGAACACCCCGCCCACGTTGTTGACCAGGATGGTTACCTCGCCCAGTTCGGCGTGGGTTCGCTGCAGGGCGGCGTCCACCTGGTCGCCGCTGCGTACATCGATGGCGATGCCCAGGCCACCAACCTCGGCTGCGGCCTGCGCGCAGGTTTGCGGGTCCCGCTCCCATATCGCCACCGAGGCACCGAACGCCGCAAGGCCAGCGGCGACGCCACGACCAATCCCCGATCCCGCGCCGGTCACCACCGCCACCCGGCCGTTGAGCAGGACATCCGCGGGATCAATTGCCATGGTGCTGTTCAGGTTGCCGAGTACATTGCCGAGGCCGCCCCGATAACACCGTCAGATTCCAGCTCGGATATCTCCGCCGCGGTCAGGCCCAGCTCGGTCAGCAACTCACGGTTGTGCTGACCCAACAGGGGCGCTGGTTCGGTGTGAAATCGTCCTGGCCAACCGGACAGCCGCATCGGCACCGTGCTGAGCCTGGCCGGGCCGTTCACCGGATGATCCACCACCTCGAAGAAGCCGCGCGAAGCCAACTGGGCCAACTCCGACTGCCGATGCGGTTGCATCACCTTGGCCACCGGTACACCGGCTTGCCATAGGGTGGCCACGATCTCGTCGCTGCCCCGCTGCCCGCACCACGCCGCCAAATGGTCGTCAATGACGTCTTCGTGGGTCCGCCGGCCGGGCGCTGTGGCCAGGCTTGGTTCGGCTGCCCAAGAGGGTGATCCGAGCGCAGCACCCAGCTGCTGCCAGTGCTGGTCAGTCGAGACCGCAATAGCAACCCAGCTGTCCAGGTGGCCGAACTCGTCGATGTCAGAGCTGCGGTAGAGGTTTTGCGGCACAGCGGCGGGGCCGCGGTTGCCCGCGCGCTCCAGCAGCCGCCCGTACGCGCTGTATTCGATGACCTGCTCCGCAGCGATGTTCAGCGCGGCGTCCACCATCGCCGCTTCCACCAGCACACCCCGACCGGTGCGCCGCCGGTGCTCGAGCGCCAGCAGCAGCGCATTGGCCGCATGCACACCCGCATTGGGATCGCCGACCGAATACGGCTCATACGGTGTGAGGTCGGGATAGCCCGTCATCCAGCTTATTCCGGCCGCGGACTCGATGACATAAGCAAACGCCGGATTGTCGCGCCACGGTCCGTCCAGGCCGAATCCAGGCATGCGTAGCAGGATGGCATCAGACCGAATCGACTGCACCGTGGTGAAATCCAGACCCAGCTGGTCCAGGACGCGCGGAGTGAAGTTCTCGGCTATCACGTCACAGGTTGTGATCAACCGGTGCAACACTTCCCGACCCCGCGAATCCCCCAGGTCCAGCGTCACACCCTTCTTGTTGGTGTTCAGCGCCACGAAAATGGGCGACTTCTCCCACCATTGGTCTTCGGTCACGGGTACGCCGGCAATCAGCCGGGTACCGTCGGGACGGCGGGTCGATTCGACGTGGATCACCTCGGCGCCGAGCATGGCCAACAGGTGCGTGCACGACGGTCCCGCCCAGAATGTGGTCAGGTCGAGCACGCGAATGCCACTCAGAGGCAGTCGCGTCAGAACCTGCGGCGTCGGTACCGGCCTGGGCTTCAGTTCGGCCGTCCGGTAGTGGTCGCCATGTTCCCCGAGCCGCGGCGCCGGACCGGGGCGGCGCAGGTGCACCGAACTGATCCGGTACGGATGGGCCGGTTGCAGGAACCCGTCGCGGGGGTTGCGGACAAAGGAACCTCGCGCCTGAAATTGGTCGAGCGAGGCGATGTTGGCCCCATTGGCCACCGGCGCGTTGGGAATCCGGAACGCCGTCGCGAGTTCCCGGATCTCGTCGGACGGATGGCTGCGCAGCCAGTCGTAGATCTCCTCGGCATGGAGGTTGGCTTGTTCGGTGATCGACAACGGCGATTGCTCGTCGATCCACTCCGGGTGACCGACCATCGCGCACAGGTCGAACCACTGCTGCGCGGTTCCACATCCCAGATCGACCAGCCCGTCTTGGGCACACGCCACCCCCGGTACGGTCAACCGCCGAGCGTCACGCCATGGCCGGCCGAGCATTTCGAAATAGGTGACGGGATAGTAAGTCTGGCTGAGAATTTGGGTCTCCAGCATGGATAGGTCGATCAGTTCTCCCCATCCATCGCTGATCCGGCGGTGCCGGGAGGCCAGGGTGGCCACGCTGGCATATGCTCCGGCCAGGTATTCGCCGACTTGCCCGCCGACGAAGACGGGCGCGCGATCGGCGAGGCCACGTCCGAGCCCGATGATTGCGCCTGACCACGCCTGCAGGGTGAACTCGGTCGCCGGCCGGTCGTGCCAGGGCCCCTCCAGCCCGAACGGGGTTATCGACGTGACCGTGAGCTGCGGATGGCGCCGGTGCAGCTCTTGCGGTCCAAGGCGCGGGTGCTCAGCGACTCTGGAACCTGGCGACCACACCACCGCGTCGGCGGCGGCCAGGAGCGCCTCGACCAACGCCAGGTCGCGATCGGATTCGGGTGCCGCGACGACGCTGTGCTGGCTACCGGCCAGGAAGTTGAACAGGGCGCCGTCGTTGCCCTCGGGTATGGCGGTGCCCGAAGCCGACCACCAGCGCAACGGATCACCCTCTGGTGGCTCGACTTTGACGATGTCAGCACCGCCGTCGGCGAGCAGTTTGGTGCAATATGCGCCCGCGATACCGGTGGACAGATCCACCACCCGGTAACCGGCCAGGGGCGGCTGAGCTGACGGTGTGGCCTCCACTAACCTTTTTTCTTCTTCTGCTTGGCAGGCTTGCCGGTGCCGTCTTTGGCCCGCGATTTCTTGCTCAGGCGCCACTCCGGTGGGAACCGGCTGTCATTGTCCTTGACCGCATCGCCCAGACCCTGCTCGATGGCGTCATCGAGCATGAGGTCATCGGTGTCGGCCCGCACACCGCTGCCCATCGACTCGAAGAAGCCACTGAGCAGGCTGCCCATGTACTCGCCCTGGAACTGTTTCATGATTTCGAAGAAGACCTTCTGCATGAACACCGTGTCGTTAGGCCGGTTGCGCGCACAGGCCAACGCATACTTGGCCACCTCGGCTTCGAGTTCCTCGCGCGGTACCACGCTGTTGAGAAAGTTGCAGTCCTGCATCTCCGCGGCGGTGAAAGCCCTTCCGGTGAAGACCATTTCCTGAAACTTGCGGATGCCCATGGTCTGCGCCCACCACCACATCCGCGGACCCCAGCCGTAGTAGCGGAATGACGGATGCCCGAAGAGCGCATCATCGCTGGAGATCACCAGATCAGCGTCGGCCGCCTGATAGAAGTGCCAGCCATAGCAGTAACCCTTGACCTCCAGGATGGAGATCTTCTTGAAATCCTGCAGGCCACGAATCCCGGCGTTCGGATTGGCATACCACTGGCTGACCGATGCGCCATGACGAAAAGAGCCCAACGGCGGATACTTGACCTCCTCAGCGCCGATCCGGAATTCGGCAAGCCGCGGGCCCTGATCCGGAGAGTTCATCACCTCCATGAACTCTTCGAGATCCGCACCCGAGCCCAGATCCTCTCCCTCGCCGCGAATCACCAGTACCTTGACCTCGTCATCGATGCTGGCCCGGTGCAGCAGATCGGCGTAGCGCAGTCGCGCGGCTATCGTCGGCGCATTCAGATGGCCGGGGCGATCGAAGGTGATGGTGGCGATTCGGGTCTCGGGGTCCTTGTCATACCGGATCACCTTGTCCACCGGCGGCTCCGATTTTGGCATGGCTAGGCCTGCCACATCGGGCTGGCGGTCAACACCTCGGGTCCATCGGCGTTGACCAACACCGCTTCGCGGCCAAACACGGCGCCCACCCCGGCCTCCCACACGTAACCCGTCACGGCAAGAACCATTCCCGGCTCCAATCGGTCATTGGCCGCCGTCGCGGGCAGCTGGGCGGAGATGACCGGCGGGTCAAAGCCCATTCCCAGGCCCCGCGCTACCGGCATCGGCGGCGCCGGTTCTCCGGCCTGCCGGTAGGCATTCAGCAATTCGCCGGCCCCCGCACCCGGCTGGCACGCTAAAAGCAGCCCATCCCACAGCTTCGCCCATCGTTGGTACAGCGGCGCGGCGCCCGCAACACCGTCTGCGGGCCAGGTTCGGCCCACCTCGCCGATGTATCCGCCGGCCAGGACCCCCGCGGAGAAGGCCACCAAGTCCCCGGACCGGACGCGACGATCGCCGCTGGCCCGCCGCCACGGGTGCTCGCGCGAAGTCACCCACGCCACATCCTGATTGGAGGGAGTGCTGACGCCGCCGGCCGCCACCGCTTCCACCAGCACGCCGGCCAGCAGCTGTTCACCGACCCCGGTTCGCAGCTCGGCTACCGCCGCGGCCAGCCCGGACTCGGCGACCGCGATGGCTGCCCGCAGCGCGACCACCTCCTCGTCCGTCTTGATCCGCCGGGCGGCGCGCATCGCGAGCTCGCCGTCGACCAGCTCCGCGTTGGGAAATGCCTGCGGCAGCAGCTGGGCGAAGACCGGTGACAGCGCGTCGGTCCCCACCCGCCGGGCGGTGGCGGCACCGTCGATGCGCTCGAGCACCGAAATGGTGTTCATCGGGTTCCACGAGATGCCATAGAGGTTCTCGTGCGGGATGTCATCGGGAACGCCTTCATCCCAGGTGCTGAGCAGATGAATGGCACCTGTCGCGCGGACCAGGACGCAGGTGGGGCCGAACGGCCTGGTACCGGCGACCCAAAGTTGTGGAGTGCCCGAGACATAGCGGACGTTGGCCTGCCTACCGAGAACCAGGAGATCGAGATCGTGGGCCGCCATCTGCTCGAGCGCACGTTGCCGGCGCCCACAACGCAGCGCTCTATTGTCGGGCAGTACTTCAGTCGACATAAGGGTCATACGGGTAGTCGGTCAAGCGCGTCGAGCCCTCCTCGGTGATCACCAGAACCTCTTCACTGCGGTAGCCTCCGGTACCGTCTTCCCACACAACTGGCTCGAGCACCAGCACCATGCCCGGCTCCAGCACGAAGTTCTCATCGAACTCCTCACCGAGATCGGTTCCGATCATCGGCATTTCGGCCGCGTTTACACCGATTCCGTGGCCCAGATAGAAGTGCGGCAACCAGGGCCGAGCACCGCCATTGGCCGCCGTTGCGGCCCTGGCCAACTCGGCTGCCGTCGCGCCGGCGCGGGCCACGCCGACCACGGCGCTCATGATCTCGCGCCACCTGTCGAACTGTTGCTGCTGCCGTGGCTGCGGGTCACGCCCCACGATCCAGGTCCGCCCGAAGTCTGAGCAGTAGCCCTGGTAGGTGATGCTCACGTCGGTCCACAGCACGTCGCCTGCGGCGAGTTCTCGCTCGGTGCTCAGCAGCGGCAGCGCCAAGTCGCCGTGGGTGGTCCACACACCCTCGGCCCTGCTTGCCGGCATGACCTGCCAGATCGGTTCGAGCATGCTGGCGGTGGCGCCCAGTTCGAAGGCCCGGCGCAGAAAGCGCGCGGATAGCTCGATCTGCCGAATCCCGGGCGCCAGCGCCTCGTGCACTTGCACCATCGCCGCATCGGTGATTCGGACGGCGTTGCGGATGCACGCGAGTTCATCTGAGGTCTTGATCACCTTGGCGGCACTCACGACGGCGCTCGCATCGACGGGGGCACCGCTGGGGAACAGCAGCTTTGCGGCTCGTGCCATGGCACCGGTCAACTCGTCGACCGCGATGGTGGCTGCCGGTGGGATCAGCTCCGACAACAGGCGCGCGAAATTCTCTACTCCTTCGTCGAATTCGAGGTAGACCGGACCGTGCAGGTGATCGGCGGGCAACTCCGACTCCTGGGATGCGCCCTCCCGAAACGGCAGAAACAGGTGCGGCCACTGGTCGCAGGCCAGCACCACCGCCACCGGGCGCTCGACGTAGGACAGCCCGGCGTCTCCCAGCGGCCAACTGGCGCCGGTGGCGTAGACGACGGCGCTGTTACCCAACAAGATCATCGCGTCGACGCCGCGATCGGCCATCGCGCGGCGGAGCCTGGACCCCGTCTCGCGCCGCATCCGGGTCAGGTCCGGCCGCTCCGGAATCTGCATCTCAGGCGAGGGCGGCCGCGCGAACGTCGTCATCAGAACTCCTCAGAGTCCCAGGAATTCGGTGATGTTGCCGCTGACTATCCGGGCGGCATGCTGCGGCCCGACCGCGTCGACGACAGCGGCCAGCGACTTCTCCGAATAGCCGTAGGTGCTCTCATTGTGCGGATAGTCCGAGGACCACATGACCTTGCCGACCCCGATGCGATCGATCAGTTCCAGTCCCAGCGGGTCAACCATGAACGATGCGCTCATGTGCTTGTCCCAGTAGTAGCGAACGTCATGCTCGAGCGGCCGGTTGAACATGTGCTGATAGGACGCCACCAAATGCTCAGCGTCCTGTAGTGCCCAGGGCACCCAGGCGATGCCGCCTTCGAACCAGCCGACCCGCAAACCCGGATGCTGGTCGAGGATGCCGCCGAAGATGTACTTGGAAAACGTCTCCCGGAATCCGTCGATATTGATCATCATCCCGACGACGACGCTGTTGAACTCACAGGGGCTCTTGGGCGGGGTCTCGCCGATGTGGTGGGTGATCGGCATGCCGGAAGCCTCGATCTCGTCCCAGACTGGCCGCATGGTCGTGCTCGCGTAGTCGATAGGGTTGCCGTCGTCGTCCTTGCCCGGGTTTAGCGGCATCAAAAAGGTCTTGAGTCCAAGCGATTTCAGTTCCTCTAGGGTGCGGCGAGTTCCGTCGGGGTCCCACCAGTTGATCAGCCCGGCACCGTAGAAATGACCGGCGGAGCGCTCCTGCAGTTCGGCGATGTACTCGTTGTAAATGCGGAATGCGAGTTCCCGAAGCATCTTGTCCGGGTAGTGAAAGAGGGCGAGCACCGCGTTGGGAAAGGCGAGCTCCTTGTCGACCCCGTCCTCACGAAGTTCCTGGATCCTCGCCTCGATGTTGGTGCTGGCGGCCCCGGGCAGGTCATCGTATTGCATGAGGACCGCGCTGAAGTCGCCCGGAAGGAACGACTGGCCCTTGCGCCCGACCTGAAAAGCACCGTCTTCGTACCAGATACGCGGTGCCTTGTCCTTCAGATCGTCCGGGAAGCGCTCATAGAAGATGTCGGCGGCCAGCGATATGTGATTGTCGGCCGAGAACACCACCGTGCCCTCGGGCAGCCCCACATTGATGCCGCTGGCATGTCCCCGGCGATTCTTCGGTGCTCCAAAGCCTTCCGGCGGGTAGAGCGAGACGGAGCTGGTTGGGGCCGACATCATTGATCCTCCATTCGGATCCGGGTTGAGACAGTGGTCACCAGGTCACGGGTAGTTCGTAGACCCCATAGGCCAGGCGGTCGTCTTTGAACGGGACGTCTTCGAGCGCAGTGGCCAGCGTCAGCGTGGGGATGCGCTGCAAGAGAGTGCGGTAGACAATCTGCAACTCGGCGCGGGCGAGCTGTTGGCCGACGCACTGGTGCCTGCCGTAGCCGAAGGCGACGTTGCGCTCGGCGCCCGCGCGGTGCAGATATAGCCGATCCGGTTCGGCGAACGCGTGCGCATCCCAGTTCGCCGGAGCGAGATCGATGATGATGCCTTCGCCGGCGCGGATGGTTTCTCCGCCAATGTGAATGTCTTCGTGGGCGACCCGGCGCTGGCCGTTTTGAATGATGCTGAGGTAGCGCAGCAGTTCCTCGACCGCATTCGCGACGATCTTGGGGTCGTGGGCATCCCGCAGAATCCCAGCCTGGTCGGGGTTCACCAGCAACGCGAGCACGCCAAGACCGATCATGTTTGCGGTGGTCTCGTGTCCGGCGATCAGCAAGCCGGTGCCCAACTGGGCGGCCTCCTTGACGCTGAGCTCACCGGCCTTGGCCCGCTCGGCCAGATCGGAGACCGCGTCTTCGGCCGGGTTCGCCATTTTGGCTTCGACCAGCTCAGCCAGATACTTGTGCAGGCTCATCGCGCCTTTGACGGTGTCCGCACCGGTCGCGTACCGGGCCAGCCCGACATTGGCGTGGTGCTGAAACATCTCGGCGTCCTCGTAGGGCACCCCCAGCAGTTGACTGATCACCAACGACGGCACCGGCAGGGCCAGTTTGGCAACAAGGTCGGCTGGCTGCGGGCCGGCCAGCATCGCATCGATGTGCTCGTCGGTGATCTGCTGGATGGTGGGGCGTAGTGCTTCCACCCTCTTGAAGGTGAACGGTTTCGACAGCATCCGCCGAAATCGGGTGTGCTCTTCGCCGTCGGCGGTGAACACCGAGCGGGGACGCTTGTGAACGGTCGACAACATGCCCGCATTCCAGTGCGGGAAGCCCGGCAGCCGATCATCAACGCTTACCCGTGAGTCGGAAAACAGCTCGCGCACTTGCTCATATCCCGTGATGAGCCACGGTGTGCTGCCGTCCCAGATGCGCACCCTGGTTAGCGGCCTAGCTGCCGCCAGGGCCATGACTCCTGGCGGCGGGGCGAACGGACAGCCCGCGGACCGCGACATCGGATAGTCCGGGATTCCCGCCGCCGTCTCGGGGCTGGGGCTTGCGAGCGTGTCGGACACGGTCACTCCTCGATCTTGATTGCCATCGCCGGGCAGGACGCGGCCGCCCTGCGGGCACCCTCGGCGAGCTCAGCGGGCGGATTCTCGTTGAGCAGGACGACCACACCGTCCTCGTCACGCTGGTCGAATATCTCGGGTGCATTCATCACGCAGTTGCCCGACGATGCGCAGACGTTTTCATCGACAATCACTTTCATCTGCGCCCCTTCTCACTCGCGCGCTGTCACAGGCGCCAGCCATAGGCCGGTTATCGCGTCGATCAGTCCGGTCGCGGCCCCGCGCCAGGAGGGTCGCGGCACCGAGGTGCCCGCGGCAAGCGCACGTTCGAGATCAGCACAGGTGTGCATCAAGAGGTTTCGCGCCATCAGGTTGCGTTCGTAGCGCACGTCGACGGACAGATCCGGTAGACAGCTGTTGATGCCGTCGATGACCTGAACCAGCGACGGCGAACTCAGCGCATCTTTGACGATGATGTTGTGGTAGGCGGGATCGGTCATCGCCTGCGCGGCAAACCGTGCGTACCAAGTCGGATTACCCAGGACCGCAAGGTGTTCGGTGAGCGGGCACACCAAACACGCCACCCAATCCCGCATCGTCGCGGCCGCACCCTTGGCGGCGGCCGCTGCCACCATTTGCTCGCGAAGCCGTTCGACCGGCACGCGATGCTTCTGCTCGATAGCGCGAACCAGATCGGTCTTGGTGCCGAAGTGATACCCCACCGCGGCGTTGTTGCCCTGCCCCGCCGCCTCGCTGACCTGGCGGTTGGAGACCGCGAACACACCGTGCTCGGCAAACAGCCGCTCGGCCGCGACCAGGATCGCCTCTTGCGTGGAGCTGGCCCGTTCACCGCGAACGGCCCTGCCAACGGCGGTCATGACACCTAGTCAACCGCGCACCGAAGTATTAAGTCAAGCGATTGATTTAAAACGCGAAAGCCCGGCACAGAGCCGCTGTGGCCGGTGCGACTGAAGGGGCCACAGCGACGTATCGGCCGGTTGCGCCGTGGCGCTACCCGACCCGGCCGCCGCACTCTGCGCATTTCTACTGATGTTTTGCGGCGGACCACCGATCCATGCTGGTAAGCATGACCACATCGAAGCGCGAGCAGACACGCCGCAGCTGAATTGGAGCGACCTAGGCATGAACGGTTTGCCGACGGGAACGGTGACGTTGCTGCTGGCCGACGTCGAGGGCTCGACCCGACTGTGGGACAACCAGCCCGACCAAGCCGCAGCCGCAATCACCCAGCTCGATCAGATTCTGGCCGAGGTGATTGCGGCTCACGACGGAGTACGGCCGGTCGAGCAGGGCGAGGGCGATAGCTTCGTGGTCGCGTTCGCCCGCGCCAGTGATGCCGTGGCTTGTGCCCTGGCGCTGCAGCGCGCCCCGCTGGCCCCGATCCGGCTACGCATCGGACTGCACACCGGCGAGGTTCGGATGCGTGACCCAAACGATCCGACCAACTACATCGGCCCGACCATCAACCGAACCGCACGGTTGCGCGAATTGGCGCACGGCAGCCAAACCGTACTTTCCGGTGCCACCGAACAGTTGGTCTTGGACCAGCTCCCGGCCGGAGCCTGGTTAAGCGATCTGGGCACCCACCCGCTGCGGGATTTACCTCGCCCTGAACGCGTGGTGCAACTGTGTCATCCAGACCTGTGCAATGAGTTCCCAGCCTTACGACTGTCGAAGGCCGCCGCCACCCATGGTCTACCGGTGCAGCTGACGAATTTCGTGGGCCGTGATGCGGGGATGGCCCATGTCCGCCAACTGCTGGCCGAGCAGCGGTTGGTGACCTTGACCGGGGCCGGCGGGGTTGGCAAGACCCGGCTGGCGGTGCAGATCGCGGGCGAGGTCGCAGGCGAGTACGACGGCGGTGTCTGGTGGGTCGATCTGGCATCGGTCACCGACCCAGACGCGGTGCCGATTTCGATGACCCGCGCACTTGGCCTGCCGAACCAGCCGGGCCGCTCGACGGTGGACACGCTGCTGCGGTTCGTCGCCGGTCGCCAAATGCTCATCGTGCTCGACAATTGTGAGCATCTGCTCGACACCATTGCGGAGTTGGTCCTCCCGCTGCTCGGCGCTTCCAGCAGCTTCACTTTGCTTGCCACCAGCCGGGAGCCCATCGGGGTTCCCGGTGAGGTGACCTGGCGGGTGCCTTCGCTGTCGTTGGCCGACGAAGCCATGGAGCTGTTTGTCGATCGGGCGCGTCGAGTGGCACCCGATTTCGCGAGCAACGACAATACGGCTCCTGCGGTCGCGGAAATCTGCCGTCGCCTCGACGGAATACCGTTGGCGATCGAGCTGGCGGCGGCGCGGGTACGGGCGCTGTCCTTGCCTGAGATCGTGGTGGGTCTGCACGACCGGTTCCGATTGCTGACCGGCGGTGCACGAACCGCGGTGCGACGCCAACAGACGTTGCACGCATCCGTGGACTGGTCACACGCCTTACTCAGTGAGCCAGAACGGATCCTGTTCCGCCAGCTGGCCGTTTTCTTGGGCGGGTTCGATCTCGAGGCAGCCCAGGCCGTGGCTGGAACCACCGATGTGCAGCGCTTCCAGGTGCTGGATCAACTCACCCTACTGGTCGACAAATCGCTTGTGGTGGCCGAAAACCTCATTGACCGAACGCGATACCGAATACTGGAAACGGTGCGCCAGTATGCTTTGGAAAAGCTCGCCGAGTCCGGCGAGGCCGATTCGGTACGGACCCGCCACCGCGACCATTACACGACAATGGCCGCGCGACTCGACTCGCCGAAGCACACCGACCATGAGCAGCGCCTCGAACAAGCCGAGATTGAGATCGACAACCTGCGCGCCGCATTCGCCTGGAGCCGCGAAAACTCCAATCCCGATGAGGCTTTAACATTGACCGCGTCGCTGCAGCCGTTGTGGCTCACCCGCGGCCGCATCCAGGAAGGGTTGACCTGGTTCAACTCTGCACTTGCCGATCTCGACACGCGACACGTCGACATTACGACGCCGGTGCGGATCAGAGCCCTGGCGGACAAGGCCGTGCTCAACGCATGGGTGGGCGCCACCGACAGCATGGACGACGCTAGGCAAGCGCTATCGATCGCGCGCTATTTCGACGACCCGGCGCTGCTGACGCGGGCACTGGCCGCCTGTTCGGTAATCGCCAGCTATCACCCCGAGTTGGCCAGGCCATACTTCGCCGAGGCGGTCGAGCTAGCCCGCGCAACGGACGACCGATGGAGGTTGAGCCAGATCCTGGGCACGCAGGCCTATTCCGGGATCATCAGCGGAGATCCCATCCAAGCCCGCACCGCCGCCGAAGAAGGCCGCGACTTCGCCGACTCCATCGGTGACCGATTCCATTCGCGGGAATGCCGCTTGTGGCTTGGCTGGGCACAGCTCTGGAACGGCGAACTCGACGCGGCCGCCAAGCAGTGCGCGAAAGTGGTTTCCGAGTCCGAGGCAGCTCACGACGAGATCTCGAAGGTGCTCGGCCAGACGATCGCCGGCTGGTCACTCGCCCATCGCGGAGATACCGATGCGGCTCGCATCTCAGCCGGCGCGGCCATCGAAGCCGGCCAAAGTCTCGGGGGCCTGTACCAGGGCATTGGCTATGGAGCGCTCTCCGCTGCGGCCCTGGCGGCCGGCGATCTCGCGACGGCACGGGATGCCGGTGAGGCCGCGCTTCGTCACGCGAGTGTCCAGCCTGATACGGCCGCGGTCTTCTTCAACCAAATCGCGCAAGCAGCCGTGGCATCCGAGGACTTCGACACGGCACGACGTCGCGCAGATGAAGCGGTCTCGGCAACCGCGTCTCGTCCGTTCTACGCGATGGAGGCGCGCACGACGCGCGCACGCGTGGCGCTTGCGTTGGGCGAGCACGACCGGGCTGAGCGGGACGCTCACCAGGCACTCATACACGCTTGCGGCGTTCGCGCCTATTTGGGCGTCCCCGACATCTTGGAATGCCTCGCGGATGTGGCCACTGAGTTCGACAACCACCGCGAAGCGGCCCGGTTCTTCGGCGCGGCAGCGGCAATGCGAGACCGGATGGGATCGGTACGGTTCAAGATCTACGACTCCCACTACGATTCGTCGCTACGAACCCTGCGTAACGCTCTGGAGGAAGACGACTTTGCGGCTCTTTGGGCCGAGGGCGCCGGGCTGTCGGATGAGGAGGCAATCGCCTACGCCCAACGCGGCCGCGGCGCGCGCAAACGCCCCGCCACCGGCTGGGCATCGCTGACACCCACGGAGCGCGACGTGGTCAGGCTGGTCAGCGACGGGCTCAGCAATAACGACATCGCCGCCAGGCTTTTCGTTTCACCGCGCACGGTCCAATCCCATCTGACCCACGTGTACACCAAGCTTGGGGTCACCTCCCGGGTGAAACTCGCCCAAGAGGCGACCCGAGAATCCTCCCGCTGAGCGGCGGGCCGCCCTACCTGCTGCGGCGAATCACCTTGCCCGCCACCGTCCCGCCGTCCACGGGAAGAACGGTCCCGGTGACATATCGCGACCGTTCACCGGCGAAGTACAACGCCGCTTCGGCGATGTCCTCGGGCGTGCCCTCGCGCTTCAGTGGCCGGTCCTCACGCATGGTCTGGCGAATCTGCGCGGTGAACCGCTCGACTTGCTCTTGATCCATTCCCGCCGCCGACGACGCCAACAGCGGGGTGGGGATGTTGCCCGGCGCGATCGCATTGACCCGAATCTCGTAGTGCGCCAGCTCGATCGCCGCCGATTTGGTGAATTGAATCACCGCCGCCTTCGAGGCCCGATACGTCATCACTCCCCCGCCTGCCTGAATCCCGCCGATGGAGGTGAGATTGACGATCGATCCTCCGCCGTGGGCGGCCATCTGCCGGGCGGCATCACGGGTGCCGGCCATCACTCCCAGCACGTTGACCGTCATCACGCGGTGAAAATCGGCCAGGTCGTCATCGAGGAATCTGCGGTGCATGGCGCCGGAGACACCGGCATTGTTCACCATCACGTGCAAGCCGCCGAAGTTGTCGACGGCGGCCGCCACCACCGCCGCGACCTGTTCGGGTTGGGAGACGTCGGTCCGACAGAACATGGCATCGGCGCCCAGCGCGGCCGCCAAGGACTCACCACGCTCCGCTTCGACGTCGGCGATCACAACCCGCGCACCCTCGGCGATAAACCGCGCCACCGTGGCGCGCCCGATACCGGAGGCCCCGCCGGTGACGATCGCTACTTTGCCGGCCAATTCGTCGACCACAGAACGAGTTAATCCGCGCGCGCCAGGTTAAGTCAAGCAGTTGATTTAGTTTCCATTGCTGTCACACGGAGCCGTCATCACCCTGACGCCACCCGGCGACCCGCCAAAACCACGGACTTTCCCTGTTTCATCGGCCGAAAACGGAGGATGCTGGATTGAGCAATTCCATCACGCGGACCGGGAGGGGCTTGACCATGAAGATTCTGGTTATCGGCGGCAGCGGGCTGATCGGATCGCAAGTCGTCGCCCAGTTGACCGGGCTAGCGCACCAGGCCGTCGCTGCATCGCCGCGCTCGGGCGTCAACACGCTCACCGGCGAGGGGCTGGCCGATGCCGTTGCCGGAGCCGACGCGGTGGTCGACGTGTCCAATTCCCCCTCCTTTGCCGACGACGACGTACTGCATTTCTTCACCACATCGACCAAGAACCTGCTCGCGGCGGAGCAAACAGCGGGTGTGCGCCACCACGTCGCGCTGTCCATCGTGGGCACCGACCGGGTGCCCAACAGCGGCTACTTGCGGGCCAAGTGCGCCCAGGAGAAGCTGATCGAGGAATCGGATCTGCCGTATTCCATTGTGCGGGCTACCCAGTTCTTCGAATTCGTGATCGGAATTGCCGATTCGGCTACCGATGGCGACACCGTGCGCCTGTCACACACCGCGGCCATCCAGCCTATCGCGGCCAGCGATGTGGCAACCGGCGTCACTCGAGCTGCGATCAGCAATCCGCTCAACGGGATCACCAACATCGCCGGCCCGGACAAGTTCGGCATGGACGACTTCGTCCGAATGGGGCTTGCCGCACATGGCGATTCCCGCCAGGTACGCACCGATCCCAACGCCCGCTACTTCGGCGCGGTGCTCGATGAGCACAGCATCGTCCCCACCGACGGCGAGGATGTGACCATCTACCCCACCCACTTCAGTGACTGGCTGGCCGCGGGCTAGCCCAGCGCACTAGGCCACTGCGGCGGGGCCGACTCGGGGTTCCTGCGCGCGACTAGGCCGCCTGTTGGCAGAGCTGCGCCGGTGGATGACGGCGGCTCAGTCGCTCGGCGCGCGTCGCCTGCCGGTCCAGCTGATACAGGCCGACCACCGCCGCGAGACCGATCAGAATCAATCCACCCCAGACGAGTTCATCGGCGCCAAAACGGTGTGCCACGCTCATCAGCGAGCCCACCGCAAGGTTGCCGACCAGGATTCCGACGCCGACTATCGTGCTGTAGAAGCCATAGTGTGTCGCCACGAGTTTGTCTTCGGCCAGCACCACCACGGTGCGCATTTCGAAGGGAAACAACGCCGCCGAAGCGACAGCGAGCAAACTCGCCGATACCAACAGCGCCGCGACCGCGGCCCCGGTGCCGAAACGTTGCGCGTTAGGCACCATCGCGAGCGGCACGAACGCCATGGCCAAGATCGCGGCCCCGACCACCAGGCTGCGACTTACCCTCCAGTGCGCGGCGAACCAGCGGGTGATGCGTAGCTGGCCGGCGATCGCGATCAGCCCGGATACCGCGAACATGGCCGCTACCAAAACTGATTGGTGGCCAGGCGCCAGCAACGATGCCTGTATGGGCAGGGCGAGGTAGACCTGGAACGACAGCACGTAGGCACCCGTCATGGCGGCTGCGAAGCCCAGGAACGAGCGGTTGCGCACAATCGCCTTCCAGCCCTGCAGAATCGACTCGTTCTTGGTGTCAGGGTCGGCCAGATGCTGGGGCAACGCCATCAGCTGAGCGGCGGTCAAGACCGCAAAGACGGCCGAGGCCCCCAGCACCGTCATCCGGAAATCGAGCGTCAGCAAGGCCAGCCCCACCAGCGGGCCCAGCAGGATCCCGGCCTGATAAAAGATGTTGAACATCGCAAACGCTTCGAGCTTGCGATCACCGGAGTCCGCGGCCACATAGGCACGCACCGCGGGGTTGAACAGCGCTCCGGCGAAACCCGTTGCCGCCGAGGCAATCAGCACACTGGGCAGCGAGTGCGCGACCACCAGTAGCGCAAACCCACCGGTACGGATCAAACAACCGGCAACGATCAGCGGCTTGTAGCCGAACCGGTCGGCGAGCGTCCCACCCACAAAGAACATGCCCTGCTGGGAGAAGTTGCGCACGCCCATCACCAAACCCACCGCCCATGCGGCCAGACCGAGCGGTCCCGCCAGGTAGTCGGCCAGGTATGGCATCAACATATAGAAGCCGACGTTGATGCCGAACTGGTTGATCATCAGCACCCGGCTGGGCCGGTTGAAGCTGCGGAACTGCGCCAGGAAGCCCATCACGCCGCTACCTGGGTCGGGTCGATCACCGTCGCGCTACGCGTCCAACGTTGCACCACCGCGGCCGAGGGTGAGGCGATCACCTCCGGCTCAGTCGCGGGTCGCTGACCAAGCAGCCCGTGCTCGTTGCAGTAGTCGTCGTTATAAACCGTGTCGAAGTAGCGCTGGGGACCGTCGGGAAACACCGCGGCGATAGTGATGTCCGACGGCAAGGTGCGCGCGGCCCATCCGGCGACCAGGGCGACCGCTCCGACGCTCCATCCGCCGCTGGCGTAGTGGGTAGCGGCCATGGACCGGCAGGCCCAGACGGCTTCGGCGGGGGCAACCCAGTGCACTTCATTGAAGGCGCTGTAATCGACGTTGCGTGGAAAGATGCTCGACCCCAGCCCGCGCATCAGCCTGCTCGACGCGGGCTGACCAAAGATTGTGGAGCCGATGGTGTCCACACCGATCAGTCGCATGGCGGGATTGAACTCGCGGAGCACCCGCGCAACACCCGATGAATGTCCACCAGTTCCCACCGAGCACACCAACACGTCGACTCGACCGAGTTGAGCCGCCATCTCGAGCGCCAGCGGCCGGTAGGCGTCGACGTTGTCGGGGTTGCTGTATTGGTCGGGATTCCAGGCACTGGGGTCAGCGGCCAACAACTGAGCGACTCGGTCCTTGCGGGCTTGTTGCCAGCCCCCGACCGGGTGCGGTTCGGTCACCATGTCGACGCGGGCACCATAGGCGGTCAGCATGCGCGCGATGATCGGCTCCAGCCCCGGATCGGTGACCAGCGTGACCGGGTGGCCGTAGACGGAACCGGCCAGCGCCAGGCCCAACCCCAGCGTGCCGCTCGTTGACTCGACGATGGCCGCTCCGGGGGCCAGATCACCGCGGGCGCGGGCCCGTTCCACCATGTGCATGGCAGGGCGGTCTTTCATGCCGCCGGGGTTGAAGCCTTCCAGCTTGGCCCAGAATCCACGATCGGCGCTGCCGACTGGACTCGCGTCCCCCGACACCCAGAGCACCGGGGTGTTGCCGACCATGGTGCCCGGGTGCCGGTTACGACCGGGAATGGGGTGGTATCCCTCGGGAACAACACGGTACCGATCCCGAGTCTGCCGCGGCCGCATCGAGGTCAGGTGTGAGCGGCCGGGAAGCGTTGTGGGTGAAATGTTCAGATTGTCGCCAGCGGAATTTGCTGCGTTTACCAAGGGCAAATTGGGGTTCATTGTCTCGTCGCTTCTGCATTTGGCCGCGATGGCGCTGCGGCAATTTGATGTGGGTCAGCGGTCCCCGGCCCGGGTTTGTCCCCATGACCTGGCGCTGACCAGTCAGCGACGAGCGCGGCAGTACCGGGTCAGCAGATCTTGACCCGCGCGAACATAGACTGGCACCGATGGCGGGCCACGCCCGGCCGGCACCACGAGATAGGTGAGAATGCCCGGAATCCCCGCCGCGGCGGCCACCGGAGCGGATTCGAACGACATCGTGGCCGTCCGGGGCAACACCGCCGTCGCGAATTGTTCCGGGCATGGAGGGGTCGAATTGTCCACGAGGTGCGCGTGGTCGGCGCTGAGCACGAACTCACTACCCACCGATGTCGCCAAGGGGTGATCGGAATGCGCCGGCTGCAAGTGCACCTGCGGCAACCAGCACTGCGCCGCGACCACCGCGGCGGCCCACGCCAAGGCCAGCGCGACGATCGCGGATCGCGTCCACACCACGCGGCGGCCTTTCATGCGGCTCACTATATACCCCCTACCGGTATAGCGTAAAGGGTGAGCTCCGGGTTGCGGGATGCCTGATGTCCTAGCAGGGTAAACAGGGTATATGCGCACAGCCGAATCGATCGAGACGAGGAGCGGTTAATGCCGGTACTGCCAACGGGCGGCCACCCATTCGGGAGCGCACAGCTCAGTAGGCGCGGCTTCATCGGCGCCGGCATCGCAGGCGGGCTGGCGTTGGCCGGTTGCGGCCACTCGCAGACCACGCAGACCGGCGAAACGGCCATGGCCGATGCGATCGCGGCCGCCGAGCGAGCCCGTCCGCACACCGGGCGAACGGTTACCGCCAGCCTCACCCCGCAACAGGCACAGATCGATCTGGGCGGGCCGGTGGTGCAAACGTTGGCCTTCGGCAACACGGTTCCGGGACCGCTGATCCGGGCCAGCGTCGGCGACGAGGTGGTGGTCGCGGTGTCCAACCGGCTCGACCGCGCCACCTCCGTGCACTGGCACGGCATCGCGCTACGCAACGACATGGATGGCGCCGAGCCCGCGACCCCCAACATCGGCGCAGACCAGGACTTCACCTATCGGTTCTCGGTCCCGAATGCGGGCACCTACTGGGCACACCCGCATGTCGGCCTCGAGGACGACCACGGCCTGTACCTGCCGTTCATCGTCGACGATCCGACCGAACCCAACCGCTACGACGCCGAATGGATTGTTGTCCTCGACGACTGGACCGACGGTGTCGGCAAGAGCCCGCAACAGCTTTTCGACGCCTTGGTGGATCCGAACAAGCCCCGCATGCAAGAACTCCCGGGGTCATCGACCGCCCCAAGCACGTCCACCAGTACGACGACCACCACGACAACTCCGACCACAAAAACCAGCACGACAACGACAACCACCGGAACCAGTAAGACATCTCCCACCACAACCACATCGGCGACGGGTAAGCCGGATGAAGAAAGCGGCGAAGTCGGGTCGAGCGACCTGCTCGGCGGAGATGCCGGGGACATCGCCTACCCGTACTACCTGGTCAACGGGCGAATTCCGGCGGCACCCACTTCGTTCAAGGCCAAGCCTGGTCAGCGAATCCGGATCCGCATCATCAACGTCGCCTCCGACACCGCGTTCCGTGTCGCATTGGCCGGGCATACGATGACCGTCACCCACACCGACGGCTACCCGGTGATTCCGACCCAGGTCGACGCGCTGCTGATCGGAATGGCCGAACGCTACGACGTGATCGTCACCGCGGCCGACGGCGTCTTCCCGCTGGTCGCCTCCGCGGAGGGAAAGAACGCGCTGGCGCGTGCCCTGCTGTCCACCGGCTCCGGCACCGCACCCGACCCACAGTTTCGGCCCGCCGAACTCAACAAGCGGGTGGGAACCGTGGAAATGTTCACCGCCACAACGGCTGTCAATCTGGGCCGGCCCGACCCCCAGATGAGCCTGCCGATCACGCTGGGCGGAACGATGGCGAAATACGACTGGACCATCAACGGGGAGCCTTACAGCAAGACGCATCCGCTGACCGTGCGGCTCGGCGAACGGCCAACCCTGATGTTCGACAACCCCACGATGATGTACCACCCGATCCATCTGCACGGCCACACATTTCAGATGATCAAACCCGACGGCACGCCCGGGGCACGCAAGGACACCGTTATCGTGCTGCCGGGGCAACAGCTGCGGGCGGTGCTGGTTGCGGACAACCCCGGATATTGGGTTCTGCACTGCCACAACAGCTACCACCGCGAGGCCGGCATGATGACGCTGCTGGACTACATCTTCTAAAGGCAGGCCCCGACGCGGCACCCGGTGGGTTCAGCGACCGAGAAAATCCAGCATCAGCTCGTTGACGGTACCGGCCCGTTCGATCTGCGGACAGTGCCCGGCACGGTCGACAACCCGCGAGTGTCCGTTCCGGATCTGCCCGGCGATCTGCTCGGCCCAGCCGCTGGGAAGCAGCTTGTCGTTGCGCCCCTCCACCACCATCGTGGGCACCGTGATGCGGTCATACCGGCGACTGCTGGACGGGGTAGCCGAGGGGGGTGCACCGGGGCGACGAAAGCGGGCTGCCGCCACGGCTTCCCACGCCCCCGGCGCGATACTCGAATCGTATCGGCGCTGCACATAGTCCATGTCGGCCGGATAGCGGGCGTCGTGAAATAGCGCTGCCACGATGCGCCGCATTGCCGGCAGGGTCGCGTCGTAGCTCTGTAGTGCGTCAAAGTGGCGGTTCTGCTGAATCTGCCCGCCGCCGCAGATGATCGCCATGGTCCGCACGGGCAGCATCGGCGCGTCTGAGGTCGTGTCGGTCAGCAGCATGATGGCCCCCATCGAATTGCCCACGAAGTGCGCGGAGTCAACGCCGAGCACATCGCAGAACCTCGCCACATGGCGAATGCGCATTGCGCGGCCGTCGACGAAATCAACCACCTTGGCCGACTGCCCGAAGCCCAGGAGGTCGGGCGCCAGCACCCGGAATCGGGCGCCGAGCACGCCGATGTTGTGTTCCCAGGCAATTTCGGCGCTGGCCCCGAACTCACCGCCGTGCAGCAAGACCACCGGGTCCCCGTCACCCGCCTCCAGATAGCTGGTAGGCAAGCCGTCGACCGCGACCGCGCGACGATGAATCCGCACTACTTTATTGCGATCGGGTTGACCGGCGAGCCTACCGCGCCGACAAATCGCAGCGGCGGCGCAACGAGCTGGAACTCATAAACCCCGTCGGCGGCGCAATCGGCGGCCAGCGCGGTCAGGTCCCAGTATTCGCCGAGCATCAGTCCCATGTCACGCAGGCACAGCAGATGCAACGGCAGAAACAGACCATCGACGCCAGATACCGGATCTTCGACTTGCAGATTGTCGGAAGCGACCGCGGCAACCTCGTGATCGTGCAGCCACTGCGCGCATCGCCAGTCCAGCCCCGAGTAAGGCTCGGTCTTGTTTGCGGTCATGAGAAATCTTGTCCACCAACCAGTCCGGATAAGCACGATATCGCCGGACTCGATGGTGACGCCCTGAGAGCGCGCCACGTCGTCCAGTTCCTCGGGAGTGATCGGGTTTCCGTGCTCCAAAAAGACCTCGGCTCCGCGATGACGCACCAGGTCGAGCAACACTCCGCGCGAGGTGATGCCTTTGACATCGACCTTGTCGATACCGCAGTGATAGGCGCCCTGGCTGGTCACCGAGTCGGCGGGGAAGCCGTTGTAGAGCTGGTCGTCGTAGTACACGTGGGACAGCGCATCCCACTGGGTGGCCGCCTGTAGCGGCATGATGATCATGTCGTCGTTGAAGCGGAATGGGTTGTCGACCAGATACTTGCCCATCTGCCTCGCGGTCGGGTTCTGCTCCCACCCCGGCCCGTACTGCGCCAACGAACTGGCGTCGCCGCCGTCGATCGTCATCAGATGTATTGGATTGTGCCGGAAGCCGAAAGCGCCCTGAGGCCCCGATGACCCGAAGTCGACGCCGAGCGCAAACACCTTCCCGTGCCGGACCAAGCTCGCCGCCCGCTGGACCTTCTCGGCGGTGATGAAGTTCAGCGTGCCCAACTCGTCAGCGTCGCCCCACCTCCCCCAGTTGCTGAGCTCCCGTGCCACACGTCGGAACTCAGTCAACTCTGCCATCAGGCCCGTCCTTCCCCGAGTTCTCCAGCGATCGATGCCGCCACGTTTCCACCGTCAACCCATACGACCTGACCCGAAATATAACTGGCTGCATGACCATTCAGGAACACCAAAACCGAAGCCTGTTCACCCGGAGTTGCGACCCGGCCCAGCGGCTTGGCGATATCGTCGAGAAACTCGGCTCCGTAGGCGGTTGTGAGCTGATCCAGAATCGGCGTCTCGGTCACCCCCGGCCCGGTGCAGTTGATGCGGATGCCCCGCGCACCGAGACCGACCGCACTTCGCATCGTGTAGAGGATCACCGCTTCTTTGGAGAGTTGATAGCCGGCGCCCAGCACCTCCAGGTGCCGTTTGCACCAATCGATCCCCTCGACCATCGTCGTGGTGTTCAACAGCGGCGCCACGGCGCGATGGTGTTCGCGGTAGCCGGCGGCTGCTAGTGACGACACGCTCACAATCGCCGAACCCGGGCCCATCATCGGCAGCAGTGCCTCGGTGAGATGGCGTAACCCCAGGAAGTTGATCGTGACGACCAGCAGCGGGTCACCAATTCCGGACGAAACACCGGCGATGTTGAACAACGCATCGACGGGCCCGCCGACGGCATCGACGGCTCGATCGATGGACCCGGGGTCGGCGAGATCGAGCTGGTGAAACTCGCTGATCTCATACCCGGGTTGGCGCTGGTCGAGTCCGACGACTTGCGCCCCGAGTCCGGTCAGCTGATGCACGGCCCGCTCGCCGATGCCCGATGCGCATCCGGTGACCACGGCACGACGGCCGTCATAGCGCCATAGCTGCTCGATCTGGGCCACCGGCCTTTCCCGATCCGCTTACCGTGCTGGTCGGCTACTTGCGTTGTTCCTTCAGGCGCTGCGCCGCTTGCACCCGGCCTTCGTTGATCTCCGCCATGGCCTCGGGAATCTCGCTGGCAGTGAACTTGCCACCGCGACCGGTGGGCAACCCGCCGAACGAGTAGGCCTCGTCGAACTGTGGCGCATTCGATTCCTGGCGCCGCGCTTGCACCTTCTCGATGACAGGAGCCAGTCTCGCGGCCTTGTCCGCCACCGCCTTCGCGTCGCGCTCGATGAACTCGGGCAGCACCTCCTTGCCCATCAACTCGATGGATTCCATGGTTCCCTCATGACTGCGCGGGTTGAGCAGCAGGATGATTTCGTCCACGCCGCTTTCCTCATAGCCACGCAGGAATTCGCGCACGGTAGCCGGGGATCCAATGGCGCCGCGTCCGGGGCCGTAAGCCAATGTCGGGTCCTTCTCGATCTCTTCGAGATACCGGGTCCACACTCCGGTACGCCCGGGCGTGTGAATCCCGGTCATGTAGTAGTGCATGATCCCGAAGGAGAAGAAACCGCCGCCCTGCCCCAGCCGTTGCAGTGCCTGCTCATCGGTCTTGGCCACCATCATCGACAGGTCACCCCCGATGGCCAGGATGTTGGGGTTGATCGCGGGAGTCACCGGCGTGCCGTTCTCTTCGAACTCCTTGTAGTACCCGTTGACCCGCTCGGTGAGCGGACCCGGTCCGGTGTAAGCGAAACTCAGCGCACCGATGCACTTTTGGGCGGCCATCTGCACGGTGGCCGGGCGGGTGCACGCGACCCACACTGGTGGATGCGGCTTTTGCATCGGCTTGGGGATCACATTGCGAGCCGGCATCTGGATGTGGTCGCCGGTGAATCCGGCGAACGGCTCCTCGATCATGCACCGGATCGCCACCTCGAGGGCCTCTTCCCATTGCCCACGCTTGTCGGCCGGATCGATGTTGAATCCGCCGAGTTCCCCAATCGAGGACGACTCTCCGGTGCCGAACTCGACTCGTCCGTTGGACAGCAGATCCAGGGTCGCGATGCGTTCGGCCACCCGGGCCGGGTGATTGACCGCGGGCGGCAGGTGCATGATCCCAAATCCCAGCCGGATGTTCTTGGTTCGCTGGCTGGCCGCGGCCAAGAAGATCTCCGGCGCGGTGGAATGACAGTATTCCTCGAGGAAGTGATGTTCGGTGAGCCAGACGGTGGAGAATCCGGCCTTGTCCGCGGCTTCGACCTCATCGAGGCAGTCCTGCAGCATGATCCGCTCGTCGTCAGGCGCCCAAGGACGCGGTAAAGCGAATTCATAGAACAGTGAGATTTTCATTGCTACCTTCCGTGGAAATGGGTGGTCGGTGTCGCGCGCCGCGCAGCTAGCTGCGCGGCAAGGTGTTTGGCCGCTACAAAGCCAAAGGTCATTGCCGGCCCGATGGTTGCCCCCGCGCCGGCGTAGCTGCGGCCCATCACCGGGGCGGAGGTGTTACCCACCGCATAGAGTCCGCCCACCGTGGTGTCATCGGGCCGCAGCACTCGGGCATACTCGTCGGTGCGCAGACCGCCCGAGGTCCCCAGATCCCCAAGAACGATGCGAAATGCGTAGTAGGGCGGATCTCCCAGCGGATACAGGTTGGGGTTGGGCAGCGTCGGATCGCCGTAATAGTTGTCATAGACGCTGTCGCCGCGGTTGAAGTCGTCGTCGTGGCCCTTGACGGCGAGTTCGTTGAACCGCTCGGCAGTCGCCTGCAGCTGCCCGCCCGGAACACCGATCTTGGTTGCCAGCTCTGCCCAACTCGTTGCGGCTTTGACCACACCCGACTCCAGCCAGGCGGTTGGGATCTTGCGGCCGGTGGGTACCGGGGCCCCGGGGATCTTCGGTATCGGTAGATGACCGGCCACGACGTAGCGGTTAAAGGAGCGGTGATCGGTGACCAGCCAGCACGGTATATGGGTGACACCGGATTTCTGGCCCGCGATCATGGCGTGACCGAAGTCCATGTATGGCGCCGCCTCATTGATGAAGCGCTTGCCCGCTCCGTTGACGATGAACTGAGCCGGCATCATTCGCTCGTTGAGCATGAATTGCATTCGGCCATCCGGCCATTGGATCGCCGGGAACCACCACGCCTCGTCCAGGAGGTCGGCGGCCGCACCCACCCGTTGGCCCGCGCGGATACCGTCTCCGAGTGCCGCGGGGTTGCCGAAACTCCAGTCCTGCTCCACCAGGGGTTGATGCTCTTTGCGCCAGGCCAGGTCGTGGTCAAAGCCTCCGGACGCCAGGATCACGCCGCCGCGCACTCCGATCCGTTCTCGGCCGCCCTCCGTTTGCACCACCGCACCTGTCACCGCTCCCCCGGCGTCGGTGAGCAGCTCCACCAGCGGCGCATCGAGCCACAGCGCGACACCTAGCTCCTTCATCGCCAGCCGCAGCCGTGCCGCCAGCGACTGTCCGATCGCCGCAATCTGCTCACCGAAGACTCTGGCCCGGATCATCCGGGTCACCAGTTTGAGTAGGACGGCCTTGCCTGCCCAGGACTGCCGGATGCGATAGAAGGACCGTAGTTCCTTGGGGCCCAGCCAAATTCCCTTGGGGGCCAGCGACAGCGGTGTGAGCAGGCGAGGTTGGTCGTCGCCCAGCTTGCGCAGATCGATGGGTGGCACGTTGATCGTGCTGCCCAGCACCGAGCCTCCCGGCAGTTCCGGATAGTAGTCGGCGTAGCCGGGCTTCCAGACGAACTCCAGCCAGGCAGACAGGCCTTCCAAGAACTCCAACATTTGTGGGGCCGAGTAGACATACTGCCGAATGCGCGCCTCGCTCACCAAGCCATCGGTAATCCGTCGCAGATAGCTGACCACGTCATCGGGGTTGGGCGGGTAGCCCGCCCGGCGTTGTGCGGGGGCCCCGGGAACCCAGATGCCGCCCCCCGACAGCGCCGTGGAACCGCCAAAGCACGAGGATTTTTCGATGACCAGGGTGTCGAGTCCACTCGACGCCGCGGTCAGGGCGGCGGTCATGCCCCCACCACCGGATCCGACCACGAGCACGTCGACCATGCGGTCGACGTCACCCCAAGATCCGACAGTCATGGCATCGGTACCGCCGTCCTGATGGCGAATCCGGCGATCAGGTCGGCCGCCTGCTTGTAGTAGCGGACTTTCGTCTGATACGGCCCGGCCACCGCCATGGCGGCGAACGCCGAGATCCAGGTGCGTATTTCATGCGCCGAGCTGCCGCCTTCGTGGGTGACGAACGAGTTCGACCAGCGATCGAGGTCGCTGAGGTGTCCGTTGTCGATGATTTCCAGGAAGCGCTGGTCCCAAGCCGGATTGAGCGGCTGTAGGTCACTGTTTCCCGCCGCGAAGCTCTTGGCCGCTTCCATCACGACGGTCTGCCGGGCTTGCCGCTGTGCGGGAGTCAGGGGCTGGCCGTGCACGATGCGCTCCCGGACCTGCGGATCTGCGCTGTGCAACGTCGGCACCGGCGGACTATGGGAGAGCCCGCCCGATCCAATCACCAACACCCGCATGTCCAGGGTTGACAAGAAAGTTCCTACCGCGGTGCCCAGCGCTCGGCACCGCCGCAGGGGGCCCAGCGGGGCGGCTATCGCGTTGATGAAGATCGGTATCACCGGGCGGGCGGTCGCGGTTCCGAACAACTTTTCCAGCGGCTGCACGGTCCCGTGGTCCACGTCCATGCTGGCCGATACGGCCACGTCGACATCCGCGCCGAGCACGGCCTTGGCGCAGTCCGCTGCCAGGTCGGCAGGAACATCAAGCGCACCGATGTGGGTACCGTAGTCCCCAACCGCACTGGCGTACATACCAATACAAAACGGGGGCATCGCCCGGTAGAAGAAGCCGTTGTAGTGATCCGGGGAAAAGATGACCACCAGGTCCGGGTCGTAGGCACGCACGAACTCGGCGGCCTCGGCAATGGCGGCATGGACCTCGTCAAGTAGGTCGAGCCGCGGCCCCGGTAGATTCAGCAGCGGGCTGTGGGACATACAGCACAGAGCCAGAGGCATTTTCGGCGTCACCCCCTCCCGAAGCAAGCGAGAGGGCTGCGACCAGCGATCGGCTCAGGTCTGGGGCCAGCTGGGCAATGCAGGCGCCGGCGATGCAACGGTCGGGACGCACGAACAACACCGATTCGTCGTGCGAGTCGAACCAGGCCTTGATTTCACCCGTACGGTCGCCGACGATCACCACGCCTGGGTCATCGTCGCCGGTCCAGTGCAGCTGGACCGCTGGACGCGCGGCAACAAATTTGGCGTCCAACGCTTTCCACGTAGCAAATGCGGCATCCCCGAGGATCTTTCGCGGGTTGTTGTTCCAGCACAGCACGGCGAACCAGCCACCCAGCACGTCGTCCAGCAGGATGTTGTGCTGGCCGCGTGTGTCGACTCGAGGCTGGATGAACAACGTGCCGACCGGCGACCGAGGGCGCCGAGGCCGGTCATGCACGACGGCCCCAACCTCGTATCGCGGCATCGGCTTGAACCGCATCTCGAGTACATAGCGCTTGAGCGAAGGCAGCACCGATGCGGAGCGCACCACCGCGTTGCGCACGGCCGCGATTCTGCGGTCGGTCGGCGAAATCACCCGACCCACCATGGTGGACAGGTCGATCATCGCCCGCGCGTGCTTGCGCCGCTCCAAATCGTAACTGTCGAGCAGCGCTTCGCCGGCCTGGCCCCGAACCACCGCGGCCAGTTTCCACCCCAGATTTGCCGCGTCGCGGATGCCGCTGTTGTAGCCCTGCCCTTGCCAGACCGGCATCAGATGTGCCGCGTCGCCGGCCAGCAGCAGACGCCCGCTGCGGAAGGCACCGGCGATTCGCGAATGATGGGTGTAGACGCGGCGCCGGATCACCTCGACCCGTTCGGGGTGCGGTACCAGCCGGGCCAGCATTCTGGTCAGGAAGGCCGGATCGTCGGCCTGCTCGTCAGACTCATCGGCGTGAATCATGAACTCGAACCGTCGTATCCCGTGAGCGATCGAAATCGAGGCATACGGGCGGCTCGGGTCCGCACCCACCTCGCTGTTCGGATGCCCCAGCGGGTCGTTGGCGATATCAACCACCAGCCATCGGGTGGGCGAGGTCGTGCCGTCGAAAGACACACCCATCATCCGGCGGGTGATGCTGCGGCCGCCGTCGCAGCCAACGACATAGCCGACCCGCACCCGCCGCGATTTGCCAGAGTCGTCTGCTGCGGTACCGCACTCGACCGCTACCGCGGTTTCGGTCTGCACGCATGAGGTCACCGGCCGACCCCACCACACCTCGACGTGGTCGAACCTGTCCAGACCACGGAGCAATTCCGCATCGACCAGCGGCTGCACGAATCCGTTGCGCTTCGGCCAGCCGAAACGCGCGTCCGGCGGGGCCATCTCGGCAAGGATCCGGCGCTTGGCATCGAAGAACCGCAGAATCTGGTTGGGCACCGTGTGCGGCAGGATGCCCTCGACCAGGCCGATCGACTGGAAGGTACGCAACGCCTCGTCGTCGAGCCCGACGCCGCGCGGATAGTCGATCAGCGTCGTGCGCTCCTCGATGACCAGCGTCCGGACACCCTGCAAGCCAAGGATATTGGCCAGGGTAAGGCCAACCGGTCCGGCACCGACCACTAGAACATCAAAGTCGTTCTGCCGTCGCTTCCCAGACATCAGTGCCCCATCAGGAAGTCGAGATGGCGGCGATTGAAGGATTTGGCGTCTTCGTACTGCGGCCAATGGCCACAACCCGACATCACCTCAAAGCGTGCGCCGGGAATCATCGATGCGATCCGGCGCCCCTCTGTCACGTCGGCCGTCGGGTCATGGCTGGTCCAGAGCACCAGCGTCGGCGCTTTGATGGCCCCGTACTCGGCCGGTCCCAGCAGGTTGCGGGCCCGGATCTGCGGATCCTGCAAGGCCATGATGTCGCGCATCGCGGCAACGAATCCCGGCTGGCGGTATATCCGTTGGCGGCTGGCCACCAAATCGTCGTAGTCCTTGGACTTGTCCGCCATCAGCCACTTGATCCGCGCCTGCACGGTCTCCCAGGTCGGATTCTCGGCGGCGGCCATCGATAACGTAACGATGCGCGCCATCACCTCGGGATCCGCCTGAGAACCACCAGCGGTATTGAGTACGAGGCGTTCAACCGCTTCGGGATGATAGACGGCCGCACGGGCCGCTACCCAGCCGCCCAGCGACTCACCGCTGATGCTTGCGCGTTGAGCACCGATGGCACGCAGCACCGCCATCAGATGCTCGACGTAGTGGCGGATTTCCAGTGGGTGACCCGGCTTGTCGGTGTAGCCATGGCCCAGCATGTCGATTGCCCAGGTCCAGAAGTGCTCGGCGTGCGCGGCCAGATTTCGGACGTATGCCTCGGCGTGACCACCAGATCCGTGCAACAGCATCAGCAGCGGCCGGTCCGGTTCGCCGGCGCGCAGGTAGCGAGTCCGAACTCCCTGCGCGGTGGTGAGGTAGCCCTGCTCGAACGTGACGCCCTGCAGGTCGCTCCACACGCTCTCGAAGTCCGTCACGGTTCCTCTCCGGGCCTGCCACTGTGGAAATAATGTTCTCGTTTTCCAGAATCATGTTGTGCTAATATCGCACATTGATGTGCGATATATATAGAGCTTCGCTCTCGCATAGGGATGTGTCAAGACTGTGACGGGCTCGGGAGCGGGGTCGCAGACGTTGGCGCGGGGGCTCACCGCGCTGCAGTTGGTCGCCGCGGCTCCGGCGGGCCTGTCGATGCAGGAAGTTGCCGATCGGGTCGGGGTGCACCGGACCATCGCCTACCGATTGCTGCTGACGTTGACCCAGTTCCGGCTGGTGGCCAAGGGCGAAGATGGGCGCTTCCGGCCGGCAGCCGGCCTCGCGGTGCTCGGCGCGTCCTTCGACCACAACGTGCGCCAGCTCAGTCTGCCAACGCTGCGCGCACTGGCCGATGATCTGGGCACCACCGTTTCATTGCTGGTTGCCGAGGGCGACGAACAGGTCGCCCTCGCGGTGATCGTGCCCACCCAGGTCGCCTATCAACTCGCCTTCCACGAGGGCAGCAGATATCCCCTGGACCGCGGCGCGGCCGGCATCGCGCTGCTAGCCAGCATGGCCGCGCGCCCCGGGGAGCGGGAGCTGGTCGCCGCGACGCGCCGGCGTGGCTGGGTGACGACCTTCGGCGAGATCGAACCGAATACCTATGGCCTGGCCGTGCCGGTCAGCCGGCCGGCACCAGCCCCACCAACCTGCATCAACCTCATCTCGCATCGAGAAGACGTGGTGATGCGCGCGAAGGGCGCCGTCATCGACGCCGCGCGGCAGCTGTCCACGCAGCTGAGCTGAAGGGATACCCAATCATGTTGTGGAGTCAGACATTCGATGTCGTCGTGCTCGGCAGCGGCGGCGCTGGACTCACGGCGGCCCTGAGCGCGGCAGTCGCCGGCGCCTCGGTGGCGGTGTTCGAGAAGGCGCCGACCGTCGGCGGGACCACCGCCGTCTCGGGCGGGATCGCCTGGATCCCCGCCCATCAGCGATCGCCCGACCGGGACCTCACGGTCGACGATGCGTTGCGCTACCTGCGCGCACAGTCCCTGCACTCGATGGACGACACCCTGGTCGAAACGTTTGTCCGAACCGGGGCGGCAATGCTCGATTTCGTCGAAAAGCACAGCGGCGTGCGTTTCGAGATCGCCGCCGGCTTCCCCGACTACCGGCCCGAGTTGCCGGGCGGACAACCGGCGGGCGGCCGGTCGCTCGGCCCGGCGCCCTTTGAACCAAGCCGACTCGGCGAATGGGCCAGCCGAATCACCTCTTTCCCCCCGGATTGGTCCAATGTCGGCTTCGACGCCGAAACCCGGGCCCGGCTGCACGCCGGCGTCGAGGAATCCGAAGACCTGTGCGTGGCCGGTACCGCCCTGGTAGCCGGGCTATTACAGGGATTGCTGGACGTCGGGGTGACACCGCGCACCGACGCCGCGGCCGAGGAACTGGTGGTCGAAGACGGGGCGGTCGTCGGGGTCCGGATTGCCCAGTCCGGCCGCAGCATCAGCGTGCGTGCCCGCCGCGGTGTTGTCCTGGCAACAGGTGGATTCGAATGGGATCCCGTCCTGGTGCGGGCCTTCCTGCGGGGCCCCATGCACGGTGCGGTCTCACCGCCCAACAACACCGGCGACGGGCTGCGGATGGCGATGGCACACGGCGCCGAGCTGGCCAACATGGGTGAAGCCTGGTGGGTTCCCATCGTGCAGATCCCCAACGACACCATCGATGGCAAGCAGCGCAGCCGCAGCGTGCGGCTGGAGCGAACCCGCCCGCGCAGCATCATCGTGAACCCGGCCGGGCAACGCTTTGTCAACGAGGCGTGTGACTACAACTCGATGGCCGGCGCCTTCCACTACCTCGATCCCAGGGGTGGCTACGTGAACGATCCCGCCTGGATCGTGTTCGACTCGGCCCATCTGCAACGCTACGGGTTCCTCGGGATCGACCCCGGCCAACCGGTTCCGGACTGGTTCTGTGAGTCGACCGACCTCACCGAGCTGGCCGCCAAGACCGGTATCGACGCCGACGGCTTGGGGCGCACGATAACGCGATGGAACCAAAACGTCGCCTCCGGTGCCGATCCCGACTTCGGTCGCGGCGCCAGCGCATACGACGGATATTGGGGTGACGACCAGGCGACCACCCTTGCCGGCAAGACACTTGGCCCCATCGACAGCGCGCCCTTCTACGCGGTGCCGATCCGGGTGGGCGCCATGGGCACCAAGGGCGGACCGCGCACCGATCGCGACGGACGTGTCCGGCACGTCAGCGGAGGACCCGTACCGGGACTGTTCGCCGCCGGCAATGCTATGGCGGGAGTGACCGGGAGGGCATACGGCGGGGCGGGTGGAACAATTGGTCCGGCAATGGTTTTCGGCTATCGGGCCGGCCGCGCGGCCGCCACCGGCGAGTCGGCCGATGCGCCCTAGTTGTAACTCCCAGCGAGGTTGTGAACGGCGTGGCTAGCGGGAAATAGGTGAGGACCTCCGGTATCGGTGTGGTTACCACACACACCCCGATCACCGAGAGGTCCTCATGTCCCACGCTAATGCCTCATTGACTCCGCGGGGGCGGTTGCGGCTGGCCCGCTGTGTCGTCGATGACCGTTGGACCTATGCCCGAGCCGCCGAGCGGTTCCAGTGCTCGACGGCCACGGCCAAGAAATGGGCTGACCGTTACCGCGTTGGCGGTCCAGAGGCCATGGTCGATCGCTCCAGTCGTCCGCATCGCAGTCCAGGTCGGCTTCCCCAGCGTCGGGAGCGGCGCATCATCAAAATCCGCTTCACGCGGCGCTGGGGGCCGCACCGCATCGCCGCGCATTTGCGGCTGGCCCGCTCGACGGTGGAAGCGGTGCTGCGCCGTTACCGGATGCCGTTGCTGCGCGATCTCGATCAAGCCAGTGGGCTGCCGGTGCGCCGGCCCCAACCGCGCCGTTACGAGCATCCCGCACCCGGGGATTTGGTTCACCTCGACGTCAAGAAGCTAGGTCGCATTCCCGACGGTGGTGGGCACCGCAAGTTGGGTCGTCACGCCGGTCGACGCAACCGTAGCGGCGTGGGGTATGCGTTTGTGCACCATGCCGTCGATGATCATTCGCGGCTGGCCTACTCCGAGATCCTCACCGACGAACGTAAAGACACCGCCGCAGGGTTCTGGTTGCGGGCTAACGGGTTTTTCGTCGATCACGGGATCACCGTCAAGCGTGTGTTGACTGACAACGGAAACTGTTACCGGTCAAAAGTTTTCGCCGATTCACTCGGCGAGGAGATCGCCCACAAGCGCACTCGCCCGTACCGTCCTCAGACCAACGGAAAAGTCGAGAGGTTCAACCGCACCCTGGCCAGCGAATGGGCCTACGCGCAGACCTACCTGTCGGAGGTCCAACGCGCGGCAACTTATCAGGACTGGCTGCACTACTACAATCACCATCGACCCCACACCGGCATCGGCGGAAAAACACCCATCGAACGCCTACGCGTTCACAACCTGCCAGTGAAGAACACCTAGTGCCGTTTAGCCCTTCAGCGGAACGCGTACACAAACGTGGGTGCCGGTCGGCGTATTGAGGAAGACCAGCGATCCACCGGCGGCGTCGACACGGGCCCGATGCGAGGCCAGACCGATATGCCCCTGGCCGAGGCGGCGCGCCATCGTTTCTCCGCTGACGCCGACGCCGTCGTCGGCCACATCCAGCACGCACACGCCGTCGGAGATGCCCAGAGCCACCGAAGCATTACGCGCCCGCGAATGCTGCACCACATTGGACAGCAACTCCCGGGCCACACCGAAGACGATGGGATCGATCTCGTCACGTATCGGATAGTCGACATCGTCGGTGATCCTGATGCCCGAACGTTGGGCGTGAAAAGAGGCCAACTGTTCGACCGCCGCACCCAAGCCGACCTGTTCGAGAACGGCCGGATGCAGCTCGAAGGTTGCCTGCCGCAGCAGATCCGACGCACTCTGCAGACCTGCCAGTGCGGTGCTCACTCGTTGGTCGTGGGGCGCGGCGGCCCGCAATTCGATCAGTTCCTGGCGCGCGGCCAGCACGTCCTGCAGCGGCCCATCGTGAATGGATTCCGAAATCCGGCGTTGCAGCACTTCCGAAGCCGTCATGGTCTGTGCGAGCAACTCTTCACGTATCACGCTCAACGTCGCCACCGAACGGGCGTGCCGTTCCTCGCTGCGGACCACCATCAATGCGGTGGCACAGAGGAATGCGTAGAGCCCGAACCGAAAGACCGCCTCGGGCCAGCCATTCATCCGAATCACCACCGGATCCTGAGCCAACGCCAGGGCGAATCCAACCAGCGTCAATGCCAGCACCACCGCGGCCCGCCGCGACGAAATGTCGAGGGCAACCAGCACCGGCAACAGCGTCATGATCAGCAGCGAATAGATGCCGTCGGTGGACAGCAACTGAAAGCCGGTCAGCGCCAACACATCGACGGCGGTGAAGGCGAGCGGTTCGTATCTGGCGATGTTGGCAAATCGGTCCAGGCTGACCATCGGCCGCGACCGTCGAAACGCCAACGCCAGCGCCCACAGTGCGGCAAACGCGTAGACACAGATCAAGGCCGTCTGCGCGCCCCATTCCCGGCGCGGCGTACCGACCAACATGGCGGCAACCATGAACAACACAACCCCGATCCGAAGCACGGAGCCGATGCGGTAAGCGCGCAGCTGGTGTGTTCGGCGCACCCGAGCCAGTTCTGCGTCGCTGGTGACCACCACAGGAACACCGTACAGACGGCACGAACCGACCAGCTGGCCATAATTTGCACTCGACGGGTTCGGCGACCTTTCGGTGCGCCGCTATCCGAGGCTCTGACCAGCAGATTCGTCCTGGCGCCGGCAGCTAGGAGCAAACTGTCGGCGGTCGGCTTGGCGTTGCCTGGAATTCGTCATCGATCCTGCTGAACCACCCGCTAAACTCAGGCCATGGTCGGCGCGCCATGGATGTGACTAAAACCGAGAAAGTGCGAGTGGTAGTTGGTGACGACCACCCGCTCTTTCGTGAGGGTGTGGTACGCGCGCTGTCGTTGAGCGGTTCGGTCAACGTCGTCGGCGAGGCCGATGATGGCGCGGCCGCGCTGGAACTGATCAAGACTCACTTACCCGACGTGGCCTTGCTCGACTACCGGATGCCGCGGATGGACGGCGCGCAGGTCGCTGCGGCGGTGCGCAGCAATGAGCTGCCCACTCGGGTGTTGCTGATCTCGGCGCACGACGAATCGGCGATCGTGTACCAGGCGCTGCAGCAGGGGGCCGCCGGTTTCTTGCTGAAAGACTCGACGCGTACCGAGATCGTCAAGGCGGTACTCGACTGCGCGAAGGGCCGCGACGTGGTGGCGCCGTCGCTGGTCGGCGGGCTTGCCGGAGAGATCCGCCAGCGTGCGGCACCCATGGCTCCGGTGCTCAGCGCCCGGGAGCGCGAGGTGCTTCATCGCATCGCCAAGGGCCAGAGCATCCCCGCGATCGCCGGCGAACTCTACGTCGCGCCGTCAACGGTCAAGACCCACGTGCAACGGCTATACGAGAAGCTCGGCGTCAGTGACCGAGCGGCCGCCGTCGCCGAGGCGATGCGGCAAGGGCTTCTCGACTAGTTGCGCCGGCGGGCGGGTGCCGATCCGGTTCCGGCGAAGACACCGACTTCAAGGGCAGTTCGACGCACACATGGGTGCCCGCCGGGGCATCGAGAAAGACGAACGTTCCGCCAGCCGCGTCGACCCGCGCCCGATGCGAAGCCAGGCCGATATGTCCCTCACCGAGACGGCGCGCCGCGGTACCGCCGGCGATGCCCACCCCGTCGTCAGCCACGTCCAAAACGCAAGCTCCGTCGGTGATCCCAAGGCTGACCGACACATGTTTGGCCTGTGCATGGTGCACCACGTTGGACAGCAACTCGCGTGCCACACCGAACATGATCGGGTCGATCTCGTTGCGGATGGGGTAGTCGATGTCGGTGCTGACCTCGATGCCCGATCGGCGCGCGGTGAAGGTCGCCAACTGTTCCACGGCCGCACCCAGGCCAACCTGTTCGAGGACGGCCGGGTGCAGCTCAAAAGTGGCCTGCCGCAACCGTTCGGAGGCACTTTGCAGGCCGGCCAGTGCGCGCTCCACCCGATCGTCGCCGGGCCAGACGCTCTGCAACTCGACGAGTTCCTGGCGCGCGACCAGCACGTCCTGCAGCGGGCCGTCGTGAATGGACTCCGAGATCCGGCGCTGCAACACCTCCGAGGCCGTCATCGTCTGGGCCAGCAATGCCTCTCGCAACGCGCTCAAACCCGCGACCGAGCGAACACGGCGCTCCTCGGTGCGGACCACCACCAATGCGGTGGCGCACAAAAACGCGTAGAGCGAGAACACAAACACGGAATCGGGCCACCCCGCGTCGCCGAGCAGCACATTGTCGTGAACCCCGGCGATGGTGAACCCGACAATGGTGAATGCCAGCACCACCATCGCCCGTCGTGACGAAACGTCGACGCCCACCAAAATCGGCAGCAAGGTCATCATCAATAGCGGATAGATCCCATCGGCCGACAAGAGCTGAAACGCGGTCAGCACCGCTATGTCGACGGCAGTGAAGGCCAGCGGTTCCCAGGACCGAATGGTGACCGCTCCGCTGGCCGCCACTCGCCGCGGTGAAAACGCGAGCAGCAGGGCGCCCGCCGCGGCCAGCACGTACACCACGACCAACGTGATTTGCTGGGCCCATTCGTGCTGGGGAGTGCCGATGAGCATTGCGCCGATCAGGAACACCAAGACCCCGAGGCGAAGCACCGAGACAAGCCGGTAGGAGCGCAGTTGATGCAGCTTGTGCACCCGCTCCAGCTCAAAATCGCCGGTCATCCCCACCGGAACACCGTACTCACAGCGGCAGACACCTGCCAGACTCGGAGTCGCCCAGCGCACCCCGGCTCTGCCAAGCCAGGCACGCACCGGTCCACCTCCGGACCAAAATGCGAGTCGTGCGGGCTGCGACCAGCACAGGCGGGGCCGGTGCGCCAACTGGCACTGCTGCCAGGTTTCAGCGGCGACGTCCGGTCTGCCCAGCTGATCTGCGCGCTTCTTAACTACGCCCATCATGACCGGGACAGGTCCCCGACTTGGCCAAGGCAACGGCGTCGGCGACCAGTTTGCGTGCCGTGCGCTCCACATCGCAGAGCTGCGCCGCATCGGCTCCACCGGCCTTCAGCCGGCCGCCGGTGAATACCAGCGGATCCAGGAAAGGTTCGGTAGCGGCCGCGTCGTAATCACCATCGAATGAGGGAAAATCGCTGCTCCGGTAGGTGATGGCGCGTACCACGGTGGGGCCGGCGCCAGCACGCGCCCGCTGCACCGCTGTGGCCACACAGCGTCGAACCGCCTGGACGTCGTGACCATCCACGGTGACGCTGGGAATCCGCTGGCACGCATCTCCACCATGGCCGGGGGCGCCGCGCAAACGGCCGGCAACACCGACACCGGGAACGCTTTCAACCACGATCACCACCGGAAGGTGCCACAGCACCGCCATGTTTGCGGCCTGGACAAACGCGCCGGAATTGACATCGTCAGGACCGGTGATGCAGAGCGTGACCCGGTCGCTGTTGTCCAGCCACTGCGAGTATGCGTGCCCGACCGCCAGCAGCGGGCACTGGTCGGCGGCACCCGATCGCTCCGGCGAGTTCAGCTGGTCAGCGTGGTCGCAGGTGCTGGCTTGGCCAATCAGCTCGGCGATCAGCGGCCCCAGCGGAAGATCCACACCGACGTGCAGGGCATGTGCGCGACGGCTGGCCAGCACCAGATCACCCTCGGTCAGTGCCGCCGTCGCACCGATACTCACGGCCTCCTGGCCCAACGCGGTCGATACCGGTGACTCCATCAGACCGTCGGCACGCATCTCCTCCAGCGCCATGTCGAGCAGCCGCAGCACCCACATCCGCCGATACATTTCGAGGTGGTCGGGCAGGAGCGCGGCCGGGCGTGCACTGGCATGAGTCATCTGTCGGCTCCTCATTCGTCAGCGGAGGCGTCGGCGGGTCAGCGCCGAGCTCCGCGGCGCCAACCCCGGATACGTCGCGGGCTTGGGGATGGCGGTTCGACGGCACCTCAGCGCAAGTTTGAAGCTAGCCGGGCCGGCCCGGCCGTGGTACCGCCGATCGGCCGGACAAACTGACGAACGCCGTTCCCCCGATCGGGGGAAGTCGCCGGCGCGAGTCGTAGCGCGGTACCTCGCGCGTAGCGGCTCAAGCGGCCCCTGCCGCGGCGGTGTATTGCGAGCCCCGGACCCCGACGTCACCGGACTTGTTCAGCGCCCGGCCCAGCGGCAGGCACAGCGCGGCCCCGGCCAAACCCACTGTCACGGTGACCAGCGCGACCAAGCGATGGCCGCCGTGCGTCAGACTGCAGGAGGACACGATGGGGGCCACGACCGACGCGATGGCCAGGGTCATCGACCAGATTCCGTGGTAGCGCCCGCCACTGGCGGGCGGAGCAATTCGGTGAACTATCCCAGCCGCGATCACGAACCAGGCGATTTCCCCGGGAGCGGACGCGGCCACGGCGATGGCGAAGCCGAAAGTCGTGTGCGCGAGCGCCGCACCGGCCATGGTCAACGCCGTCCATCCGCCGGCAATCGCCAGGATGTCCAATCGCGGGTTGATGCGGGCCGCGACTTTTCGGCCCAGCCAGGGCGTTATCACCGGGGTTAGGCCGATTCCGGCGGCGGCATTGGCCACCTGGGTCCAGCCGAATTCACCCGCGCCCAGACCGCTGTCGGCCATGAGCATGGGCACGGTGGCGTATAGCCCCCGCACTGCGGTCAGCGTCGCAAGGCTGGACGCGAACAACAGCACCAGCCGACCATCCGAAAATGCCCGGCGGTAGCTGATGCGTGCGGCCCTGACATGCACAGCCGGTGCCACCGGCGGCCGATGCGCCGTTGCCGGAATGCAGCGGGCCGCCACCAGCGCAAGCAGCGCGCACGCCACGGCGTTGATCCAGAACAGCACCGGCACGCCGGACCAGGCGGCGAGCAGTCCGCCCACACCACCGGTGATCGCTCGTCCGATGCTGACGATCCAGCCGAAACGCCAAGCATCGAGCTCGGCCCGCCGGCTCGGGTCTGGGATGAGTTCGGCGATCGCGGCACCTATCACCGGACGCGGCGCGTCGTAGACCACACCGGTGATCATGGCGCCGACCAGCAAGGCAGCCACGCTGCGTGCTTCGGCCATTCCCACCAGCACACCCGCCGCGATGGTCATGGTCCAAGCCAGCGTCGCCCGTGGGCCCAGAGAGTCCACCAGCCATCCGCAGACCAGCTGCCCCACGGCCCAGCCCACGCCGAACGCGGCCAGCACCGCGCCCACCGCGCCAGCGGCAAATCCTCGTCCTGCCACGTGAAACGCCATGAACGGATAGGCGAATCCGGCGGCACGCACCACCAGGTTTCCGCCCAGTAGCAGCCAAATGACCGCCGGGTAGCCCTCCCTGACCGGCCGGTGCCGTCCACCAGCGCGTTCGCCCGACGGGCGGGCACCGCCGAGTGGAGCCGCCACCGGGCGAGCGCAGAGCGCCCCTGCCGACCGGGGCTTTGTGTTGGTCTTTGTGTTGGCCAGGCGGGCAGCCGATCCGTTGCTGCCACGGGCATTGGAGCGCAAAGCGGCGTTGCGGGACCGCAGGAATTTCGTGGTGGCCCCGGCATCGGGGAGATCCGGGGAAGAACTAGAAGAGACACGCATCGCCTCGCCGGCGGCGATGGTCGCGGTGGTCGTCATCGATCCAGGGGTAAGCATGATCGCACCTGGGAGGCTCCTCCGATCAACTCACCATGCGGCAAGAATCTTGTCCGCTGATCGGGGGACACCGCCGATCGACTACAGCGGGCGAATAACCGCCCGTGGGCCGCTACTGAGCGGCGATAGCGTTGGCCGCCTCGGTCTCGGCGTAGGAACCGCCGCTGGCCTGCAAGGTGGTCACGAACATCTCGTGAATCGCCTGCGCCTGCGCGCTCAGCGTTTGGTACATCGCCCCGTGGGCGGCAAAGTGGGCCGCGGTCAGCGCCGACACCTCGTCGGCCGCAGCTGGGACCACCCCGGTGATGGGGGCCATGGCGGCGGCATTTCCCGCGCTCATCCCGGCCCCAACCGAATGTAGGTTCAAAGCTGCGGCGGTCAACGCTTCGGGTGCACTGGTCACAAATGCCATGGGACAAGATTGACACTCCGCCAGGCCGTTGTCTGTCGGCCGGAAAGCTATTCGTCAAGAGGAACTGCGTGTCCCCCAATTGGCGGACCTAGTGCGGCGGCGGGGCCAACAGCCGGTCAGCCGCAGCATAAGGATCGTCGAGGCCGTCGACCACCGCCTCGGCGAGCCGGTCCAGGTCGGTACGGCCGCGCAGCCGAGTCTGCGCCAGCGACAGAATCTGCGCCCGAGCACGGGCCAACCGGCGATCGCGACTATCGCCGCGCTGATGCGCGTCGATCAGGGCCAACAGCTCACCAATGCCCTCCGACTTGACCGCCACCAGGCTGAGGATCGGGGCATTGGTTTCGGCCCGCAAGTCTCGCACGGTCTGTTCGGCACCGACGCGGTCGGCCTTGTTGACCGCCACAATGTCGGCGACTTCCAGCAGACCGGCCTTGGCGGCCTGGACCGCATCGCCGGTTCCCGGATTGAGCACGACGACGGTCGGGTCTGCCACCGCCGCCACCTCGATCTCGGACTGTCCCACCCCGACCGTTTCCAGCAGAACGACGTCGTAACGCAGCGCCCCCAGCAGCCGGATGGCGGCGGGCGCGGAGGCGGCCAGACCGCCAAGATGGCCCCGACTGGCCACCGAGCGGATCAGCACCTCGGAGTCGTTGACATGCGCGGTCATTCGGATGCGATCGCCGAGCAACGCACCACCACTGAACGGGGACGACGGGTCCACGGCTAGCACGGCCACCCGGGCTCCGCGCTCCCGGTAGGCGCCGACCAGCCCGGTGATCGTCGTCGATTTGCCCGCCCCTGGCGGCCCGGTGATGCCGATGACTCGCGCGGGCCGCTGCGACCAGTCCTCGATAGCCGCCAGCACTTCATCGCGGCGGTCCCCCTCGACGAGACTGAGGAGCCGGCCCGCGGCGCGTTGAGATCCGTTGCGCGCAGCGGCAATCAGATCATCGATGCTCATCGCTTCCTATTTTGCAGCTATGGCGCCGCAACCTCGATGACCGTCGCCGATCCCATGCCGCCACCGGCACACATCGCCGCCAGCCCAATCCCGCCGCCGCGTCGGCGCAGTTCGTGCACCAGCGTCACCAGCATCCTGGCCCCGGTCGCGGCCACCGGGTGCCCCAACGAGCATCCGCTGCCGCTCACGTTGACCCGATCGGCGTCCAGTTCCAGCAGTTTGACGGTCGCCACGCACATTGACGCGAACGCTTCGTTGATCTCGAACAGATCAACGTCGGAGATTGATAGATGGCCCCGTGCAAGCGCTTTCGGAATAGCTTCGACCGGGGCCAGGCCGGTGGCGGCCGGATCGACACCCACCGACGCCCAGCTGAGCACCCGCGCCAGCGCCGGCATGCCCAACCCCTGGGCCATCCGGTCGCTTGCGATGGTCAGCACCGCGGCGCCGTCATTGGCGCCGCAGGCGTTGCCGGCGGTGATCGAGAAGCCGTCGATCTCGGGATGCAGCGGCTTGAGCGCGGCCAGTTTCTCCATCGTCGTGTCCCGGCGCGGATGTTCGTCGACACAGAACAGGCCGTGCGGCGTCGGGATCGGAACAATCTCCTCCTTGAACCGGCCCTCGTCGATCGCGGCGATCGCGTTGCGATGCGAGCGCAGGGCCCAGGCGTCCATCTCGGCGCGACTCACTCCGGCGGCCACCGCCGCATTCCAGCCGACCGTGATCGACATGTCCATGTTCGGCGCATCCGGCCGGTCCGGGTGAGTCGGCGGGAACCAGTCGACCCACTCGCCATCGATCTGCATCCGGGGCCGCGGCGAGGTGGAGGCCGAGTTCACGCCCCCGGCGATGATGAGCTGGTCCATCCCCGCCCGCACGCTTGCGGCCGCGCCCTGCACCGCCGCCTGTCCGGCGGCACAGTGCCGATTCTGGGCAAGACCGGGCACATGACCAAGCCCCGCCGTGATGGCCGCGTGGCGGGCGATGACGCCGCCGCCGTAGAGACCTTCGCCCAGGATTACGTCGTCGATCTGCACCGGATCCAGATCCGCGGTGGCCTCACTGACCACATGGTGGGCCAGGTCGAATGCGTTGGTGTCGCGCAAGGTTCCCTTGCGGGCGGTTCCGATCGGGGTACGCAGGGCAGCGACGATGACGGCTTCAGGCACGGGCTTTCTCCACTTCGGCGGCGCGGAGGCCAGAAGCCGACCGCACATTCACGAGAACCTGATTCTCTCAGTTTGAGAGCAACAGTTGCAACCAGGACTCCTTACACTGCTGGTGTGACACAACCGGAGGCGACAATCGCGGTCCCGGGCGGCAAGGTGTGGAGCAAGCGCGTCGGCGGCGGCTCCGGCCTTCCCCTTCTGGTGGTGCATGGCGGCCCGGGCCTGCCGCACTACTACCTGTCAGCGCTGCAACGACTGGCCGGCGAACGGGAAGTCATCTTCTGGGATCAACTTGGCTGCGGAAACTCCGAACGCCCGTCCGACGTGGATCTGTGGACAATGGGGCGCTCGGTGGCCGAGATGGACGCCGTGGTGCGCGGACTCGGGCTGGAAGCCTTTCACATCTTCGGCAATTCCTGGGGCGGAATGCTCGCCCAGCAGTATGTCCTGGACGTGCCATCGGGAGCCGTCAGCCTGACCATCTCCAACAGCACCGCGTCCATTCCCCGGTTCGCCGACAACGTGATTCGGCTCAAGGCGGAGCTGGATCCTGGCACCCGAGCCACCATTGACCGCCACGAAGCCGCCGGCACCACACATTCGGCCGAATGTCAGTCCGCAATCACGACCTGGAACGAAACGTATCTGTGCCGCACTCTCCCCTGGCCCGCCTACCTCACTGAAGCATTCCAGAATCTGGGTCCCGAGATCTTCGAAACGATGTTCGGGCCCAGCGATTTTCGGATCGTCGGGACCATTCGCGATTGGGATGTGGTCGATCGGTTGGCCGAAATCGCCCTGCCGACACTGCTGCTCGCGGGCAAGTACGACGAATGCTCGCCGGAAGACATGCGCGAGATGCATCAACGGATTGCCGGCTCACGATTCGAGTTCTTCGAGTGCAGCGCGCACATGCCCTTCATCGAAGAACCAGACCGGTTTGACCGGGTGATGCGCGACTTCCTGCGCAGCAACGACTGATTGGGTTGGCCACGCTGGGCGGGTCCGGCTAGTCCTTCGGAGCGGTCAACCTGGTCACGATTGAGCGGAAGTCCTCGGTGGTGAACGACTGGTGCTCGGCCGACAGCGCGTAGTCCAGACTGGCGAGCACGGCCCGCTCGAGGTGAATATTGAGCACCCGTTTGGTGCTTTCGACCGCCTGCTGAGGCAATTTCATGATCCGCTGGGCGCACGCCACCGCCTCGGCCACCGGATCGGCGGCCACATGGTTGGCCAGGCCGAGCTCGACGGCGCGCTGCGCGGCAATCCGCTGACCGGTCAACGCGTATTCCTTGGCCAGCATCAGGCTGATGTGCAATGGCCAGGTCAACGGACCGCCGTCGGCGGCGACCAGACCCACTTGCACATGTGGGTCGGCAAGATAGGCATCCGGCGCGATGTAGACGATGTCGCTCAGGGCGACCAGGCTGCAGCCGAGCCCCACCGCCGGGCCGTTGACCGCCGCCACCACCGGCACCCGGCAGCGGGCCATGCCCAGCACGATGTCTCGGCCATGCGCGATGGTCTTCGCCCGCAGGTCGGCGTCTTGGGCGAGTTCGGCCAGATATGCGAAATCGCCGCCGGCCGAGAAGGCTCGCCCGGCGCCCGTGAGCACCGCCGCGCGCGCGCTGCGATCCTCGCTCAACCGCCGCCACAGCCCTGCGAGCCCAACATGCAGATTGTCGTTGACCGCATTGAGCGCATCGGGCCGGTTCAGGGTGATGATGCGCAGCGCCCCCTCGGCGCGAACGTCGATTTCTGTTGGCATGTCATACATGTCAGACTCCCAATCCCAAGATGCGCGATGCGATGATGTTCTTCTGTATCTGTGAAGTGCCTCCCATCACGCTTTGCGCACGGCTGTACAGGTAGGCGCCGAACAGCTCGGGATCATGCGTGCCACCAATGCCCAGCGCGGCATGCCCGACAGACTGTTCCACCCACGTCATCAGCAATTTGTCCAGCGAGCCTTCGGGTCCGTGCGACACCCCGTCGAGCTGTTCGGACAACCGGCGCCGCACGTGATGAGTCAGCATCTCGGCTTGGACCGCGGCCCAGGCAAGCTCGTCGCTGACCGGATGCCCCTGGGCATGGTTGCGCGCCAACAGCTCTGCGACGAGCTTGTTGTAGCGGGCGGCGTAACCGAGGGTGGACGGTTCACGTTCGTGCCCGACCACGGTCATCGCCACCGCCCAGCCATCCCCTGGGGCGCCGACCATCCGGTCGGCCGCCACCGTGGCGCCGTCGAAGAACACCTGGCCGAACTCCTTGGTGACTCCGTTCATCATCCGCAACGGACGTTGCTGCACACCAGGCTGTTTCATGGCGACCACAAATGCCGACAAGCCTCGGTGCCGGCTAGCACCGGGTTCGGTTCGGGCCAGCAGCAGACACCAGTCGGCCACGTCGGAGTAACTGGTCCAGATCTTGTGACCATGCACCACATAGTCGTCACCGACACGAGTGGCGGTGGTGGTCAGCGCGGCCAGGTCCGAACCCGCACCGGGCTCACTGAACCCCTGACACCAGCGCTCGGTCCCGTCGATGATGCCGGGCAGAAACCGTTGCCGCAGTGCGTCGCTGCCGTGTCGGCCGATGCCGCAGACCAGGTAACCGACGCTGGGGCGCGGTGGCGCACCGGCACGAGCCAACTCTTCGTCGACGATCACGTCATAGACCGGTGCCAGCTCCCTGCCCCCGTATTCGCGTGGCCACGACAGCCCGAAGAATCCCTCGCGGTAGAGGGCCTGGTGCCAGGGCGCCTGCCGGGCCCAATATTGGTCCCCCGATCCGCGAAAGTCATCGGCGTTTACCGAAAGCCAGTTTCGCAGGCGTTGCCGGAAGACCGCCTCCTGCGGTGAATCACGAAAGTCCACGACCGACCTCCTGCAAGCTCACCGGCCACAACTCGGTTGATGTCAACGCCCGGCGCAGGTAAACGTGCACCAGGCAGTCCCAGGTATTGCCGATGCCACCGTGCACCTGTACCGCGGTTTCGCAGACGGTTCGACTGGCACGCGCGCAGTACACCTTTGCCATCCGGGCGGCCTGCACGGCTTGCGCCGGCTCGAGTTCGTCCACCGCCCAAGCGGCATGGCGCAGCACGCTCACCGAACCCTCGATCGACGCCAGGTTCTCCGCCAGCAGATGAGCGATCGCTTGATGGGACCCGATCGCTTTGCCGTACTGCTCGCGAATCTTCGCGTAGTCACAGGCGAGGGCGTGCGCGCCGCGGGCGTCTCCGACCAGGTCTGCGGTGGTGGCGACCAAAGCCAGCGCATACCAGCGCTGCGCGGCATCGGCGGATACCTCACCGACCGCGACCGGCTGTCCCAGCAACCCCGCGTCCAGTCGCGTCAGGTCCGCGCCCGCTCCCGCAACATCCAGATCTGCGGACAGCACGGCGGTACCCGAGAGCACCAGTGCGCGCCGATGTCCGCGCGCATCTATCGCCCGGCCGCCGACGCCCGTCGTCGCGCGCCCGGAGTCTGAGTTCAGTTGCCGGGCCAGGTCATCGGCGAGCACGGGGCCCAGGAATGGCGCATCGGCGAGCCCGCGCCCGAATTCTTCTGCCACAATCGCGACCTCGACACCGGAGGCGCCGTCGGAACGTAACGCTCTCCACCCGGCCGCCTCGATCTGCCTATCCAGCTTGGCGATTCGGGCTTCGTCAGCCAGATCCTGCACAGCTGCCGGACCGAGATCGTCGGCCATTTTCGCCGCCGAGTCACGCAGTTGCCGTTGTTCAGCTGTCAGACGGACATCCATAGAGCTCCTTGAGCGCTCGGCGCAACACCTTTCCGGAGGGCAGTCGAGGGATATCCGGCACGAACACGATCCGCGAGAGCCGCTTGTAAGACGCGAGCGAGGCGGCCACCCGGGCGCGTAGCTCGGCGTCGTCGACGGGTGTTCGGGCCGCGACAGCGGCAACTACTGCTTCGCCGTTGGCTCCGTCCGGCACCCCGAATACCGCACAATCCCGGACCGCGGGATGACCGTGCAGAACCGCCTCGATCTCGGCGGGGGCAACCTGGAAACCGCGAACCTTGATCATCTCCTTGAGCCGGTCGGTGATGCGCAGCCAGCCGGCGGAATCCAGTAAGCCGATGTCTCCGGTCCGATACCACCCCTGCGACATGACCTCGGCCGTGGCGGCCGCCGGCAGATAGCCCGCCATCAGTGAATGCGATCGCGCCTGGATTTCGCCGACCTCACCGGGGCCCACCCGCTCACCGGTTTCGGTCGATACCACCCGCAGGTCCACGCCCGGCAGCACACGTCCGACGGCGTCGAGCCGGGCACCCTGCAGCGGGCTGCAGGCGATCACGGGTAACTCGGTGGTGCCGTAGGCGGGCACCCAGCCAATGCCGGTCCGGTTCGTCACCGTCTCGGCGATGCCCGCACTCACCGGCGTGGCGCCCCACATGATGAACCTCAGCGACGACAAATCGTAGGACTCGAGGTTGGGATGCGACGCCATCGCCAAAGCTATGGGGGCAACCGCCATTTCCACGGTAATCCGGTCGCTTTCGATGTGTGCCAGCATCTGGTCGATGTCGAACCGGCGATGCAGACGCACCCGAACGCCGGTCCGCAACGCGGTGACGATGTTGAGCAAGCCAAGGATGTGCGAGGGCGGCGTGACGATCTGAATGCGATCGCGCTCGGTCAGCCCCAGCGCGTCACGCCAGTGGCCAATGGCCGCGTTCAGCGACGCGTGGGTGTGCCGGACCGCCTTGGGCAGGCCGGTGGTGCCCGAGCTGAACACCAACAGCGCATCGCCAGCGCGGCGCGGCGGGCCCGGTAGCGGTGCCGCGGGAGTGATCGGCTCGTCCAGGTGCAGCATCGGCATCAGACCGGCCAGCACCGGGTGATCCCCCGCGGCATGGGCGGGGCCGGTCAGGGCGAGGGCATGATCCACCTCGGCGCGCTTCCAGGCGGGGCTGATGAGCACCGCCGAGGCGCCCAGACACCAGATGGCGTTCAGCACGGCGACAAACTCCGGCCGGTTGGACGACATCACCGCCACCCGATCGCCCGCGACGACGCCTTGCTTGCGTAGTGCCGCGGCCAGGCCGTCGGCCATCGCCCCCAGCCCGGGCAGGCTAAAGCCCCGATCCTCGAACACGAGCGCGGCCGGCTCGGTCACGTCTCGTCCTTCCCGGCGGTCACGACAGCCTGAGAATACCCTATCTCCTGATGAGAATAGTATTCTCAATATGGAAGAACGCAAGTGCATCAGTGGGGGCGCAGGAAGGGCGGTCATGGCGGAACCGGGCATGGTGACGATCTACCTCGACCGTAGGCGGGCATCGGTGCCGCTGGTGCATGGCGAGACCCTGCTGGAAAGCGCACGACGAGCGGGGCTGGACCCGCCGTTCAACTGCGAGGCCGGCAACTGCGGGACCTGCCTGGCCCGACTCACGGAGGGCAGCGCGACAATGCTGGTCAACGACGCGCTTGACGACAGCGAGGTGGCCGACGGCTACATCTTGACCTGTCAGGGCATACCCGATACCGCACCGATCACGGTGCGCTACGAGTAGACCCGCGCAGCACCAGGATCGGCGTGCCGCTATCGGCAGTGTTCGCCCAGGAGCGGCGCCGGCCGGTATTCGGGCCGATAGCCGGACACCCGAATCGGATTACCGACGAGGCGCAATTCGCCTGCGCGCACGATCACTTGGGGATTCTCCGCGAGGGCCTCGGGCAGCGTCCGAACGGCTGCCGCGGGCACCCCCAGCGGCCGCAGCCGTCGCTCCCAACCGGCGGCGGTGTCGGTCGCCAACGCCGAGGCGACCACGGTGAGCACCTCCGCACGCCGGGACGCTCGCTCCGCCATGGTCTCGAATCCATCGATGCCGGCCTCGGCCGCAAAGGCCTTCCAGAAGCCGTCATGTGTGACGAACAGCCCGAGGTAGCCGTCGGCAGTCGGAAATAGCTGCGCGGGAACGTAATACGGGTGAGCGCCGTGCGGCCTGCGCTGCGGCTCGGTGCCGTCGTTGAGGTACGCGGCGGCGTGGTAGTTCAGCTGGGAGACCATGACGTCGAACAGCGACACGTCCACCTGCCCGCCACGGCCCGAGATGATCGCCGCCAACAACCCAAGCGCTGCACACATCCCGGTGGAGTTGTCCGCCGAGGAATACCCGGGCAGGGTCGGCGGACCGCCGGGTTCACCGGTCAGCGCGGCACTTCCGGCGGCGGCCTGGATCACGTAGTCGAAGGCCGGATCGTCGCCGCCATGCAACCCATAACCGGTGATCGCCACGCAAACGATGCGTTCGTTGAACCGCCGCAGCGCTTCGTAGGTCAACCCCAGTCGGCGGATCGACGACGGTCGCAGGTTGACCACCAGCGCATCGGATTCGGCCGCCAGCTCGGCGAGCCGGTGCTGTCCCACTTCGGAATTCAGATCCAGACAGAGGCCGGACTTGTTGCGGTTGAGGCTGGCGAAGTAGCTCTCACCGACCGTGCGTGAGATCTCACCGCCGGGCGGTTCGATCTTGACGACCTCGGCGCCGAGGTCGGCGAGCAGCAATGTGGCGTACGGGCCGGCCAGCATGGTACCGACCTCGATGACCCGAATGCCGGTCAGCGGGCCCGCGGCGGTCACCGCACCTCCGTCGCCAGCGTGGCAATCATGTCTCGGGTGCGACGCTTGGAGGCAACCAGCTCTTCACGATTGTCGCCGATCGGCAGCAGCCGCACCGACAGATCGGTCACGCCGGCCTCGGCGAATCGACGGAATCGAGCCAGGATCGCGTCCTCGTCGCCGGCCGCACAGATATCACCGACATCTCTGGCATCGCCGTATCCGAGCAGTCGTTGATAGTTCGGCGAAACCTCGGCCTCCCCCAGAATCCGGTTGGCGCGATCACGCGCTACCTCGACTTCACTAGAGCCGCAAAGGCAAACGGGGATGCCGGCGACGATGCGCGGAGCCGGGCGACCGGCATTGTCAGCGGCCTTGGAGATTCTGGGCACCACATGCTCGGCCACCGCACGTTCGTCGGCCATCCACAGCACGGTGCCGTCCGCTCGCTCGCCGGCCAGGGTCAACATCACCGGCCCGAGCGCAGCGACCAGCACCGGCAGGGGCGCCACCGCGGCCAGATCCAGCGGGTTGTGCACCCGGAAGCTGTCGTTCTCCACGTCGACGAGCCCGGGGTTGGCCAAGGCCGCGGCCAGGACCTCGAGGTAGTCCCGGGTGTAGGCGGCGGGCCGCTGGTAGGGCAGCCCGAGCATGTCGTCGACGATCCAATGGTGCGACGGTCCGACGCCCAGCACCAGGCGACCACCGGTGGCCGCATGCACCGACAGAGCTTGCCGGGCCAACGCGATCGGGTGCTGCGTCTGCAGGGGCACAACGGCGGTACCCAGCTCGATGCGGCTGCTCCGCGTTCCCATCAGAGTCACGGCGATCAGTGCGTCAAAGTCATTGGGAATCTGGGGAATCCACGCGCTATCCAAGCCGGCTGTTTCCGCCCAGTCGATATCGGCCAGCATCCGGCCCACCTTGCGGCCCGAATCCCCGCGCTCGGGGCCGATCATCACTCCGACACGCACGGTTCCTCCATGGACGGTTGCGGTGCGGTGGGCGCGGCGCCGGTCAGCGCGCGGATGTCGCGCACCAGGTCATCCAGCGGTGTTCCGGTGGGAAACACCGCCGCCGCACCGGCGGCCAGCAGCGTGGGCACGTCGGAGTGCGGGATGGTCCCGCCGACGACGACGGCGATGTCGGCGGCATCGGCGTCGCGCAGGGCCTCGATGGTGCGTGCGGTCAGCGCCAGATGGGCACCCGACAAAATGCTCAAGCCGACCACGGCCACATCTTCTTGAACGGCGATCGAGGCGATGTCTTCGATACGTTGCCGGATGCCGGTGTAGATCACCTCGAAGCCGGCGTCGCGCAGCGTGCGGGCCACGATCTTGGCGCCGCGGTCATGACCGTCGAGACCGGGCTTGGCGACCAGGATCCGGGCGGCCATCTAGAACACCACCGGTTGCTGGAATTCGCCCCACACCGCCTTGAGGGCGCGGACCATCTCACCGACCGTGCAGTATGCGTTGGCGCAGTCGATCAGCCTGTGCATCAGATTGTCGGCTCCTTCGGCGCCTCGCGCGAGCGCGGCGAGGCTGGACTGCACCGCGTCGCTGTCTCTTTCAGCCTTGACCTTGGCGAGCCGCTTGAGCTGAAGGTCACGGCCTTCGGCGTCGAGTTCGTAGGTGACGATGTCGGGTTCGGCGTCCCCGGAGACAAACCTGTTGACCCCCACGACGGGTCGAACACCCGCTTCGACGTCCTTGTGCATTCGGAAGGCCTCGTCGGCGATCAGGCCCTGCAGATATCCATCCTCGATGGCGCTGACCATCCCGCCGTGGCGCTGCAGGTCGTCCATGATCTCGATGATCCGAGCCTCGGTGGCATCGGTGAGCGCCTCTACGAAGTAGGAGCCGCCAAGCGGGTCGGCGACGCGGGTCACGCCGCTTTCATAGGCCAGGATCTGCTGGGTGCGCAGCGCCAAAGTGGTGGACTCCTCGGTCGGCAGGGCAAACGGCTCGTCCCAGGCCGCAGTGAACATCGACTGCACCCCGCCCAACACCGCGGCCATCGCCTCGTAAGCGACGCGGATCAGGTTGTTCTGCGCTTGCGGTGCATACAGCGACGCGCCGCCGCACACGCAGCCGAACCGGAACATCGCCGCTTTGTCCGTCTTGGCGCCGTATCGCTCGCGCACCAGCGTCGCCCAGCGCCGTCGTCCCGCACGGTATTTGGCGATCTCCTCGAAAAAGTCGCCGTGGGTGTAGAAGAAGAACGAGATCTGTGGGGCGAACTGATCGATGGACATCCGACCGCGCGCAACGACGTTGTCGCAGTAGGTGATTCCGTCGGCGAGGGTGAATGCCATCTCCTGTACCGCGGTGGCCCCGGCGTCACGAAAATGGGCTCCCGCCACCGATATGGCGTTGAATTTCGGGACCTCGGCCGCACAGAACTCGATCGTGTCGGCGATCAGCCGCAGCGAGGGCTCCGGCGGCCAGATCCAGGTCCCGCGCGACGCGTACTCCTTGAGGATGTCGTTCTGGATCGTCCCGGTGAGCTTGGCGCGCGGAACTCCCTTTCGCTCGGCGGCGGCCACGTAGAACGCCAGCAGAATCGCCGCCGTGCCATTGATGGTGAAACTGGTGCTGATCTTGTCCAGTGGGATGTCCTCGAACAGGATTTCGGCGTCGGCCAGGGTGTCGACCGCGACGCCAACGCGGCCGACTTCCTCGGCGACGTCTGGGTCGTCGGAGTCGAATCCGCATTGGGTGGGCAGGTCGAGCGCCACCGATAACCCGGTCCCGCCCTGGTCCAGCAGATAGCGGTAGCGGCGGTTGGACTCCTCGGCGGTGCCGAACCCGGAGTACTGCCGAAACGTCCACAACTTGCCCCGGTATCCCGACGCGAAGTTACCGCGAGTGAAGGGATACTCCCCCGGAGGCGGCGGCTCCGCCGTGCGGTCCCCAGGGCCGTAGACCGGCGCAACTGGGATACCCGATGCAGTCTGGGTCACATCATCCATCGATGAATAACGTACTTGCAAAAAAAGAGAATGCCAATACCACTCAGTTGACCAGCATAAACAGGCTCAGAGCGAGGGGGGTTCCAGAGCCGGCCGGGGTGCGCGGCTTCGACGGGGCGCGGCGGCTACACCCGGCAGAGAATTTCGCCGTTGGGAATCCCCAACCAACCATCCGGTGCCGCGGCCCAGTCCCGCCAAGCCTGCGAAATGGCCTCCAGATCTGCGGCACTGGCCATCCCGGAACCCAGCAGTTGGGCAGACAGATCCGAACGCAGAATCCGGTCGGCCCACATTCCGCCCCACCAGGCACGCATCTCGTCGGTCGCGTAGCACCACATGCTGCCGGTCGGCGTGATGTCGGCAAAGCCCGCCTGACGGGCCCACGACAGCAGCCGCCGGCCGGCATCGGGCTCACCGCCGTTGGCGCGCGCCGCCCGCTGATAGAGCTGTAGCCAATGGTCCAAGGCCGGAAGTTGCGGGTACCAGATGAACCCCGCGTAGTCGGCGTCACGCGCGGCGACCAGCCCGCCGGGCGCACAGACGCGCTTCATCTCCCGCAGCGCCTGCACCGGATCGGCCACGTGCTGCAACACCTGGTGGGCATGGACTACGTCGAACACGTCATCGGGAAAGTCCAGGGCATGCACATCGGAGGTCACGAACGCGACATTGGACACGTCGCATCGCTGCGCCTCGGCACGGGCCAGGTTCAGCGCCGCATCGGTGGGCTCTACCGCCGTCACCGTAGCGGGCACCACGCGCGCCGCGAGGTCGACGGTGATAGTCCCAGGGCCGCAACCGATGTCGAGCACGGACAACCCCGCACGAAGATGCGGCGATAGGTAGCCGGCGGAGTTGGCCACCGTGCGCTGACGGTGCCCACGCAGCACCGACTCGTGATGCCCATGGGTATAGACGGCTCGGCGTTCGTCGTTCATGAACCGGAGCCTACCCGCCCAAATCAAAAAGTGAGACAGACATCTCACTATATGAGACAGTCAGTCGACCGAAGCATTGAGGATCGGCCGGTCGACCCCCGCCCCCGGGCCATCGAAGTGCCACCACTCACCGGAGTACACGCTCAACCCGCCGTAGTTCATCGCGTCGCGCAGCCGTTTACGGCCGGCTTGGGCCGCCTCACTCACTCCTTCGGTGGCGAATGCCTTGGCCCGCGCCGAGAAGTCATCGAAGTCGGTGCCCATGTCGGCCAGGCAGATTCCGCTTATCTGCCGCTGGGACGGGCATTGTGGCGACACGCTGGCATAGGTCACGTCAACCGAGCGACCCGCCTCGTGGCTGCGGGCGTATTGGCCCGGACGCGCCACCCAGGCCGGGTTCGGGACCACCTGGAACATCTTGACCTGGACATCGTGCGGTCGGTAGCAGTCCCAGAACACCAGCGCCTGCCCTTGCGGGCGCAGCGCCGCCGCGGCGGCCGTCAACCCCGGCGCCATCGATTCGTGCACCAGACATCGGGCATTGGCGGGATACAGCTGCGTGCGGGTGAAGTTATTGGTGGTCGCGTAGCGCAGGTCGATGATGGCGTCGGGAACGACACTGCGCACATCGACAAGGCCGGCCGCAGCCGCGGCGGCACTGACGGGCGGGACGGACCCGGCCGGCACGCTGGCCGTTGTCGCGACGGCTCGCACGGCCGAGGTGACCACCGGAGGCGATGGGATCGATGACCCGTCGGGACTCGTCCACACACCCGACGGCGCGGCGGTGATACCGCAGGCCACACCGCAGGCGACGAGGGCAGCGGCGGCGCCAACCCTTCGCAATGGGCCGCTATGGAGTGCATCGGCAATACTGCTCACCGCACCGAGGCTACGTCGGGTCAGCCCGTTCTCACGTTTATCGCCGACGGTGTTCGGCGATCAGCGGCCGATCAATGTTCGTCGTAGTGCCCATCGTGGGCGGCATGCCGGCATCCGTCATGGATGTAGTCGACGTGATCGCCGTGGGGAACGGCGACGTGGCCGCAGCCATCGCCGTGAGTGTGATCGTGCCCGTCATGCACGCAGTGGCCGTCGGCGGGTTCACATTCGTCAAAGTGATCGCCGTGGCGCCGGTGCAGATGACCGTCGTGCAGATAGTCGACGTGATCACCATGCGGAATCGCGACATGTCCGCAACCGTCGCCATGCGAATGGTCGTGCCCCGCGTGCTGCCGGTGCGCTATCGCGTTCATCTCTTTCTCCTTGTGATTGTTGAGCGGGCCGGGAATGTCGACATGTTGGGCGCGTCAGCGGAGTTGTCGATCGGCGGTCGAGCTGTCGACACCACCATTCAATCCTCAACCAGCCATCACGGGGGACAAGAGCAGAAAGTCACCGAAAACTCTTGGATCGAGTGTCTTCGAGCCAACGGACATCGCACGCCACCGGCCAGCCAACAACGGCGCAAGATTTCGTCGGGGTTTCGGTTGGGCGAAGATACCGCAGCTTTCAAACACCGCCATTACATATGTTGCTAATCGAACTATACCGTTGGCGCGGTGTCCGACGAGAATCGCAACGAGCGCCACCGGCGCCCCGCGCTTCACGCTGCCGTCGCGGCATTTGTCCTGGCCTGCTCCGCTTTTCTCGCCGCCCCCACCGCACACGCGGCAGCGATAACCGCCACGCTGGCGGTGACGTCACAATGGGACACCGGCTTCGTCGCCAACTACCGGATCGCCAATCCCGGCGCGACCGAGTTGGCGGACTGGAAGCTCGAATTCGACCTGCCCGCCGAAGAATCTGTGACAAATTCGTGGAGCAGCAAGCTGGCCCAATCGGGAACGCATTACGTCCTGACACCCGAAGAGTACAACCGCACCATCGCGCCGGAGCACTCCATCAGCATTGGCTTTCAGGCCACGCTGGACGGCGATTTCTCGGCCCCACAGAACTGTGTGCTCAACGGCGAGTCCTGCACCAGTGCGCCGGACCTAGCGCCGGCCAGCGCGCCGCCTCCCCCGTCCGCCGACGATGCGGCGGCAACACTGGCGGTGATTTCACAATGGAATACCGGCTTTGTCGCCAACTACGAAATCGCCAATACCGGATCCACAGCCCTGGATGGCTGGAAGCTCGAATTCGATCTGCCCGCAGACGAATCTGTCACCCGAGCGTGGAGCAGCAAACTCTCCAAGACCGGCACCCACTACGTCCTGACACCGGAGTCCTACAACACCACCATCGCCCCCGGCAGCTCGGTCACCGTCGGTTTCCAGGCCGCCCAGACGAGCACGTATTCGGCGCCGGCGAATTGTCAGCTCAATGGCAAAACTTGCGGCGACGGCCCGGCCCCTACCGCCAGCGTGCGCCACTGAACGACACCGGTCGCGGGCGCTAACCGGCCGGGAAGAGACGAGCCACCAGAATGGCCGCGATAAGGATCGCAAGCGACAGCGGCGCCGCCACGGTGCCAATCAACATTCCCCGCCCAACCTGGCCTAGTTTGCCTGGGCTCTTGGCAACAACGGAGGAAATCGACAGGTAGATCAGCGACACCAGGAGTACGAAGACCGCCAGCGGCGGAACTGAGAGAACACAGAGCCAGGCCGCGAACTCCACCACCAGGATGTGGGCCAGCGCCACCGCGAAGCTGATCGGTCCATAACGGCCGGTCGCCGCGGTCAACGCAACACCAAGAAGGCGAAGGCGATGCCACCGATCAGGACAACCGCGGCGGCGCCGGTGACGCCTAAGCCAATACCGCGCCGCTGCGAGGAACTCGAGTTGAGCAACACCGCACCGGCCCCCAGCGAAGCGAGCGTCGCCAGGGCCGTCGCGGTCAGCAGCAGCGCACGTTCGCTTCGCCCGCTTTCCGTCGGAAATGCCCACTTCCCCAACAGCCACATGGCGGCAAGCAACAACAGCAAACAGAATTGAATGACCACCGGCGCCGACCAAGTGGCCGACCGCCACGCGGTGGCATCCATGTCACGAATACGAGCTAGAAACGACATCGGCACCCCCCTTGACGCGTCGCGTCACTCTCCTCGATCGGCATGCCACACCACTGTCGGCAGCCCCGCCCTGGCCGGCATCCGTGCGCTGGAAACCTAACCCGCCGGCACCAGCTCGAACCTGGCGCATCGCGCCGCGGCTACCGGCATACCTGTCTATCAGACGTTCGGTTCACGCCGAGGGCCAACTCCGCGCCGCCAGCGCCAGCCAAACCTCAGACTAACTTCATATAATTAATCATTAAGTTATTGAAGCATGTCGGGTAGCCTGGGAGCAGCAACATCGCCAATCAGAGATGAACCCGAGACTCTCTGCACCTACGAGGGGGGTGTGCGCCGGTGTCTTCTAGCGCCCACGGCCAACGGCTGAGCGGACCTGACGAAATGGTGTCGACCAGACAACGACCAACCCTGTCCTTGGCCACAGCCGTCGATTCACCCGATTCCGGGCGACTGGCGTCCACCCGCGACGCGGTCACCCTCGGCGACGCAGATTGGCGCTCACGGCTGCGCACCGCGGCACTAGCCCAGGTCGCCGACTTCGTCTCCGACCGCAGCGCCAGCGCGCTTGGCGGGTCGGGGTGGGAGGTCGCCGGCGACATACTTCTGCGGTTTGTCTCCGAGGGCAAATGCTTGAGATCGACCTTCATGTACCTGGGCTGGTTGTGCGGCGCCGGTCCCAACAATGCGGCATTATCGGCCGCGGCAAGCCTGGAGCTGCTGCACGCCTTTGCACTCCTGCAGGACGACGTGATGGACCAATCCCCGCAACGACGAGGCAGTCCAGCTGTCCATGTCCAGCTGGCCCGGTGCCACCAGCGGCGCCGGCTATCCGGGGCCGCAGCACGTTTCGGCGAATCGGCGGCCGTACTGCTCGGAGACATCTGCCTGGTCTGGGCCGAGCAGATGCTGCGGGAAAGCGGAGTCGAGGACCGCCGTCTCCGGCAGGTATGGCCCCGCTACGACGCCATGCGCATCGAACTCGCGGTGGGCCAGCTTTGCGACCTGTCCAACGATATCCGCAACCTGCCGACGCTGGATGCCGTCTTGGACGTGGCGCGGCGCAAGTCGGGTAACTACACGGTGCGCCGGCCACTCGAGATGGGAGCCGCGATGGCCGATTGCGATGAGCGCACGCTGGAACAGCTCGCGCGATACGGCGACGCCGTCGGAGAAGCGTTCCAACTGCGCGACGACATGCTGGGAGTGTTTGGCACACCGGCGATCACCGGCAAACCCAGTGGCGACGATCTCCGCGAACGCAAGGCAACCAGCGTCGTGGTCGCCGCCTACGAGATGGCCGATCCGCCGACGCGTCGGCAGCTTCGCGAGCTGATGAATCGGGCTGAGCTCGACGACGCGGCGGTTGATCACTGTAAACGACTGATCACCGCGACCGGAGCTGCGCAGCGAATCGAGGACATGATCGACCGCCGTGTCGATCGCGTTCGAACACTATTGGCCGACATGACGATCGGTCAGCAAACCCGAGCCGCGCTGGGCGATCTGGCAGCAGCCTGCGTGCAGCGCAGCACGTGAGATCACGCAAAGTAGGGAGCCGCGATGCGAACCATTGAAGGCACTGCCGATCACGTGGTGGTGATCGGTGCGGGACTAGCGGGGTTGGCCACGGCGCTGCACCTGGCGGGCCGCGGCCGCGCCGTCACGGTCGTTGAACGCGAGGCTTGGCCGGGTGGACGCGCCGGCCGACTCGACATCAATGGATACCGAATCGATACCGGCCCAACTGTTCTCACCATGACCGACCTTATCGACGAGGTCTTTGCGGCCGTGGGTGAGACGATCTCGGATCGGCTGGAATTGCTTCCCGTCGATCCGGCCTACACCGCCATGTTCGCCGACGGAAGTTCGATCGATGTGCACTGCGACGCGGATCGGATGGTGGCGGCGATCGACAACTTCGCCGGTCGTGAGCAAGCTACCGGTTATCTTCGGCTGCGCGATTGGTTGACCCGGCTATACCGAATCGAATTCGCCGGCTTCATTGCCTCGAACTTCGACTCGCCCCTATCACTGCTCACCCCGCAGCTGGCGCGACTGGCGGCTGCCGGTGGATTTCGCAACTGGGACAGCATGGTCAAGCGCCACATCACCGACCCGAGGCTGCGTCGCGTGTTCACCTTCCAGTCCCTCTATGCCGGGGTGGCGCCGCAGGATGCGCTGGCGGCCTATGCCGTTATCGCCTATATGGACACCATATCGGGGGTGTTCTTTCCGCGCGGCGGGGTTCGTGCCCTGCCTGACGCGCTGGCGGCCGCCGCGGCCTGCGCGGGCGTGCAGTTTCATTACGGTTCGCAGGTAAGCGAACTCGAGCGCGACGGCGCGCGGATAACCGCTGTCCGCACCGACAAGGGTGAGCGCATTGCCTGCGATGCAGTGGTGTTGACCACCGAGTTACCCACCACATACCGACTATTGGGCCGAACCCCCCGCCGGCTTCGCCGGTTACAGGCGGCACCGTCGGCGGTCGTCGTGCACGCCGGCTGCCGCAGCGCCACGATTGCGGGTGAGCCGGCGGCCCATCACACGATTCTTTTCGGACAGGCATGGGAACAGACGTTCACCGACATCATTCGCGACGGCCGGCTGATGCGGGATCCATCGTTGTTGGTCACCCGACCGACCGCGGGCGATCCCGCCCTCGCACCGCCGGGACGAGATCTGCTCTATCTACTCGCGCCGGCGCCCAACCTGACCGCGGGCCGGGTCGATTGGGACAGTGCCGGTGCTAGCTACGCGCAATCCATGATCGACACCGTCGCCTCCCGGCTGCTTCCGGACCTTCGCGACAGCGTGGAACTACTCGACGTCGTCACCCCCCTGGACTGGGCCCGGCAGGGCATGGCGGCAGGTACTCCGTTCGCGCTGGCGCATACGTTCGGCCAAACCGGCCCCTTCCGCCCGGCCAACACGGTGCGCGGCATCGACAACGCGGTGCTGGCGGGATCGTCGACGGTTCCGGGTGTGGGCGTTCCGACGACGTTGATCTCCGGGCGGCTGGCCGCCGACCGCATCACGGGAAACACCAACCGATCAATCCGACACCTCGACCTGAAAGCACAGTTGTCATGATTCGCAGTGAATTGGACGCCGCCGGGATCGGTGATCCCCGGTTGCGCGAGGCCTATCAGCAAAGCCGCCGAATCAACGCCGCCAGCGGGCGTACCTTCTTTTTGGCCACCAGACTGCTGGCACCGGATCAGCGACCACCCGTACACGCCTTGTACGGTTTCGCCCGGTACGCCGACGACATTCTGGACTCCTTCGATCCGCTGCTGGACACTGACACCCGCGCCCGGCGACTGCAGCAGCTGGCGCAGCAGTTCTTTTCCGGCGCAGACCATCCCGACAACCCGGTGCTTGCCGCGGTCAGCCACACCGCACGCCGCTACGGCATCGGCGCCGATCTGTTCGAAGATTTTCTGGAATCGATGCGCATGGACCTCACCATCACCGACTACCCCGACCGGGATGCGCTCAACACCTACATGCGCGGTTCAGCGGAAGCCATTGGCTTACAGTTACTCCCGATCTTGGGCACCGTCGTTCCGGCGCAAGAGGCCATACCCTACGCGGCCGCCCTAGGACGCGCATTTCAGCTCACCAACTTCATTCGCGACGTCGACGAGGACCTGGCCCGCAACCGCGTCTATCTGCCCGCCGACGAACTCGCCGCATATGGGGTTGATCGGGATGTGCTGATGTGGTGTCACCACAACCAGCGCAGCGATGGCCGGGTACGCGAAGCTCTGGCCGCCCAACACGAGATCACCAGAGAGACCTACCGGTTCGCCGCCGCCGGGATCCAACTGCTGGCGCCGCGGTCGCGGCCTTGCGTCGCGACGGCTTTGACGCTGTATTCGGAAATCCTGGGCCGCATCGAAGACGACGACTTCGCGGTGTTCGGCCGGCGCGCCACCGTCGGGACCGCCCGCCGTCTGCGGGTGGCCGGTGCCGGATTGATACGAGCGTGGCGCGCCCGAACCAGCGGCGCCATCCCCGATCGCTCCGAATACGGTGCCGCATGACCGACCGCTGGCAATACCTGCTGGTGCTGGTCGCATGCCTGGCAATCACCGCGCCGCTGGAAGTGTTCGGCGCCGGCGTATATCGGCGCCCGCGAAGGCTACTGCGGTCGGTGCTACCGGTGGCCGCGGCATTCCTGTTCTGGGACGAGTTGGCCGTGGCCGCCCGGGTGTGGACTTACGATCCGCGCTACATCAGCGGGCTGGACATCCCGTTTCGGGTCCCGATCGAAGAGGTGCTGTTCTTTCTGGTGATCCCCATCTGCGCCCTGTTGACCCTCAACGCGGTCAGCACCATTCTCGAGCGGCTCCGCCGACGATGACCGGGTTGGGGTACACCCTGCCGGCCGTGCTGGCCGTGGCCGGCGTCGGCGCCCTGGAGCTATTGGTACTACGGACCGGGTTGTTCCGGCGCCCCGCGTACTGGCTATCAATGGTGATAGTGCTGGGCTTTCAGGTTCCGGTCGACGGCTGGCTCACCAAGCTCAGCGCTCCCATCGTCAGCTACGACGAGCGGCAGATCACCGGCCTGCGGTTCCCGTTCGACATCCCGATTGAAGACTTCCTGTTCGGCTTCGCGATGGTCACTGCCGTTCTACTGCTGTGGGAGCGACAACGGGAACCCGGTGAGCCCGCACCGCCGAGCCAGGCGGGCAACCACGAGAAGCACAGCTTCGAGGACAAGACATGTTGACCAGAATGGCCCGACTCTCCCTCACCGCACCGCGCCGGGTCATCGCGGTGGTAATCCTGGTCATGGTCGGCACCGCCATCTTCGGCATCCCGGCGGCAAATAGCTTGGCGGCCGGGGGATTTCTGGATCCATCAGCGGAATCCGCGCGTGCCGCGGCGGTGCTCGCCGACAAGTTCCATCGAGGCGACATGGAGATGGTGCTGCTGGTGAGTTCGGACGACGGTGTCCGCGATGGTCCGGCACGCATCGTCGGCACCGATATCGCGCGGCAACTCGCGCAATCACCCTTCGTGGCGCAGGTGGCATCGCCTTGGGACACACCGCAACCGCCGCCGGACATGGTCAGCGCCGACGGGAAATCGGCGCTGATTCTGGTGGCGCTCAAGGGCGACGAAAACAGCGCACCCCGGCATGCACAGGCGCTTGCGCAGCGGTTGGCGCACAACCGCGGTGGGGTGACGGTGCAGGCCGGTGGGTCCGCGATGGTCTATGCACAGGTCAACCAGCAGACCGAGAAAGACTTGCTGCGAATGGAGTTCATCGCGGTCCCGGTCAGTTTCGCCGCGCTGGTGTGGGTGTTCGGGGGCTTGCTGGCAGCGGCCCTACCGGTGGCCGTGGGCGGATTCGCCATCCTGGGGTCCCTCGCGGTGCTGCGCGGTGTTGCGATGGTGACCGACGTGTCGATCTTCGCGCTAAATGTCACGGTTGCCCTGGGCATGGCCCTCGCGATCGACTACACCCTGCTGATCATCAGCCGGTACCGTGACGAGCTGGGCGAGGGGCGCAGCCACGAAGAGGCCCTGGTTCGCACCATGTCAACCGCCGGCCGCACCGTCCTGTTCTCGGCGGTAACGGTTGGGCTCTCGCTCGTCGCGATGGCGCTGTTCCCGATGTACTTCCTGAAGTCCTTCGCCTACGCGGGGGTTGCGGTCGTGGCGTTTTCGGCCCTGGCGGCGATGGTGGTCGCACCAACGGTGATCGTGCTGCTCGGCGACCGGCTCGACGCGCTCAACGTCTGGAAACTGGGCCGGCGGCTGCTCGGGCGTCCGGAACCGCCGCCGCGGCCCGTTGCGCAGAGTTTCTGGTACCGTACGGCCAAACTGGTCACCCGCCACGCGATTCCGGTCGGCCTGGCCATCATCGTGTTGTTGATCGCGCTGGGAATCCCGTTCCTCAACATCAAGTGGGGCTATCCGGACGACCGCGTGTTACCGCCGTCCGCGTCGGCACGCATGGTCAGCGACCGAATCCGCAGCGATTTCAGCTCGAACTCGGCGAGCAGAGTCACCGTCGTCCTCACCGACACCGCCGGCCTGACCAAACCGGATCTCAATCACTACGCCGCCCAATTGTCTGAGGTATCCGATGTGTCGGCGGTCTCGGCGCCGACGGGCACCTTCGTTGCCGGAGAGTTGCGGGGCCCGCCCTCCGCACCGACCGCGATGGCCGCCGGCAGCGCGTATCTGACCGTGGAGAGCACCGCGCCGCTGTACACCAAGGCCTCGGCGAACCAGCTGGATCGTCTGCACGCCGTGGCGCTGCCCGGCGACACCGCGGTGCAAATGACCGGCGTCGCACAGATGAACCGCGACTCCGTCAATGGGATTACCTCGCGGTTACCCATGGTGTTCGGCTTCATCGCGATCGTGACACTGGTGCTGCTGTTCTTGCTCACCGGCAGTGTGCTGCTACCGATCAAGGCGGTGGTACTCAACATGCTCTCGCTTACAGCGGCTTTCGGCGCCCTGGTCTGGATCTTTCAGGACGGCCATCTGGATGCGCTGGGTACCACCCCAACCGGCACGTTGGTCGCCAATATCCCGGTGCTGATGTTTTGCATCGCCTTCGGCTTGTCGATGGATTACGAAGTCTTCCTGCTGTCCCGCATCCGCGAGTTCTGGCTTGCATCACCTCGGGAAAGTGCCGACAACGATGAGAGCATCGCCCTGGGCCTGGCCCATACCGGCCGGGTCATCACCGCCGCGGCATTGCTGATGTCGATCTCGTTTGCCGGCCTGATTTCCGCAGAGGTGTCTTTCATGCGGATGTTCGGGGTGGGTCTGACGATTGCTGTGCTGGTCGACGCCACGTTGGTGCGGGTACTGCTGGTGCCCGCGTTCATGCATGTGTTTGGCGGATTGAACTGGTGGGCACCCAAACCACTGGAACGGTGGCACAGCCGCAGCGCTGGCGGCGGATCCGCAGGCCAAACCGCCCGCAGCAACGATGCCGTCGGCGGCAACTCCAGCAAATTCGACAGCAATCGCCGCGTCGACGACCACGTGCACCGGTCGCGGCGGTAAGGGCGATAAGCTAGTCGCTCTATCGCCCGAAAAGGATGCAGGCAGGTGACCAAGCGCGTCGCTGTGAATCGACAGCCGAGTCGAGCCGAGCTGGAGCGGCTGTTATCGGCTGATCTGCGCGCCATCACCGCTCATTCCGACCGGGTCGGCCGCTACTACGCCCGACACAACGATCTCAGCCACGGCGACTTCCAGGCATTGCTGCACATCATGGTCGCCGAGACCGCGGGGACACCCGTGACACCGGCCCAGCTCAGCCAGCGATTGGACGTCTCGGCCGCGGCGATCACCTATCTTGCCGATCGGATGATCCATGCCGGGCACATCCGCCGCGAAGCCGATCCCGAGGACCGGCGCAAATCACACCTTCGCTTCGAGCAAAGCAGCCTGGAGCTCGCACACAAGTTCTTCATGCCGCTCGGCGACCACATGCGCGAGGCGATGGCTGATCTGTCCGACCGTGATCTGCGGGCCGCACACCGGGTGCTCACGGCGATGATGGACGGGATGGCGACCTTCGAAAAGGAGCTCTTCGAGTCACCCCCGCAGAAATCGGAGCGCGCCCGCACAACGCCGGCGCAGGCGGAAAACTCCTAAACCGCGCGGCTACCGGATGGCTGTCACACCGATGTTGCGCAGCGACGTGAGATCCGGCGCGCCGCAACAGTGCAGGCAGACTCGGAGTTCGTCGAGGAACAGCTGCAACCAATCCTGCACCGCCGTGGCGGATTCGATCGCCGGCGCAAGCAACGGGCGAGCAATCGCGACCACATCGGCGCCCAGGGCGATCGCTTTGGCCGCATCCATTCCGGTGCGGATGCCGCCGGAGGCGACCAGCGGGACAGCCGGCAACGCTTGGCGCACCTCGACAATCGCCTCAGCGGTGGGGATACCCCAGTCAGCCAGTTCCGGGTAGCGCAGCTCGCCGTAGCGAACCAACTGCTCCACCCGCGACCACGAGGTTCCTCCGGCGCCGGCCACGTCGATACCCGATACCGGCAGCCCGCCGGGCAGCCGCAGCAGTTGCGCGACGGCCGCGGCCCCGATGCCGTGGCCAACCTCCTTGAGCAGCAACGGATAGTCCAGCAAGTCGGCTGCGTCGCGCAGCCGACCCAGTGACCCGGAGAAGTCGGTATCACCACCGTGCTGCATCGCTTCCTGCAGTGAGTTAGCGTGCACCGCAAGTGCATTCGCACCAACCCGGCGCAGCGCGGCAGCCACGGCCCCAACCGCGTCCTTGGTCAACTGAGCCAGACCGATGTTGCCGATCAACAGCACGTCGGGTGCTACCTCACGCACCGCGAAACTCGACGCCGCCCGCTGCCCGCGGGCATCGTCGAGCATGATCCGCTGCGAGCCCAGCATCATTCCGATACCGAGGCGCTGCGCGGCGGTGGCCAAATTGCGGTTGATCGTCGCGGACAGCTCGGCACCGCCGGTCATCGCGCCGATCAGGACCGGGGCACGCAATGGCACGCCGAAAAACTCGGTCGACAAGTCGATGTCGGCGAGGCTGGTTTGGGTCAGTGCGTTGAAGGGCAGGCGGTAGCGTTCGAGCCCGGTCGTCACGCCGACGTAGTTGACATCGTCGTTGAGGCACACGTCGATGTGCCGGCGCTTGCGGCTGGAGATCTCGGCCGGGTCGTTGGTCATCGGGCAGCACCGGCCGTCGCCATCATGGTCCTCGTCGCGGCAAGCAATGCAAGTCCTTCTTGGGGTTCAACGACGCCGTCACTGATGCCACAGAGCCTACCGCGCGCGCGGTTTGGTCAAGTTGCCGAAATGTCACACAACGGGCAGGAATCGACCCGTGCGGCGGTCATTGCGAGCTCGGCGGCGGCCACCAGAACCCGCGGCCAGATAGCCGCGTCGGCCAGCGCGAAGTCCTGGCGCTGGCGCGCGCGAATCCGCACATGGTCAACAGCACCGTCGGTGTCCCACAACGCCAGCGCGCGACCGTTGCTGTGCGCGGCGTGGTAGTAGACACCGTGTACCGGGCGGCGCGCCGGCTGATCTTCGTAGATGGCCCGTGCCCAGGCTTGAGTGCGAACCCGCGGATAGGCGCCGGTGGCCAGCGACGGCAACGCGCCGATGCGCATCGCGGCGCCCTCGGATCGCAGATCCAGCACCACGATCTCGGTGCGCGGACGCAACAGCCCGACCCGAAACCGGGGACAGACGGCGGCCTCTCCTAGGTCACCAAAGACCTCGCCCAGCGCGGTGGCCAGGGTGCCGGCAACGTAGAGCACAGATCTTCCCTCAGGACAGATCGCCGGATGAGCTGCCGGCGGCGTGTGGTGGTCGAGGCGGTGCAGCGGCCCGAAAGCGCGATGGGTGATGGCGTCCGGGGTGTGCGTGGACAGGTGGTAGACCCGGCACCACTGCCAGCCGCGGGCGCTCAGCGTTTCCGGCCACTTCCACGTCCAGACCCGACCACCTGAGAGCGGACGATTCGGTTCGCCGAGGTCGGCTACCACGCCGCCGCGGTCGACTTCGCCACCACCGCGATCACATCGTCGATGCGCGCGTCGACCAGGGCATCGGCCGGTGTGATGTCGCCCAGTTCCGGGTTCGGCGTGGCGGCCCACTTGCTCAAGGCGACGATTCCCCCCGGAAAGGCCTGTCGCAGTTGCGCGATTCCCGGCAGAAAGCCGCGTTGTGCCCCGGCGTTGAGCTGCCACATGGGTATTCGCCACTGGCGACCGTCCTTGAGACCGATCAGGTCGCCACTGGTGATCCGGTCAAGCACGGCCTGGCTGGAGATGTCGAGCAACTCGGCAACCTCCGCCGTCGACAGCGACATGGTCAGCAATTCTCGGCGGGCGACGAAGTCGTCCTGCAATGCCTGCAGCGCAGCGCCGCTCATTTCCTTGGCGGTTGGCGCACTACCCCACAACGATTCGTCCAGACCGTCCGTGTCCCGTGCCGCGACTGCTTCGACAAAGCCCGCTTTGACCGACGCGGGCGCCGCGTCCAACACCGCGTGCACCGCAGAACTCAGCTGTGCGGCCGACGCGCTGGCCCGCTGACGCCGTCGCGGCGCCGCATTACGCGTTGGGGTGCGGGTGACCATACCTCGAGGCTATACCAAGATAACCAAGCAAACACGGCCTCGTCGCGCCCGATCGGGCCCGGCGGGTGCGATCCGATCTCCCTATTTCTTGTCCATCGGCCCTGGGTTGGCGACCACGGGAAACTCGCCGGTATAGCCGATACGTCTGCGCGCAATCTCCAGCACTTGGTCGCGGACCAGGAACCAACCGCCGATCAGCATCGGAATGATGAGTCCCAGGGTCGCTACGGTCCAGGTGCCGATTGGGTAGGAGAACCCCATCAAAACCAGCACCGCGACCAGAAACACCAAGGTGAGATAACCGGTGTAGGGCGCACCCCACATGCGAAACGACGGCCGGTACACGATGCCCTGCTTCGACCAGCGGAACAGCTGAATCTGGCAGCAAACAATGGTCGCCCAGGACGCGAGAATGCCCAGCGCCGCGATATTGAGGACGATCTCGAAAGCCATCTCGGGAACGACGCCGTTGAGCAACACCCCGATCAGGCCGATGGCGGCCGTCAGACAGATCCCGCCATAAGGGACTCCTCGTTGCGACATCCGTGCGGTGAAACTCGGTGCACTGCCGTTCATCGCCATCGAGCGCAGGATGCGCCCGGTCGAATACAAACCTGCGTTGAGACTGGAGAACGCCGCGGTCATCACCACTACGTTCATGATCGAGCCGGCGCCGGTCACCCCGATCTTGTCGAAGAAGGTGACAAACGGGCTCTCACCGGCCTTGTAGTCGGTGTAGGGCAGCAACAGGCCGAGCAAAAACAACGATCCAACGTAGAACAGGGCAATACGCGCGATCACCGAGTTGATGGCACGCGGCATCACCTTCTCCGGCTCCGCCGTCTCCCCCGCTGCCGTTCCAACCAGCTCGACCGCCGCATAGGCGAAGACCACGCCCGAGGTGACGACGACCAGGGGCAGCACGCCATACGGGAAGAGTCCGCCGCCGTGGGCGAGCAGGCCGAGACCGGTGGAATGACCATCGACGGGGTAACGGCCGGCCAGGAATATGGTGCCCACGACCAGGAAGGTCAGCAGCGACACCACCTTGATCAGGGCCGCCCAGAACTCGATCTCACCGAACAGGGTCACCGAGATCAGGTTCATGCTCAACGCGATACCCAGCGCGAACAACGCCAGCGCCCACTGCGGGATGCCCTCGAAAACCCGCCAGAAATGGAAGTAGGTGGCGATCGCAGTCGAGTCGACAATCGAGGTCATCGCCCAGTTCAGGAAATACATCCAGCCCGCGACATAGGCCGCCTTTTCGCCGAAGAATTCGCGCGCATAGGAGACAAACGACCCCGACGACGGCCGGTGCAGCACGAGCTCACCCAATGCCCGCAAGATCAGGAAGGCGAACACTCCACAGACCGCGTAGACCAGAAACAGTGCTGGACCGGCGCTGGCCAGCCGTCCACCGGCGCCAAGAAACAGGCCGGTGCCAATCGCACCGCCGATCGCGATCATCTGTAGCTGGCGCGGCTTAAGGCTCTTGTGATAGCCGGCATCTTCGCTCGCGAGAGCGATGTCATCGGGATGGGTCGGGCTCGACGGGGTTCTCAACGCTCAGATGCCTCTTTCCCAGTTCGGTCGCTGGCTGTGGGGGTCAGCCGCCGGGGGCAGGTTCCGAGCCCGCGGGATCATCCGGGCCCGGAGTGTGTGGTGGTGTCGGAATATCACGAAACGTAAAGATGAAGCCGAACGCCGCCACCGCGGCGGCGATCGCGTAGCCGATGATCGAATACCAACCTGCGTGCAGGTATGCGGTAACCGCGACGAGTGCCATGGCACCAAAGACCATCGACATTCCGATAAGCGGCGTCTTGGCCTTGAAATCAACAAAGCGCATGGATAACAACCTCGTCGGGTGGCGAACGAATGTGGACTAAGTAAACACGGTGTGGACGATCATGTCCTGTTGGGCGACCGGCCCGCCAACCCACCCCTTGTGCTATAAGACCAATCCGCTGCGCCTTTGCCGCGACAATGGTCACCGATCAGCTGCGTCGCCTTTCGGCTCGCCTCGGCCGCGGGCCGGTGACGGCGCGAGCGGCGAGATCATCCGGCTGATCGTCGCGACCCGACGGTCGAGCCGGTCGGCCGGGATATCGATGAGCTGATAACCGAATTCGCGGTAGCTGTCTTCGTGGATCCGTTCGAACCTCAACGCCTCCGCTATGTCGATTCGGCGGGTCGTGGTGGGCTGGCAGAAGCCCAAGTTGCGGACGAAAAAGACCTGTCGCTGATAGGTGTGTTCGGCGGCAATCCGGTCAAGCTCGGCCGTCAGCGCCGCGCAAACGGGCAGCCCGAGATAGACGGCGAGCGCGTGAGTGCACACCGGCGAGCGGTCGAAGAAGCAAACGCCGGGGCCCGTCGTGTCGGCCGCAACTTGGCGCCGGCGCTGTGTCTGCACAACCTCGTCGATAAACGACGCATTGGTCGCACCCGTCCAGGGTTCGTCTTCGCCGCGCGCCTGCCGACCGAGGATGACGTCGGTGGCGGCTTCCGCCACGACGGCGTGTCCGAGCTCTGCGAGCCGCCGCACGATCGACGTCTTACCCGCTCCAGGCGTGCCGGTGAGAATGTATCGGCGCGTCAATTTCGTTGGTTTCCTCGGTGTCGGTGGACGACAATTGCCGCGGGCGCGGCTGGACGCGACCCAACGGGGTGGTGGCGTCGACGGGAGACCCCGCGGCCGGAGCCGAGGTCATTCCCGATTCAACCCCTTGAGGCAACATCTGCAAGATGTGACGATTGCCTCAATGGATGCCTCAGTGAAAGCCTCGGTGCGGGACCTTCAAGGCAAGGTGGCCGTGGTGACCGGCGGGGCCGGAGGCATAGGCCGAGCCCTGGGGAAGCGCTTCGGTCTGGAAGGCATGAAGGTGGTGCTCGCCGACGTCCTCGCCGAACCGCTGGACCAGGCCACCCGCGCACTCACGGACGAGGGCATCGAGGCGGTCGGCGTGGTTACCGACGTTACCGACTATTCCTCGGTCGAGGCATTGGCCAAGGAGACGTTGCGCCGATTCGGCGCGGTGCACGTGGTGTGCAACAACGCCGGCACCGGCGGAGTCTCCGAGGGCTACATGTGGGAACACGACCTAGCCGACTGGCACTGGGGGATAGATGTCAACGTCGTGGGCGTGATCCACGGCATCAAAGCCTTCGTGCCCATCCTGCTCGAGCACGGCGAGGGACACGTGGTCAACACCTGCTCGGGCAACGGCGGGTTCGCGCCGATCGCCCGGGGGGCCATGGGCGGGCCGGCCATGGCGGTCTATCCGATGACCAAGGCCGCCGTGCTCTGCCTGACCGAGAGCCTCTACACCCACCTGGAGTTGACCGGGACGCGGGTTCGGGCGCATGCCCTTTTCCCCGGCGGTTTCCTCAACACCGGCATCTGGGAGTCGTGGCGGCACCGACCACAGCGCTACGCCGCGACCCAAACGCGCCGCACACCCGAGCACACCCTGGCCGACGTCGTGGGTCGCTTCGAGGCCGCCGGCGCCCGCGTCGAGTTCACCCCGCTCGCCACGGTCGCCGACCAAGTGGTGGAGGGAATAAGAGCCGACCGCTTCTGGATGATGGGCCCCCCCACACCGGCCGATGAGGTGGTCACCCGCAAGGCGGCATCGATCGTGGCTCGCGCCGACCCCGACTACCTGGTGGATGTCCTCGGCCGCAGCGCCGCCAAGGAGCCGGAAACCGAAGGAGGAAAGCGTTGATTACCAACGCAGTTCGCTATGGTCCCCGCCCACCCGAGGCGCAAGTCGACCATGAGATCGATGCCACCAAGGCGCCCATCGCCACCGAGGCGGTGACCGTCACCTACCTCACCGATCCGCAGATCGTCGCGGCCGTGCTGCCCAAACCGCTGCAGCCGGCCGACGAGCCGCTGGTGCGGGTCCAGCTGCAGCGGGTCCGGATAGCGGGCCGGCCGCCATTCGGGTCGGCGGTGTTTGCGGTGACCGCACGGCACGGCGAATTGCAGGGGGACTACCCCCTTTTCATGCCCCAGTCCACCGAACAGTCGGTCACAGGTGGGCGCGAAACATTCGGTGAACCAAAGAAATTGGCCAACATCGAGGTCGACCATGACGGTAGCCGAGTCAGCGCCAGCGTTGACCGGATGGGCTATCGGCTGATCACCGTCAGCGGTCAGGTGAGCGGCGGCGCGCCGTTGCCGCCCGACCAGGTCAACACCGAGTTCTACTTCAAGTTCCTGCGCTCCCCCGACGGCAATGGCATCACCGACCCACACTTGGTCTACGGCGAATATCACCGCCACTACGAGCTGCTGGAGAACATCGACGGCAGCCTCGAGCTCGGAGAGTCTCCGCTGGACCCGGTGGCCGACATCGCGATTCGCCAGATCAGGTCGATTACCTGGTGCCGCCGGCGCACCGTCCAGGTGGGGCGGATCGCCACCCGGGTACCCCAGGAATGGCTGCTGCCCTATGTGCACCAGCGCTATGACGAACCCCATGACGCCCCGTCCCCGGCCACACCCCCCAGCCCTGAGCCGGCCCGGGCATAGCCATGGACCGGTACACGGTTATTTCGGCTGACTGCCACGCCGGGGCGGACCTGCTCGACTACCGCGAGTATCTCGAGGCGAAGTACCGAGACGAGTTCGACGGCTGGGCCAAGACGTTTGTGAATCCGTTCGGGGACCTCAGCGAGCCGGACGCCGAACACAACTGGGACAGCGATCGTCGTAACGCAGAACTGGACTCCGATGGCGTTGCGGGAGAGGTCATCTTCCCCAATACGGTGCCGCCGTTCTTCCCGCAGGGCAGCTTGGCCGCTCCCCCACCGAGTACCGCCCGGGACCTCGAACTGCGGTGGGCCGGCCTGCGTGCGCACAATCGCTGGCTGGCGGACTTCTGCTCGTTGTCCCCCGAACGGCGCGCCGGAGTGGGCCAGATCCTGCTCGGGGACGTTGACGAGGCCGTCGCCGAAGTGGCACAGATCGCCAAGCTGGGGCTGCGCGGCGGCGTGTTGCTGCCCGGGGTTGTCCCCGGCACCGGCATCCCCGCGCTTTATGCCGAGCACTGGGAGCCGCTCTGGGCGGCGTGCGCGCAGGCGGGCCTGGTGATCAACCACCACGGCGGCAACGCCGGACCCAGCCCGATCGACGGATGGGGTAGCTCGCTGGCGGTGTGGGTGTACGAGTCGCACTGGTGGGCACATCGCGCACTCTGGCATCTGATCTTCAGCGGCGTGCTCGATCGCTATCCGGATCTCACCGTGGTCCTGACCGAGCAAGGCACCGGATGGATACCGGCGACCCTCGACTCACTGGACGTAGCGGCAGCCCGTTACCGGCGGCCCAATTCGGCCATCGCCCGCTTCGCCGGGCCCACCGCCGGCTCGCTGCCGCTGCAGCCCAGCCAGTACTGGGCCCGCCAGTGCTACGTCGGCGCCAGCTTCCTGCGCCCGGTCGAGTGTGCACAGCGCCACCGAATCGGTGTCGACCGCATCATGTGGGGCAGCGACTACCCGCACATGGAAGGGACCGCTCCCTACAGCCGAGAAGCGCTGCGCCACACCTTCAGCGACGTCGAACCCGACCAGGTGGCGGCCATGGTGGGCGGGAATGCGGCGGCCGTCTACGGCTTCGATCTGCAGGCCCTCGCGCCGCTGGCCGCCCGCATCGGCCCAACCGTCACCGAAGTCGCCGAGCCACTGGCAGCCATCCCCGCCGACGCGAGCAGCACCGCGTTCGAGCCCGACCCCATCCGCGCCTGGTAGCGAAAGGACACTCGTGACTCCCCTGGCCCCTTACGTGATCATCTCTGCGGACTGCCATGCCGAGCTGCCGACCGATCAGTACCGCGAGTACGTCGACCCTGAGTACCGGGAGGACTTCGAGGTCTACCTGGCCGAGAAGGCCGCCGCGTCGCAGGTCGGCGGGTTCATCGACGAACAGTTCGCGCAGGACTGGTTCTCCGAGCATGGCGAGGGCATCGCCGGTGGCTGGGATGTGGGCCTGCGCGACAAGGAGCTCGACAGCGACGGGGTGGTCGGCGAGGTCATCTTCCCCGACGCCGACGCCGTGTCCGGGGTCGCCGGCGCGCCCTTCGGCGCCGGTCTGGCCCAGTCGGGCTCGCTCGACCCGGGGCGGGCCATGGCCGGGGCACGGGCCCACAACCGCTGGTTGGCCGAGCTGTGCAGCCACAGCCCCGAGCGCCGCGCGGGGGTCGCGGTGGTGCCGATCCTGGCCGACGTCGACGCGGCGGTCGCCGAGATCACCCGGGCGGCGGAGTCGGGGCTGCGGGGCGGGATCATGATCCCCGCCCTGTGGGCCAGCTACCCGCCCTACCACGACCGTCGCTATGACAAGGTCTGGGCCGCCTGCCAGGACCTGCAGATGCCGGTACACACACACGTCGGCGCCGCCCCGCAGCAGGAGTACGGCGAGCACCTGGGCATCTATGTCACCGAGGTGCGCTGGTGGGGAGTCCGGCCGCTGTGGTTCGCGTTGTGGTCGGGGGTGTTCGAGCGCTTCCCCGGGCTGCGCTGGGGCGCCACCGAGTGTGGCGCGTTTTGGGCCAACGACCTGCTGTGGCTGATGGACACGCGGTACCTGCGGGAGCACTCGGCCAAGAAGATGAGCCATCTGCTGGAGGGCGACCTGACGATGCCCCCTTCGGCTTACTTCGACCGCAACTGTTTTATCGGGGCCACCACCACCGAGCGCCGGGAGCTGGCGCGGCGCTACGAGATCGGGGTGTCCAACATGCTGTGGGGCAACGACTTTCCGCATCCGGAAGGGACCTGGCCGCACACCCGGGAATGGCTGCGGCAATCGTTTTGGGACATCCCCATCGACGAGACCCGCCAGATCCTGGGCCTGGCGGCGGCCGAGGTGTACAACTTCGATCTGGACGCGCTGGCTCCGCTGGCCGGGCGCATCGGTCCTACCCCGGCGGACCTGGGCCAAGACGATGCGGTGAGCATCCCCAAGTGGGAGGCGGCCCGCCAGGCCGGCCGGCACTGGCTTACGGGTGCCGAGCCGCTGGCTGACCTGGTGCAGAACTAGGGCCCCTCACGGGACACCGGTTTCGGCGGTGTCGTCCAGCCATTAGTCGCCGCGCGCTGACCGGGCGCGCCTCATCGAGCGCACACGTTTTCTCATGGGTGAGACGTTGTGGGGTGTGGTTGGGGGGTGGTGGTGCAGTCGGTGGTGGGTGGGCTGCGACGGGGGTCGGGGTAGTGGCGGGGGTGGGTGTTTTTCGTGTTGTGGCGATCTTGGTGATTCGCGGATAGGTCGTTGACCTGCGTCGATATCGTCGGCCGATCGGTGTTGGGTGTGGTGGGCTGAAGGGGCGGTGGGTGTGGTGTCGTTGGTCAGGGTGGCCCCGCAGGTGGTGGCCGACGGGGTGGGGAACTTAGCGCGTATCGGGTCCTCGATCGGGGCGGCCAACGCGGCCGCGGCGGCGGCGACCACCACGATGGTGCCCGCCGGCGGTGATGAGGTGTCGGTGGCGGTGGTGGGGTTGTTCCGCGGTCTGGGGCAGGACTACCAGCTCTTCGGCGCCCAGTTGGAGCAGTTCCATCAGCGTTTCGTGCAGATCCTGGATGCGGCCAGGACCGCCTATCTGGAGACCGAGACCGCCGCGGCGGCGGCGGTGGCCGATGGGCAGTATCAGGTGTTGGCGGAGCCGGTGCAAACGCTGGGGCAGGCCTGGCTGGCCACTCCGGCGGGTGAGCTGCTCGATCCGTTGGTCAATGCGCCGTTTGCGTCGTTGACCGGCCGGGAGTTGATCGGCAACGGGGCGGCGGGGGTCGCGGGTGTCGATGGTGGTGCCGGGCAGGCCGGGGGCTGGTTGTTCGGTGATGGCGGCCCGGGGGCGGCGGCCACGGCCACCAGTGCGGCCGGCCGTGGTGGGGATGCCGGGCTGATCGGTGCTGGTGGTGCCGGTGGGGCCGGGTGGGCTAACTCGGGTGCGGCCATGATGGCCGGCGGGGCCGGTGGTGATGGGGGTTTGGTGTTCGGTGATGGCGGGCCGGGTAGTCCCGGGGCGGCCTCGTTGGACCCCACCGTGGCCGGTGGTGCGGGTGGTCCGGGTGGGGATGCTCGCGGGATCGGTGACGGTGGCCGTGGTGGCGATGGTGGCCCCGGGGCCACCGGAGCGCCCGGCGGGCGGGGCAGCGATGGCGGGCCCGGCGGCAAGGGCGGCAATGCCGGGGACTACGGCAACGGCGGTACCGGCGGAACCGGCGGCATCGGCGGGGCCGGCGGCCCCGGCTCACCCGGCGGAACCCCGGGTGCGCAAGGATTTAGGGCCGGCGATGCCGGTAATGGCGGGGTGGGCGGGATCGGCGGCGATGGCGGGCACATCAAAGGCCACGGTGGTGCCGGCGGAATCGGCGGCCACGGCGGCCACGGCGGCACCGGCGGCGACGGCCAAGCCGGGGCGAACGGGGAGTTTCCGGGAGACCGCGGTGGTTCCGGCGGGGCCGGTGCGCGCGGCGGCAACGGCGGCGCCGGCGGCAACGGCGGCGCCGGCGGTCATGCCCTCGCCGAGGGATTCCACGACGGCGCCGCCGGTACCGGAGGTGTGGGTGGCAACGGCGGCGACGGCGGCAACGGCGCCGACGGAGGTGACGGCCATTCCGGTGACCCGTCGTGGCGCTCCGGCGGGGATGGCGGTAACGGTGGAAACGGTGCCTACGGGGGCAACGGCGGTCTGGGCGGCCTCAGCGGTGACGGCTCCACCAGGGCCGCCCACGGTGTCCAGGGAACCATGGGTGACGGCGGCGACGGCGGCGATGGCGGCAACGGCTCCACCACCAGCGATCAACCCGACATCGACGGCGGCAACGGCGGGTATGGCGGCTGGGGTTTCAACGGCGGTAACGGGGGCAACGGCGGCGACGGCGGCACCCGCCCGAAGGGCACGCTTTTCTTCAGATCCGGTGGTGACGGCGGTTTCGGCGGCTGGGGCGGCAACGGATACGGCGGCGTCGGCGGCGACGGCGGTAACGGCGGCTGGGGCGGTAACGGCGTGAACAGATACGGCGTGCTCAACCCCGGATGGGGCGGCGACGGCGGCAACGGTGGAGCCGGCGGTACCGCTTACACCAGCGGCGGCGTATACGCCGGTGGGCCCGTCCAACCCGGCACCGAAGGCACCGGGCCGTCCGGCGATCATGGCGGTTTCGGCGGTTCGGGCGGCATCGGCGGGCACGGCGGCCAAGCCCCGTAGATCCTGCCGGGCCGAGGTGATCTTGCTGGGGGTTTGTGCGCGCGCTCCCCTGGTTCAACGACCAGGTCGAGCACGGCCGACTTCCCCCGGCGGTACCGCTACCGAAGCCCTGGTGGGCGCACAGCGAAACAGCCGGGGGAAGTGCTACAGCTTCCGTTCGGGGAACCCAGCGAACCGTCACCGACCCGATCCGGGCCGGTCACACGGCACACCCATCGAGTGGATGAGCCGCTAAGGCTGGACTTCCCCGAAGATTTGCGAAGGGGTTCCTAGACGGCGCTGACTCCTACCGCCTGGGGACCCTTGGTACCTTGCTCAACCTCGAACTGAACCCGCTGGTTCTCCTCGAGCGAGCGATAGCCACTGCCCTGGATCTCCGAGTAGTGGACGAAGAGGTCCTTCGTGCCGTCGTCAGGAGTGATGAAGCCGAAGCCCTTTTCTCCGTTGAACCATTTCACAGTTCCCTGTGCCATTCACTTACTTCTTTCATTTAACTACCGGACGTACCAACAACGACCGGACAACTAGCGTAGCGCAAGCCGCAATCATTGAAACTGATTGCGTCCTAGGACGTTTCCTGACGCATACGACCAGGCCGGGGACCCCGTCGGCGGCCGCCGGAACCCGCGGACCTCGGCCGCGGCGAACCATGCGGCGCCGCACCATTCCTCGGCGCGGCCCCCTTCTTCGGCGCGGCCCCCTTCTTCGGTGCGCCCGCCTTCTTCGGTGCCGCCACCTGCTTCGGCGCGGGAGCTTGATAGGGCGCAATGTCACCGACCAGCGCATGTACGGCGGCCGAGTCGGCGGTGACCTCTTGCGGAGTGACCCGGATTCCAGCACGACGCATCAGCGCATGAGTGTCCTTGCGCTGCTCGGGCAGCACGACGGTCACGACGTCACCCGCGTTCCCGGCCCGCGCCGTGCGGCCGGACCGGTGCAGGTAAGCCTTGTGCTCGGCGGGTGGGTCGATGTGCACCACCAATTCGATGCCGTCGACATGCACGCCGCGGGCGGCGATGTCGGTGGCGACCAGCACCCGCGCCTCACCCTTGCTGAAGGCGGCGAGGTTTCGATCGCGGGCGGGTTGGGAAAGGTTGCCGTGCAGATCGACGGCCGGGACACCGGATTCGGTGAGCTGCTTGGCGAGCTTGCGCGCTTGATGTTTGGTGCGCATGAACAGGATTCGGCGGCCGGTACCCGAGGCGAGGCGGTGCACCAGGTCCTTCTTGGCTGCCGCGCCCGAGACGTGGAACACGTGGTGGACCATCTGGGGCACCGGCGAATCGGAGCTATCGACCGAGTGCAGCACGGCGTCGTGCAGGAATCGGTTGACCAGCTTGTCGACCCCGTTGTCCAGGGTCGCCGAGAACAGCAGTCGCTGCCCGCCGCCCGGTGTGGCCGCAAGAATGCGGGTGACCCCGGGCAGGAAACCGAGATCGGCCATGTGATCGGCTTCGTCGATCACCGTGATCTCGATCGAGTCGAGGCTGATCAATCGTTGCTTCATCAGGTCTTCCAGCCGGCCCGGGCAGGCCACGACGATGTCGACGCCGGAATTGAGCGCCGTCACCTGCCTGCCTTGCGGCACCCCACCGAAGATCGTGGTCACCCGCAGGCCATTGACCGCGGCCAGCGGTTGCAGCGTCGCGGTGATCTGGCTGGCCAACTCCCGGGTGGGGGCAAGAACCAGACCCGTGGGCCGGGCTGGGCGGCGCGGGCGCCCGGCCAGCCTGCTGACCATCGGAAGGGAGAAGGCCAGCGTCTTGCCACTGCCGGTCTTGCCGCGGCCGAGGACGTCTCGGCCGCCGAGCGTGTCGGGCAGCGTTTCGATCTGGATCGGGAAGGGATGGCTGATCCCGCGGGCGGCGAGCACCTCGATGAGCGATTCGCCCACGCCGAGATCAGCAAAGGTCGTGCCAGTAGTCAATTTGATGTCTTTCAGGATTGGTTCCGCCGAGTGGGCAGCGAGATACGCGCGTTCGGTCAGTACAAGGTGGCGAAATTGCCGGTGGGCAAAATCGATCGCCGAGATACGAACTGCGCCGGCATCAGCCCCGAAAGCAGGGCGAGCACGGGGGGTGAAGAAGCGTTTCACGACGTGCTGACCATCGAATGCAACGGTCAACGTTGTTAGCAGCATAACAGCACAGCGACCTCGGACGTGCCCACCACCGCCGCCGGGTGGGCGTGAGTGCCCAACATCACTGCCCGTACAGTTATGTATGAACCGCGCTCTAGCGGTGATCGCAACTCTCAACGCACCACCAGGAAGACCTGCGCGCGATACGATCGTCGTCGTTCGTCCTTCTGTCGACAGTGCTAACCAGCCGACCCCTTCATTGGAAGGACACCAAGTGGACAACTCGAACCTGTTCTCCCACCCGGAGACACCGGAATACATCGCCCCGGGCGAAACCTCTGGCCAACCGGTCAGCTACCCGACGTTTTCAGACCGGCCCGACAACGGATCTGCCACCTCGGCGACGTAATCATCCGAGACGACTGGCCGCGCGCCAAGGTCACCTCGATCAAACCTATTGGCCGCCAACCGATGTAGTGACCGTTCGCGCACCGCTACCTGGTGCCACTTGTGTTTCGGGCCAGCGTGGCACCAGAAGCGTTGGCAGCGAAACCTTCTGAGGTATCGGCGGCCGGATCACGCATCAGCGCAGTCTCGGCAACGATTGTGTCCCTATTCGGCGCCCAAGCTCGGGCCCGGCAAACCATGCCCCAGGAGTTGAACCGAACCGGGCCAGCGACGCGCTCGTTTGGCGCCGGTAATGGTGTCCGAGCCTGGGCGACCTCGGTGGTGATAACCGCCCGCCGAAGCTTGGACGCTTAGCACAAGCAACGAACCGCCACGTGACGACGTAGACTTTTGTGGGTCGAGAGGCGTTGCAACGGTTCGCCGGTTCCCCGCCGGTATCCGCCACGCTCGGCAGAGTCAAGGACGCCTTCCGCTACGGAGGGAATAAACGTGAGCGCCTTTGAGCCGAATATCCGCCCTGACTGCACCGACGCACTGACGGCCACCCTCGGCCAGCGAATCATGGTGATCGACGGGGCGATGGGCACGGCGATCCAGCGGGACCGCCCGGATGAGGCCGGCTACCGAGGCGAGCGGTTCAAGGACTGGCCGAGCGATCTGGTGGGCAACAACGACCTGCTCAGCCTGACGCAGCCGCAGATCATCGAGGGAATCCACCGCGAGTACCTGCAGGCGGGCGCCGACATTCTGGAGACCAACACGTTCAACGCGAACGCGGTCTCGCTCTCCGACTACGACATGGCCGAGCTGGCCTACGAACTCAACTACGCCGGCGCGGCCCTGGCGCGGGCGGCCGCCGACGAGTTCAGCACCCCGGAGAAGCCCCGTTACGTGGCCGGGGCGCTGGGGCCGACGACGCGGACCGCATCGATCTCGCCGGACGTCAACGACCCCGGAGCCCGCAACGTCTCCTACGACCAACTGGTCGCCGCCTACCTGGAAGCCGCCAACGGCCTGGTCGACGGCGGCGCCGACATCATCATCATCGAGACAATCTTCGACTCCCTGAACGCCAAGGCGGCGGTGTTCGCCGTCGAAACGCTGTTCGAGGACCGCGGACGCCGCTGGCCGGTGATCATCTCGGGCACCATCACCGACGCTTCCGGGCGAACGCTGTCCGGTCAGGTGACCGAAGCATTCTGGAACGCGATCAGGCACGCGAAGCCGATCGCGGTGGGCCTCAACTGCGCCCTGGGTGCGCCGGAGATGCGGCCCTACATCGCCGAGATGGCCCGGATCGCGGACACCTTCGTCTCCTGCTACCCGAACGCCGGTCTGCCCAATGCCTTCGGCGAGTACGACGAGACCCCCGAGCATCAGGCCGGCTACATCGCCGAGTTCGCCGACGCCGGCCTGGTCAACCTGGTCGGTGGGTGCTGCGGGACGGCGCCGCCGCACATCGCCGAGATCGCCAAGGTCGTCGAGGGCAAGGCACCCCGCGAACTGCCGGAGATCCCGGTGGCCACCCGGCTCTCGGGCCTGGAGCCGCTCAACATCACCGACGACTCCCTGTTCGTGAACATCGGCGAGCGCACCAACATCACCGGATCCGCCCGGTTCCGCAACCTGATCAAGGCCGAGGATTACGACACCGCCCTGTCGGTCGCCCTGCAGCAGGTCGAGGTCGGTGCGCAGGTCATCGACATCAACATGGACGAGGGCATGATCGACGGCGTCGCCGCGATGGATCGGTTCACCAAGCTGATCGCGGCCGAGCCGGACATCAGCCGGGTCCCGGTGATGATCGACTCCTCCAAGTGGGAGGTCATCGAGGCGGGCCTGAAGAACGTGCAAGGTAAGCCGATCGTCAACTCGATCTCGATGAAGGAGGGCGAGGAGAAGTTCATCCGCGAGGCGCGGCTGTGCCGCAAGTACGGCGCCGCCGTGGTCGTGATGGCCTTCGACGAAAAGGGCCAGGCCGACAACCTGGAGCGGCGCAAGGAGATCTGCGGGCGCGCCTACCGGATCCTGACCGAAGAGGTCGGCTTCCCGGCCGAGGACATCATCTTCGACCCGAACTGCTTCGCGCTGGCGACCGGCATCGAGGAGCACGCGACCTACGGCATCGACTTCATCGAGGCCTGCGCCTGGATCAAGGAGAACCTTCCCGGGGTACACATCTCCGGCGGTATCTCGAACGTGTCGTTCTCGTTCAGGGGAAACAACCCCGTTCGCGAGGCGATCCACGCGGTGTTCCTGTTCCACGCCATCAAGGCCGGCCTGGACATGGGCATCGTCAACGCCGGCGCGCTGGTGCCCTACGACTCGATCGACCCCGAGCTGCGGGAACGCATCGAGGACGTCGTCCTGAACCGTCGCGAGGACGCGGCCGAACGGCTGTTGGAGATCGCCGAACGGTTCAACACCAAGGGCAAGTCCGAAGACCCGGCCGCGGCCGAGTGGCGCAGCCTTCCCGTCCGCGAGCGGATCACGCACGCCCTGGTCAAAGGCATCGACGCGCACGTCGACGCCGATACCGAGGAACTGCGGGCCGAGATCGCCGCCGCGGGTGGCCGCCCGATCGAGGTGATCGAGGGTCCGCTGATGGACGGCATGAACGTGGTAGGTGACCTGTTCGGCGCGGGCAAGATGTTCCTGCCCCAAGTGGTGAAGTCGGCCCGGGTGATGAAGAAGGCGGTGGCCTACCTGCTGCCGTTCATCGAGGCGGAGAAGGCGCAGTCCGGCTCCACGGAGCAGGACAAGACCAACGGCATCATCATCATGGCGACCGTCAAGGGCGACGTCCACGACATCGGCAAGAACATCGTCGGGGTGGTGCTGCAGTGCAACAACTACACCGTGGTCGACCTCGGAGTGATGGTTCCCGCCGAGAAGATCCTGGCCGCGGCCCGGGAGTACGACGCCGACATCATCGGGCTGTCCGGCCTGATCACCCCGTCCCTGGACGAGATGGTCAACTTCGCCGCCGCGATGGAACGCGAGGGAATGCAGATCCCGCTGCTGATCGGCGGCGCGACCACCTCACGCGCGCACACGGCGGTGAAGGTGGCGCCGCGTCGCAGCGGCCCGGTGGTGTGGGTCAAGGACGCCTCCCGCTCGGTGCCCGTCGCCGCCGCGTTGCTCGACGACAAGCAGCGCCCGGGCCTGCTGGAGGCCACCGCGGCCGACTACGCGGCCCTGCGCGAGCGGCACTCGCAGAAGAACGAGCGGCCGATGCTGACGCTGGAGAAGGCCCGCGCCAACCGGACGCCGATCGACTGGGACGGCTACACGCCGCCGCTGCCCGCGCAAGGTCTCGGGGTGCGCGAGTTTCATGACTACGACCTGGCCGAGTTGCGCGAGTACATCGACTGGCAGCCGTTCTTCAACGCCTGGGAGATGAAGGGCCGATTCCCCGACATCCTCAACAATCCGGCCACCGGCGAGGCCGCCCGCAAGCTGTACAACGACGCTCAAGAAATGCTCGACACCCTGATCCGGGAGAAGTGGCTCACCGCCAACGGGGTGATCGGGTTCTTCCCGGCAAACGCGGTCGGGGACGACATCGAGGTGTACACCGACGAGACCCGCACCGAGGTGCTGACCACGTTGCACAACCTGCGCCAGCAGGGCGAGCACCGGGCCGGCATTCCGAACCGGTCGCTGGGCGACTTCATCGCGCCCAAGGACACCGGTCTTGCCGACTACGTCGGCGCCTTCGCCGTCACCGCGGGGCTGGGCAGCCAGACCAAGATCGTGGAGTTCAAGGAGGCGCTCGACGACTACAGCGCGATTCTGCTGGAGTCGATCGCCGACCGGCTGGCCGAGGCGTTTGCCGAGCGGATGCACCAGCGGGTCCGCGAGGAGTTCTGGGGATACCAGCCCGACGAGCAACTGGACAACGAGGCGCTCATCGGTGAGAGGTACGTCGGCATCCGCCCGGCGCCGGGCTACCCGGCCTGCCCGGAGCACACCGAGAAGACGACGCTGTTCGAGTTGATGGACGTGACCAAGCGGACCGGAATCGAGCTGACCGAGTCGATGGCGATGTGGCCCGGTGCCGCCGTCAGCGGCTGGTATTTCTCGCACCCGCAGTCGCAGTACTTCGTGGTCGGCCGGATGGCCCAGGACCAGGTCGCCGACTACGCCAGGCGCAAGGGCTGGACCCTGCCGGAGGCCGAGCGCTGGCTGGGCCCCAACCTCGGCTACAACCCGGAGGACTGAGGGCTCCAGCTAGAAGCCGCCGCTGCGCGGCCCGAGCGGCCTGGCAAGGGCGACAGATTCATTGGGAGTTTGAGCCGGACGGGAGGTGGCCGGACCGGTAGAGCGGGTGTGGTGGCGGCGCGGCGCCTGAGAGCGCGCTAATGCGGCCAGAGCGCCGCGCTACCGAGTCCGCCATCTGATCCCGCGGTCCTGGACGCACGATCGGGCTGGGTCGACATGTCAGCCACTTTTGCGGCGCCGCGCGAGGTGAAGTCCGAACGCGACAAATGAGGCGGCACACGCCGGTTCGCCCCCGCCTGGGCCGCACCGCCCATGGGGTCACTCCACACCAACCGATGACCGGACAAAGCAAACCGAGTGCATTACTCGTGTCCGTGCAATTCAAACATTGTGGCCAGGGGCGGGATCGAACCGCCGACCTTCCGCTTTTCAGGCGGGCTGGATAGCCTCTGACCTACGGTTTATCTGATTCTGTGCGTCGTATGCGCCGCGTTGAGCTGCGCTGACGTATTCAGCCTGTCCGACGAACGGACATAAACCGGACACGGCGCTTGCGCTCCCGTCCAGGAGCTTCCGCGCTGCCGCATGGGTTGCGGGCGGCGTCGGGGCTCCGGGGAGCAGGCACCCCGATGCCCAGATTCGCACCACTAGCCACCGTCTCGACTTCGCTTTACGGCTCAACATTTGCATCTGACGGCCCGTCATCCGAGGACGGTTCTGCGGGTGCCTCGGTGGACGGGAGGTCGCGAGCGCCCGAGGCCGCCAGGCCGCAGGGCGGGAGAGCGCCAGCGGTCGGCCGTACGTCGACCGAGGCGCCCGGCCTCAACCCAGCCGCGGCCGGCGGGCTTGTTATATGTGCCGAAAATGTCCGCGAGTCGGTTGGCGACGCGGGCGCAGCCGGTGAGCTGCGGGCGATCGATGCACTGGGGCTGCGGTTCCCGACGCCCGAGATGGTCACCGCCGCTGCGGCGAACTTCGAACCGGCGGCGCCGTGGGCATCTGGCGCTGCGCGTCGCGGGGGCGAGCCGGAATCCGGACGGTTTCGCATCACTGTCGGTCCTGGTGTGGTGCGACTCAGTTGGACCAATCCTGTTCGTGTCGAGAAGACCGCCGAACGGGGTGTTGCTCATCACCAACGTGACGTTGACGATGCGAAGTTCCATGTGCGGAATGACCTCGAAGACGATGCCGGGGACGATTTTCGGGCCGTCGTGTCTCCGACACGACGGAGTCCTTCAGCAAGCGAGCAGGCTGGGACTGGCGCTGTCATCACCGAGTGGTCCCGAAAATCACGGTCGTCGATGTGCCGCACCTTCGCCGAGCTCGACTACTGCCCACTCGTCGATTCCGGACGCGTCCCCGCGATGGTCACGCTTACCTATCCCGGCGACTGGGAAGTCGTTGCACCGGACGGGGCCAGCGTCAAGCGGCACATGGTGTTGTGGCGCAAACGCTTTCAACGGGAGTACGGCGAGGCTGCCCGGTACATCTGGAAGCTGGAGTTCCAGCGTCGCGGCGCCCCGCACGTCCATCTATGGATGGCGCCGCCGACGTCACCCGGCCGATCAGGACGCGGCTTCGCACAGTGGCTGTCCGAAACGTGGGCGGAGGTTGTCGACCACCCTGACCACGAGCAGAAGGCGAGGCATCGGCTCGCCGGCACTGCTATCGACGTGCGCAACGGGCTGAAGGCCTGCGATCCCAAGCGGCTCGCAATCTACTTCACCAAGCACTCGTCACCAAACCTTCTCGGCGACAAGGAGTATCAGCACCTCGTGCCTGAACTCTGGCAGCAGTCCGGACGAGGGCCCGGTCGGTTCTGGGGTGTGTACGGACTCAAGAAGGCTACGGCCGTCGTGGAGGTGACCCAGGAGGCGTACCTCACGGCTCGCCGGATCGTGCGGCGGTGGTCACGCAGTCAGGCGGTGTACGGCGATTCGGGTAGCCACTTCCCCACCGCCGTGGTGCCGCGCACGGCAACTCGTCTGGTTCCGCGCGTTGACCGTGACTCGGGCCGGGTGACGCACCGTCGGGTTCGGCGACGGAGAACGCTCTGCGATCAAGGCGGGCTTGCCGGCGGCTACGCGCTGGTAAATGACGGGCCATCGTTCGCGTCCCAGCTCGCGACCGCTCTGTTTGGTGCGGCCACGACGGCTCACCTGTCGCCTCAGCGCGGGATCTGCGTGTGATTGCGCATGATCTCGGTGGCGGCTTGCGTTGCTCCGCTGGCCTCCCGAAACGCGCGTTTGGCGCCGTCGAACGCCTCCAATACCTCAAGCCAATGATCGAGGTCGATCATTGACCGGTCCAGCTTGCCCGCCAGCGAGCGGACGATGTCGGCGCTAATTGAGCTCATGTACGCCAGCCGATTGACGATGTGATTGACCACCGCGGGATCGCTCACGCGGGTTCCGAAGTCATCGATATCGCTCGCCAACGTGCACGTTTTCGAGAACAGGCGTTCGGACAGCGCCACAAAGGGCGCCGCATCGCCCCATCGCGGGAAGTCGGGGACTCCGGGTTCGGTACTTTCGATGGGCATTCTGGGCCAGATCTCGTTATCCATGACCCGAACCCTATGAGCAGAAGCATGCATCTAGCGCCGCCCCTGGAAACGGAGTCGACTGGACCGTCCGAAGTGTGTCTGGGCACCGGGGGCTCGGACGCGGACGGCGACGAGGTCACCGAGTTGCTCGCTGAGTTGCTCGCCGAGGCGAAACGTAAGCGCTGATCGTCCGCGGCGCCTGAAAGACTCTCCACGTGTATGGCGCCGCTTTGGATCTCCCCCTGACAGGCCCCTGGGTCGAGGTTCGGGTGTTCGGTTTCTGAACACCCAGAGATCGGCTCTGGTTCAGGTGTTCAGTTTCCGAACACCGAGGTCGGATTTACCGACATCCATGCACGGCAAACGGTGTCATGGCTTCCACGGCACCACGTTGCCAGCGCTGCTCATGCAACTGAACCGTTCGGGTTAAGAGCCAGTTCCGTTGACAACGGAATACTGTTATATCGCGAACACGCGCAAAACTTCACTCAGCCTGCATGTGGTATGACGTGGGGATATACACACTGTTCAGATAAATCACTTGTTCCGCAACCACCGGAACGGGTATGTTTTCCGAACAGGAGATACTCATGACTGAACCAATCACTGCACCGCCCGGCACAGAGGCGGAGATCTTGACCAACTGCACCGAGCTACTCCGCGATCGTCTACCCGACGACTGGCGAGTCGACATTCAGAGACCGCCGACGGACGCCGCCATAGACGCGATCCTGGCACTCACCGCACCCGCCGGTGAGCAGGTTCGATTCCTCGTAGAGGCCAAGAGGCTACTCGTCGGCCGCGACGTTCCCAGGGTCTCGGAACAGTTGCAGTGGGCAGCAGATCGCGAGCTCATCGACACCAAGACCATGGTCATGTCCCGATACCTCGCGCCCCCAGTTCGCGAGCGGCTGTCGCAGGGGAACGTGTCGTTCATCGACGCCACCGGCAACATCTTGATCCAGTCGTCACGTCCCGCGCTATTCGTTCGCGACCGAGGCGCCGATAAAGATCCATGGCGAAGCCCAGGCCGGCCGCGCGGCTCGCTGGCAGGTGAGCCCGCCGCTCGTGTAGTCCGGGCACTCATCGCCGAGCGGGGGCCATGGTCGGCGCGCGATCTCGTCGGCGCGTCCGGGGCGTCCACCGGCGCAACGTACCGGGTGTTGGAGTTCCTTCAAGAAGAGGGGCTGGTGGAGAAGATGGGAACGGACTACGTCCTGAACGACTGGCCAACCCTCCTACGCCGATGGAGTCGTGACTACAGCTACTTCCGCACCAACCGCACATCGAGCTACATCGAGCCTCGCGGCCTAGAAACGCTGCAGAGCAAAGCCGCCAAGTCTCAGTACTCGCAGTACGCAATAACCGGAACGATCGCGGCAGCCCAGTGGGCACCTTACGCTCCCGCCCGCGCGGCGATGGTCTACGTCGATGATGCGGCACGCGCAGCAAAGGAATGGGGCCTACGGCCAGCGGATAAGGGCGCAAATGTGATTCTCGCCGAACCTAAGTACGACGTCGTGTTCACCGGAACCGGTACCAATCGCGACGGGGCGGTCATTGTCGCGATTGAACAGGCGGCAGTAGACCTACTCACAGGTCCGGGCCGAAACCCCTCTGAGGGAGAGGAACTCATCTCATGGATGGAGCGCAACGAAAGTGATTGGCGCCGTGGATGATTTACTCATCAAGGCCCGTTCAGCCCTGCTGGACGCCCTCGAAGCCCTGACCGACCAACACGATTCGATCGTCGTGGTCGGCGCTCAGGCCATCTATCTACACAGTGGAGATGCAGACGTTGCGATCGCCGAGGCAACGAAGGACAGCGATCTGGCGGTCGACCCGCGGGCACTCCCCGAAGATCCGCTGCTTGAAGACGCGATGAAGCGAGCTGGCTTCTACCCGAACGTGAACAAGCAGCCCGGAGCATGGCTAAACCCGGCAGGCATCCCGGTCGATCTAATGGTTCCAGATGCGCTGTCGCAAGGCGGTAGGTCTCATCGCGGTGCCCGGATCCCACCCCACTCCAACCAAGCAACAAGGCGGACCGTCGGGTTGGAAGCCGCCGTGGTGGACAACGAGCTCCGCTCGATATCTGCGCTCGATCCTGACGACACAAGGACTTTCGAAGCCCGAGTCGCTGGGCCAGCCGCACTCTTGATTGCGAAAGTCCACAAGATCCATGAACGTCTCGACCAACCGGACCGCCTCAACGACAAGGATGCTCACGACGTCTACCGCCTGCTCATAGCAACGACCGACACGGCGGCACTCGGATCGAGCTTTCAACGGCTACTGAGCGATCCCATATCAAAGACCGTGACGGAGCAGGCTCTCGAATGGCTGCCAACTCTGTTTGCGGACGGACCCGATGCCCTCGGATCCGTCATGGCAGGTCGCGCAGAGGAAGGGATTGGAGACCCCGACCTGGTGGCCGCCTCCGTTGCCGCGCTTGCAGCCGATGTGCTCGCTGCCGTCGCGGATTCGTCCCGGTAACCAGCCAAGAGCGAGGGATACCTGCCTCGTACCAGGCGAGCAATCACCGCAGGTCTGCGGGCCGGCTCTTCGTGAGCTCCAACATATCCGCCTTCCCTGGTCGGTGAACCCACCGATGAACACGGGGAAGCAGAGCCTGTGGGACAGTTGCACGACAAGCACGGGATCAGCAACAGCGCGAGTCGAGGTACTCACGGACAACCGCGAGATCCCGTGCGCGGTCACGGACGATCCGCTTCGACTTCACCGTGAAAGCGGACTTCTCGATCACGATGAGCTGCATCCCGTGTTCGGGGATCTCGGTGCGCTTGCGCTCGTCGTAGCGGCGGCGTTGCTCGGCGCGGCCGACCCCGGAAACTGTCTGGCGCCGGTCGAAGAACGGAGATGGCTGAGAGTGCTGCTCCTCCTGGAACTCAACGATGAGCCCCAGCTGCGGCCAGTACCCATCAACAGGGAGCTCCGTACCGTGGGGCCGCTTGGCAGACGGGTCGCCGCGGAGCCAATCGAACCGTTGCTGGCGGCGGCCAACCACGCCGAGGACCTCGTCGCACAGGTCGAGGACGTAGTGCTCGTCGGAGTCGGCTCGGCCGGCCATTGCGCGATCATCGCACCTGTACTCACCCGGTTGCCCACACCCCGCGAAATCACGCCGCATGCCTCCCAGAACAGCGCGCCGCAACGAGGAGACCAGATAATCTCTGCACCAGTATGAGTACGGAGGACGATCAGAGCCGAGTACCGGCGGAAGCACGCGCCCGAAAGCTCATCGACCAGCAGCTCACCCAGGCCGGCTGGCTACTACAGGACAAGAAGGACCTCAATCTGTTCGCCGGCCAGGGCGTCGCCGTGCGCGAGATCGTGATGAAGCCCGGCCACGGCCGGGTCGACTATCTGCTCTACGTCGACAAAGCCGTCGTCGGGGTGATCGAGGCCAAACCGACCGGCACTCCGCTGTCCGGTGTCGAATGGCAGTCAGCCATGTACGCCGACGGACTGCCGCCCGATGTGCGCCTCGCCGCCACGACCCGCGACGGCAGGCTGCCGTTCGTATTCGAGGCTTCCGGCACCGAGACGCATTTCACCAACGGCTTCGATCCCACCCCGCGGGCGCGCCTAATCTTCAACATCCCGCGGCCGGAGACCTTGGCACGCATCCTGCGCGACGCCAAGTCAGACCCGGACCGTCCGACGTGGCGCGCCAAGGTTCTTGGCCTACCGGTGCTGGACACGGCCGAGCTACGACCCGCCCAGATCGAGGCCGTCACCGGCGTGGAGCAAAGCCTGGCCCAGCAGCATTACGATCGCTCGCTGGTCCAGATGGCCACTGGTGCCGGCAAAACCTACACCGCGGTCACCGAGGCATACCGACTCCTCCGGTACGGCGGATTCAACAGCATCCTGTTCCTGGTTGACCGGATCAACTTGGCCGATCAGACGCTGGGTGAGTTCCAGAACTACCGGGCACCCGACGATGGGCGCCGGTTCACCGAGCTCTACAACGTCGCCAAGCTGTCCAGCTCCGGACTGTTGGGCTCCACCAACGTCGTCATCTCCACCATTCAGCGGGTGTTCGCGTTCATCAAGAACGGCGAAGCCAGCGAGGAGGACGACGACGGTATCGACGGCTATGTTCCGGATGCCCCTGTCTCCGTCGCCTACAGCGAGGCGCTGGCGCCTGAGACGTTCGATCTGGTGATCGTCGACGAGGCACACCGCAGTATCTACGGCGTATGGCGCGGGGTGCTGGAGTACTTCGACGCGCACATCGTGGGGTTGACGGCCACCCCGGGCAAGCAGACGTTCGGGTTCTTCAAGCAGAACCTGGTGTCGGACTACACCTATCCCGAATCGGTGGCTGACGGTGTCAACGTCGACTTCGACATCTACCGGATCCGCACCAGGATCAGCGAGCAGGGGTCGCGCATCGAGGCCGGGACGATCGTGCCGAAGGTCGACCGTCGCACCCGCGAGCAGCGGCTGGAAGCGCTCGATGACGACTTAGATTACACCCCAGGACAACTCGACCGTGCGGTGACGGCCACTGACCAGATCCGCACCGTACTGGAGACGTTCCGGGACCGGCTGTTCACCGAGATCTTCCCGGGGCGTTCAACGATGCCAAAGACGCTCATTTTCGCAAAGGACGACAACCACGCCGAGGAGATCGTTACCCAGGTTCGTGAAGTGTTCGGCAAGGGTAACGACTTCGCTGTCAAGATCACTTATAGCGCCCGCAACGCCAAGGAGCAGTTGAAGACGTTTCGCACCAGCCCGGCACTGCGCATCGCTGTCACCGTCGACATGATCGCCACCGGCACCGACGTCAAGCCGCTAGAGTGCGTGTTTTTCATGCGCGATGTACGTTCGGCGCAATACTTCGAACAGATGAAAGGCCGTGGTGCCCGGACTATTTCACCGGCAGATTTCCAGGCCGTAACCCCGGACGCTGAAACCAAGACCCGGTTCGTCATCGTCGACGCCGTCGGGGTGACCGAACACGACTTCGTCGAGCCGCCGCTGAATCGGCAGAAGTCTGTATCGCTGAAAAAGCTGCTCGACAAGACGGCCAACCTGACGCTGACCGAGGATGAAGCGGCGACGCTGGCTTCCCGACTAGCCAAACTGGAACTCGACCTCACCGAGGAGGAGCGCGTCGAGTTGGACGGCGTCGCCGGCCAACCGGTGCGGGACATTGTCCGCCAGCTTGTCGACGCTGTCGAACCGACCACCACCACGCCAGCACTGATCGAGGCCGCGACAACGCCCATTGCAGCCAATCCCGCACTGCGCAAACGTATTCTGGAACTACGTGCTGCCCATGACCGGGTGATCGATGAGGTCAGCGCCGACGAACTGATCGAGGCCAGCGGTGTCGTGGACACCGACCGCGCAAGTTCGATCGTCGAGTCTTGGCGCCTGTACCTGCAAGACCATCGCGACGAGATCACCGCGCTGCAACTGGGTTACGAGGCTGGTGAGCGCCGTGTCGACTTCGCGTTCATCCAAGGCCTGGCGGCCCGGATATCGCGCCCGCCGCACAACTGGACGCCGGAGGTCATCTGGGACGCCTACGCCGCGGTGGATTCCTCGAAAGTGCATCCGTGCGCCACACATACGCTGACAGACTTGGTTTCGCTGATCCGCTACGCCACTGGGGTTGACGAAGAACTAGTGCCGTACGCCGAGCGGGTGCGCGAGCGCTACGCGGGCTGGCTGGCCCAGCAGGCGCAGGCTGGGGTGGTGTTCACCGACATCCAGCGATGGTGGCTAGACCGGATGGTGTCGGTGATTGCCAACTCGGCGGGTATTCGAGTCGAGGACCTGGACGACGCGCCGTTCATCGAGCGGGGTGGAACCGACGGTGCGATAAGGGATCTGGGGGATAGTGCCGGAGTCTTGTTGGAGCAATTGAACGCGGAGTTGACAGCGTGAGTTGGCCGGTGGTTCCTTTGTCGGAAGTTGCAGAAGTCAGGCTTGGCCGACAGCGTGCGCCGAAGAACCATTCCGGGGAATCGATGCGCCCCTATTTGCGTGCGGCGAATGTTACATGGGGCGGTCTGAGTCTCGAAGACGTGAAGTCGATGAACTTCACTGAAGGCGAGATGGAAATCTACCGCCTGCGGCGAGGGGACCTTCTCCTAAGCGAAGCATCAGGGAGTCCAGGGGAAGTCGGAAAGCCGGCACTCTGGTCTGGAGAAATCGCGGAGTGTGCATTTCAAAACACACTCCTTCGTGTGCGTTCCCGTGAACATGAACCGAAGTTTCTTCTGCACTACTTTAGGTACCAGGCCCTCGTAGGCCGCTTTGTCGAACACTCTAGGGGCGTTGGCATACACCATCTTGGACGCGCGCGACTCGCATCGTGGCCGACGCCAGTCCCCCCGATCGATGAACAGCAACGGATCGTCGAAATACTTGAGGAACATCTCTCTCGCCTTGAGGCGGCCGACCTCGAGTTATCGCGTGCCGCGGGAAAGCTCGTTCTTCTGCGCGAACAAACGATGTTGAATGCGCTCACTGGCGTGAGGATCGCAGAACGCTCGGACGCAGCATTATTGCCATCCGAAGGTACTGCGGACGGGTCGCTCCCCGCGCTCCCGCGTGGATGGTTCTGGTCACGCCTCGGTGCCGTGGCGGACGTGGTCGGCGGCGTTACCAAGGACGCCAAGAAACAAGCTGATCCCAGCTACATTGATGTGCCCTACCTACGGGTTGCCAACGTACAACGGGGGCACCTCATGCTCGATGACGTAACGAACATCCGCGTTCCGCCATCAAAAGCAGATGCGCTGAGGCTCAAGGCAGGTGATGTCCTGCTTAATGAAGGCGGCGATCGGGACAAACTCGCCCGCGGTTGGGTCTGGGAGGGACAGATTGAAGACTGCATTCACCAGAACCACGTCTTCCGAGCTCGCATCCGCGAGCCTCGCCTCGATCCGTATTTCCTCTCAATGACTGCGAACACAATGGGTGGTAGGTGGGCCGAGAGGAACGGGAAGCAAAGTGTGAACCTTGCATCCATCAGCCTCGGGGTGATCCGCAAGATGCCAGTGATCGTGCCGGCGGCTGGGGAAGCTGAGCGGATCGTCGCCTCGATCAGAGAGATGCAGGCAGGGTTCGATCGGATTGCGGTGGCAATTGGCGATGCTCGCACCCAGAGTTCGGTGCTCCGGAAAGCCCTCCTCGCCGCCACCTTCTCTGGCCGCCTCACAGCGGATCGCCGACACATCGACACCGAAGATCTCGTGTCCCCATGAGCGGAAAGCAGATCAAGCTGTTCCTCGCCGATGGCACACCTGGCGGATTGACTACTGCCGAGATCACCAACTGGACCGGACACGTGCTCTCGGCGCGCCGCTCGGATCTGGCGGATCTGCTCAAGCGCGATGAAGCCCAACGGACTGGTGCTTACCTTCTGCTCGGCGAAGATGAGTCGGCCATCGAGAACACTCGGTGCTACATCGGGGAGGCGGATGTTGTCGCTGAGCGGCTGCGATATCACCAGCGCGACAAGGAGTTCTGGGATCAGGTTGTCGTCATCACCTCCAAGGACGCGAATCTGACGAAGGCCCATGGTCGGTATCTGGAATCCAGGCTCATCGCCTTGGCCACGTTGGCCGGACGTGTGACGGTGGAGAACGGCACCGCTCCTGGCGTTCCGGCGCTCCCAGAGGCCGATGCGTCAGATATGGATTACTTTGTCTCACAGCTGCAGATCGTGCTACCCGTGCTCGGAGTTAACGCGATACGGGTTCCGGCCCCTGCGGCGCCAGCCAAGGCGGAGGACACTAGTCAGTCACCGGTCTTCCACCTGCGCCAGGCGAAGCTCGGCGTCGATGCCCGCGCACAGCAGATCGACGGCGAGTTCACCATGCTGGCTGGTTCGACGGTGGTGCCCTCCTGGCATGGCGTCGGCAAGGCTGACAGCACCAGGAAGGCCTACGACACCTATCGCGCCCAGCATCAGCAGCTCGTGGACAACGGCGCGATCGCGGTCGCCAACACTAGGGGCCGTTTGACACGCAATGTGGTGTTCTCCTCGCCGTCGACCGCCGGATCGGTCGCTTTGGGCCGTTCGTGCAACGGACGACGAGAGTGGATCTCCACCGACGGTGCGCTGTTTGGCGATTGGGAGAGCCGCGGTGTTGACTAGTGTGCCTCGCGTACAGATATCCACTTGTCTGAGAGCAGTAACAGAGTCGCGATCTCGTCACGGCCAAAGACTCGGAGTTGGTCGCTAGTGGCTGGATCTATCGCGGCACCCCTAACCTGTCCCTCGTCTGTAAAGCAGAATTGAGACCCGTGTCTAACTCTCGCCGCCTCGTCGACAAGCTGTGGTCGTACTGCAATGTCCTGCGAGACGACGGCGTCGGCGTAATCGAGTACACCGAGCAGCTGACCTATCTGCTGTTCCTGAAGATGGCTCACGAGCGTGCGACTAGGAACCTCAACCCGCAGAAGATCGTGCCCGACGAATTTTCCTGGCAACGTCTGCTGGATAAGGACGGCACCGCCCTCGAGGTTCAATACACGGAGATTCTAGTCGGGCTCGCGCAGCGACCGGGAACCCTCGGTACTATTTTTCGCAAGGCGCAGAACAGGATCCAGGATCCGGCCAAGCTCAAGCGCCTAATCGTCGATCTGATCGACAAGGAGGATTGGTCGGCGTCCGGTACTGACCTCAAGGGCGATGCCTACGAGGAATTGCTGTCCAAAGGCGCCTCCGATAAAGGATCCGGCGCCGGCCAGTACTTCACCCCGCGCGACCTCATCCGCGCCATCGTCGACGTCATCAACCCGACCGTGGCCGATGCCGTCGTCGACCCCGCGTGCGGCACCGGCGGATTCCTGCTCGTTGCACACGAACACGCGGCCGCCGACGCCGAAAATTTGACGCCGACTCAGCGCAGGCACCTGCGTGACAAGTTCGTCACCGGCTACGAACTGGTCGACGGCACCGCCCGTCTGGCCGCCATGAATCTGCTACTGCACGGTATCGGCACACCGGACGGCGATTCACTCATCGAGGTCAAAGACGCGCTGATCACTGATCCCGGCCCGCGCTGGAAGGTGGTGCTGTCCAATCCTCCGTTCGGTCGCAAATCATCATTGACGATGGTGGGAGCCGATGGTCGCGAAGTGCGGGAGGACATCGAGATCGAACGCCAAGACTTCGTCGTCACCACCAGCAACAAGCAGCTGAATTTCCTGCAGCACATCATGACGATCCTCGACATCAACGGCCGGGCCGCCGTCGTATTGCCGGACAACGTGCTTTTCGAAGGCGGCGCGGGAGAGACTCTGCGGCGGAAGCTATTGGCCGACTTCGATCTTCACACGATGCTGCGACTGCCCACGGGACTCTTTTACGCCCAGGGCGTGAAAGCCAATGTCTTGTTCTTTGACAAGAGGCCAGCCGCTGAACAGCCATGGACCACCAAGCTGTGGGTTTACGACTTGCGCACAAACCAGCACTTCACTCTCAAGCAGAACCCCTTGCGACGACACCACCTTGATGATTTCGTCGACTCCTATCTCAGCGGAAAGCCTCGCGATGAGCGGGTGGAATCGGAGCGATGGAAGTCATTCGACTACGACGAACTTGTGGCCCGCGACAAGGCCAACCTTGACATCACCTGGCTTCGGGACGAATCACTAGAGGATGCTGAAAACCTGCCGGCTCCCGAGATCATCGCGCGGGAGATCGTCGAGGATCTGACCGCCGCTTTGGCTGAGTTCGAAGCCGTCGCCGCCGCACTGGAGGCGGCGTCGGCAGACGGCACGCCGTAGATCCAGCGCCACATGTCCCTGGATACGGGGATCTGGCGACTACTCAGCGGATACGGCTCTGTAGGAATCAACATCATCTGCCAATCGCTGCAGCGCGTCGATCACTTCTTGATGCTGGCCTGTCGGATATTCCAAGAATCTAATATTGTGCGTTTCCTCGATCGCTCGCCGCACTGAAGTGTGACGGCCAGCCTCAACAATGGCGAAATGCGTATGTTGGCTTGGTGCTGATATGTTCACGTTCTGCAACAGCAACTCGATGTCTGGATCACCATTGAATCCCGAACCGACGAAAAGCAGCGTATTTGTCAAGAAGATTGCGTCGAGAGCGGCAAAGAATTGCGGGTAATCTCGCCGAGCTGCAAAGTACTGCATTCTCGTTAACACGATTTTCTGGGGATTTGATACGCACCCATGCGCCTTGATAATGAGCCTTCTATTAGAACGAAGATCATTTACTAGATGATCTTCGTAATACCTACATACATTGTAACCAGCCGCTGCGGGCCCCACAGAGACCAGTGACTCGTAGATCCGGTCGTAGTTGGTCGTTATGACGATTTTGGGGTCGATCCTTAAGACAAGCTTGTGGAGTTCTGACGGCTGATACCCGGGATCCTCCAACTCCCGGCGCAGAAACATACCGAAGTCAGCTGAGTCGAGCGAATCAACTAGTATTTGCGCTGCATCAAGGAAGGCGCCCTTCGCCAACTGCTCCTCCGCCGCCTTACGATCGTCTTCGCTATCTACACGTTGCAAGCCCTTTTTCAGGAAAGACTCCCAATTATCCGGCCGTGATCCACTTGCATTGGCGGAGGATGCTGACGCACCGGCCCCTAAGACGACAACGCAACGACGCTCTGCAATTTCTGTCAGCAGCGACTGCGACCATGTAATGGCCATCTACACACCGACATTTCGCGCGAGCGCTTCACTGACGACTTCAATGTTGTGAATGTAATTCTGTTGCTGGCCGTACTGGCCGCCGGCGAGTCCATCGGCACTCTGCAGAGCCGCGATCGGCGCATTAACTGACTGAGCAAGCGGGATGAGACTGTACATATTCGGAACGTCCCCGAGCCTTAAGGTGGATATATCTAATCCGGCTGGCATGAACTCACCTAGGCTGTTTTGAACCTCGTTCGGGATTTCGGAAAGAATCTTCTCGAATGCCTGGGTGGGCCTCCGTACACCTTTCTTTGACTTTGTGATGTACTGCTGGACCGTATAACCAGCGAACAAAGCTGCAATAGATCCAGAGGTTGAAATATTGAATTTTTCCAAAGCACCTGGGTGGCGCCCATCGCATAGGCCTAATCCAGTCGTATAGATCCCGAGCCAATTACGCAACCACTCTGCAATATTACGCACACCAACTATCGAGAAAATATCGGCACCCATGGGAGTGACGAAGTACTCGGCACCGATCAGAATGGTTCGGTTTAGAGAGCCTAGGCTAGGTCCTACATCAAAGATTACAAGATCGTACCGCTCTTCATATTCGCGACATAGCGAAGTAACCCAATTCGTCCGGCGTATCCCACCTATATCTCCGCCTGCTGCTTCACTCCAGGATCGGCTGAGCAGATCTTCGATAATAGACATCCGCGGATGGCCCGGCAATAAGTCGACCCTGAATCGATTTCTCGACGACTTTACCGGTTCGACGTGCTGCTTTATATCCGAATCACCGAGTTCTATCGGTCCAACTACATCGATTATGGTGCCTTGCGCCGATCCCTGGCCATTCCAATACATCGCTAACCATTGATCGTTGTCGAGCACTAGTTGAGTCGTATTGCACTGGGGATCGCAATCGATCAGGAGCACACGAAGAGATTGAACGCGAGAAAGGTGGGAGGCAACATTGCAGGCTAGCGTGGTCTTGCCTACCCCACCCTTGTTATTGAAGAATACAACACTCTTCACAGTAGACCGTTTCCTTACTCGAAGCCGGTAAAGCTGCAGGCGAATCGCCCTGTCGACGCAGATAGCACATATGCGAATGTCTCCATCCAGCCTAACCAGCTGCCGGAAGAAAAGGAGAATTTTCGACCGTGTCATGGTGTTGTCGTATCGATGTCTGGGCCAGGTAGGGGTGCCAGCGCGAACGAGGGTGAGCCGCGATATCACTTGCGACTTGTAAATTCACAGAGGACCGTCATTCACGTTGGGAGCTACGGGGACAGCCACCGACGAGGTATCTCGGCCATCGCCTTGGTGCACCCCGGGCAAAGTCCACCCCGGGCTGACCACCAGGCTTGAAGATGGATGTACACGAGTGCCGTCAAGCTATCGGTGAATGTCTTGGGGTGAGACGCTCAACTGCGTACTAGGTGATGAGGTTGACACCGTCGTGAGTTCGCGATTCCGCTGTGTCTCCGAAGGCATCTAGCACACGCACCCCAAATGCCGGCACCATCGCCGACCGCGCTTCTTCTGTTGTCATCCAACGGATTTCACAAGCCTCCTCGGTCTCGTGCGGCTCGCCGCCAGAAGGCCGACATCGGTACACCAACGCGACAATTCCGTGAGTCAAGTTCTTGTAGACGCCGGTCAGCCTCTCCACCGTGACCTCAAGTCCGGTCTCCTCCAGCACCTCACGCCGAACACCTGCCTCAAACGACTCGTCGAGTTCGAGGACTCCCCCTGGCGCCTCCCAGTGACCGTTGTCGTCGCGCTTGATGACAAGGACGCGGCCGTCATCGCGGACCACAACGCCGGCGACGCTGACCGAGTGTTTCGGTGTGGCTGCCATGCGAAAGACTCCTCTGCGGCCGACTCCAGTTAGTGACAGGGGACGTGTCGTTTCCCTAGACTAGTCGCCTAGACATGTATGGGAAGGCTCTCAGGTGGTGCAACTTGGCCAGATCGACCGGGCGGACGATAAGCCGCCGTATCGGCAGATCGCCACCATGTTGCGGGACTCCATCATGTCTGGCCAGCTAGAAGCGGGGGCACGTCTACCCTCCGAGGCTGAGCTGATCGAGCATTTCGGGGTCGCCCGCATGACAGTCCGCCAGGCAGTGCAGGAACTGCGCGCCGAAGGCCTGGTGATCTCCGAGCACGGCCGCGGTGTGTTTGTGCGACCCGCTCCCCCAATTAGGCGGCTCGCCTCCGATCGCTTCGCGCGGCAACATCGCGCCAGCGGCAAAGCCGCGTTCACCGTCGAAGCGGAGAAGTCCGGTTACACGCCTCAGGTTGACAACATCACCGTGACCCGCGAGAGGCCGGATTCTGTTGTTGCCGAACGCCTTCGACTGGCATCTGATGATGAAGTCGTGGTTCGCTCACGGCGCTACCTTGCCGATGGCAAGCCGGTCGAAACGGCGACCTCCTACATTCCCGCCACCTTCGCCAAGGGCACCAAGATCGAGCAGACCGATACCGGACCAGGCGGCATATACGCGCGTCTCGAAGAAGCTGGTCACACCCTCGCGCGGTTCACCGAAGAGGTCGGCGCTCGAATGCCCACCCCTGAGGAACGCCGTGCCTTGCAACTTCCGCCCGGCGCACCTGTTCTCACCGTGGTCCGCACGGCCTATGACACCGACGATGTAGCCGTCGAAGTGTGCGACACGGTGAAGGTGGCATCGGCCTACCTGCTGGAATACGACTTTTCAGCGCGCTGAAACGTCGCGAAACGACCAAATGCATCAGCACGCTTGACTTACTCCTCTAGACGACTAGGTTGAGTAGTCATCTAGCTCAATCCCCTCGAAAGGTTCAGCAATGTCCATCCCCAAATGGCTCCAGATCGGCCACGACCAGGCGTTCGCCCTCGGCGCGTTCCTCGTCTCCGAGGTGACGCCGATGATCGACTTCGACAAGTCCTCTGGCGAGAACCGCGTGCAGGCGAGAGACCGCGATACCGGCTTGCCGATGTGGCAGGTCGAAGTGCTCGACGGTGATCCGGCGGCACCGAAGCGCAGCCGAACAGTGACGGTCAAGTTCGCCTCTCCCACACAGCCGTCTGCGCCCGCCAATTCCAGCGGAACACCCTTTACCCCAGTAGTTTTCGACGGGCTCATGGCGCTCCCATACGTCGAGAAGTCGGGTGACTTCTCCCGGATCGCCTGGTCATTTCGAGCCTCCGAGATGAGGGCACCGGGCAAGCCGTCCACGAACGCAACGGCAAACCGGGAGTCGGCATGAATCCCGATCCGTACGCGCAGCTCGATCCCGACACCCCTTTCCGGCTCGACCACGTCCTGAATTTCCTGACCACCCTCGGCCTGTGGGCGGTGATCATCGTGGGAGTCGGTGCCGCCGTTCTCATCTACTGGCGACTGCACTCACCCGAGACGTTCGAAGAACGGTTCGCAATACCGGTCAGACTGCTGAGTTGGCGACTGTGGGCTTACGCCTCCTGGCGCAGGCTCTGCAAACACTGCGGCTTATCCGCCTCCGAGCAGTTGACACGTCGCGATAAGGAAGGGCGACAGGTCACGTCGACACGTTGGGTCCATCCAAAGCTGTTGGGAACAGAGGTGTCTCACACCGCCCTGCATCTCACAGTACGGGCGAGGATGGGACAGACCGTGGAGGACCTGGAGCGGGCTGTTCCTGCGATCCGTGACGCTGCTCGTGCACATTCAGCGCGGGCAGTCGTCGTCTCGCCGGGGACCCTGCGGATCGAGCTGATCAAGCGAGAACAGTTGTCGACGGTACGTCACGCGGTGCCTCCAACGGCTGTCGCAACAACACGAGTGACGCTCGGACGACGCGAAGACGGTTCCGCCTGGACCCTCCCGCTGATCGGACTGCACACCCTCACCGTGGGCTGCTCAGGCTCAGGCAAAGGTTCCATCTTCTGGGGAATCGCCGGCGGGCTCGCTCCTGCCACGGCCGCCGGGCTGGTCCATCTGATCGGAATCGATCTGAAGTACGGCATCGAGTTGTCAGTCGGATCCGATCTGTTCACCAAGATCGCCACCACAGAGGCCGACGCCGTGGAAACCCTTGCTGGGCTGGAGATGCTGATGGACAAGCGCGGTAAGGAGATGGCAGGCCACACGCGCGAGTACCGTCCAAGCAAGGCCTCACCGCTCGTCGTGCTGCTGATCGACGAGCTGGCCGGACTGACCGCGTACATGAGTGACCCGGCCCTGCGCAAAGAAGCGGCTGCCTCGTTGTCACGAATTCTCACCAAGAGCCGAGGGCTGGGAGTCGTGGTCGCCGCGTTCCTACAGGACCCTCGCAAGGAAGTCCTGCCGATGCGAGGACTGTTCACCCAAACCATCGCGCTTCGACTGCGATCGCGCGAAGAAGTCGCGATGGTCCTCGGCGACGGGATGGCCGACAAAGCTCCGGCGCACCGAATCAGACCCGACAGACCCGGCACCGGCTATGTCATCGCCGAGGACGGCCACGTCGCCAAAGTCCGATCCGACTACTGGTCTGACGACCAGATCCGCTCCACTGCGCGGCAATACGGAAGGTCAAGGACCGCAGGAGGGCAGCGCAGTGAATAACGGGTCCGACTCAATCCAAGCAGCGAGGTGATGCCATGGTGATTCACGGCCTTCGGGAGGCCCTCGTATCCACCGGCAGCTTTCCTGAGCTTCTGACTGCAGATCAGGTGTCGGCGCTGCTCGGCGTCTCCGCCGCGACGCTCAACCGTTGGGCTGCTCTCCGCGAGACGACGGGAGAGCAGATCGGACCGCCCTGCTACACGCTCTCGGAGCGGGTTCGGCGCTGGGATGCGGCCGAAGTCCGGTCCTGGCTCAAGCAGGTGCGCCGGTAATGGCCGGCAACACCCCGCGCGGCATTCGGAAACGCCTCAACGCTGCCGGGGAGCCCCGCTATCAAGTCCGCTATCTGATCCGTGACCCCGACGCCCCATCCGGCTGGGTCGAAACGTCCGCGACGTTCCCGACCCTGCGGGAGGCGAAGGCCTTCAAGTCCGAGCGCGACAACGAGGCCGCGCTCGGCGCCCGACGGTTCGATCCCCGTCTGGGCCGAACGCCGCTCAGCAGGATCTGGACGCAGTTCTCCGACACCAAGAAACCGGCGGTCTCACCAAAGACTTGGAGTGGCTACACCCAGCACTGGGAGCTGCGGATCAAACCGCGGTTCGGTCACGTACCCGTCGACGAGATCACCCGCGCCGACGTCCAAGCCTTCGTTGACGGACTGACAGTCGGCCCGTGGGCGAAGGTATCCACGCTGCGTCTTCTGCGGTCGATTCTCGACGTCGCACACCAGGACGGCCGCATCCACCGCAACCCCGCCCTCGGCGTCTCGGCTGGCCGCATTCCCGAGCGCGAACGGCATCGGTATCTGACCGCTCAGGAAGTCCAGAGGCTCGCTACCGCCTGCGGGGATCAGGGCGACGTTGTGACCATCCTTGCCTACACCGGCCTGCGCTGGTCCGAACTCGTCGGCCTCCGGGTCAAGGACATCGATCTCAGCGCCCGTCGCCTCTACGTCCGTCGCGCAGCACCTGAAGTAGAAGGCCACATCGTCATCGGGCCGCCTAAGACCCGAGCCGGTATCCGTACCGTCCCACTCCCCCAAGTTGTCGCCGACATCCTCAAAACGAGGATCGGCGGTCGGGAATCGGATGAGCCTGCCGTCACCTCGCCCAATGGCGCGATGCTGCGGTCGAACAACTGGCGCAGGCACACGCACTGGAACAAAGCCCTCACGAAGACCGACCTGGCGCCGCTGACCATCCACGATCTACGCCACACCTACGCGAGCCTGGCCCGCAAGTCCGGCGCCGACCTCAGATACGTCCAGAAGACCATGGGCCACTCGACGCCGACCGTGACCGCAAACATCTACAGCGACCTTTATGCCGACGAGCTGGACCAGGTCGCAACGAACCTCGATCAGCTTCACGCGACCGAGATTCATACACCGAAGACCGGACAAGAACCGGACAAAGAAAACTGACAACCGAGTGCAAGATCCGTGTCAATGCAGGTAAAGATTTGTGGCCAGGGGCGGGATCGAACCGCCGACCTTCCGCTTTTCAGGCGGACGCTCGTACCGACTGAGCTACCTGGCCCCAAGGCAGCATGTGCCTCGCCGTAATCGGCGACCCTGACGGGACTCGAACCCGCGACCTCCGCCGTGACAGGGCGGCGCGCTAACCAACTGCGCCACAGGGCCTTGCTGTACTGCTTCGCTCCGCGTTACCGCGTCGCGTGTACCCCCAACGGGATTCGAACCCGTGCTACCGCCGTGAAAGGGCGGCGTCCTAGGCCACTAGACGATGGGGGCCCGAACCGAATCACTCCGGGGCACTCGCAACGTGGTTCGTTGGAAGCCTCGCTAGCTTAGGTCACCACAGGGCCAATCCTCAAACGAGCCCCCATTTCGGACCCAGTATCCTTGACCTCCGCAGCCCCTATAGCTCAGTTGGTAGAGCTACGGACTTTTAATCCGCAGGTCCTAGGTTCGAGTCCTAGTGGGGGCACTCAAACGGGCCGTGAACTCGGCCGATTCCCTGCGCGGGATCGGTCGTTTCACGGAGCCGGCCGATCCCGAGGCGGGCCACAGGCGCGAATCGACCGGGTTCGATCCGCGGCCGATGAGAGTGGGCACGATCACTTCACAGTTTCGGCCACGTCCAGCCTTGGGCGGCGTTTAGAACCCGCCAGCGCTTGGTTATGCTCCGGCTATGCTTCCCGAGATGAATCCCGATGGAGTCCAACCCAACGCACCCGTTGCTCTGGTGACCGCGGAAATTCGGCACCCGGCAACGGATTCGCTCACCGAATCAAGCAGCCGCGAACTCAAGCACCTTCTCATCAACGACTTGCCGATCGAACGTCAAGCCCAAGACGTGAGTTGGGGCATGACGGCTCCCGGCGCCGCACCCACGCCCGTGGCGGACCGTTTCGTGCGCTACGGCAATCGGGACAACACGGTTTCCGCGTCGCTGAAGAACCAGGCGATCGTCGTCGAGACCAGCGCTTACAGCAGTTTCGACAATTTCTGCGACATCCTGCTGCGGGTCGCGGACGCGCGGGCGCAGGTGTCGTCCATCGTCGGGGTGGAGCGCATCGGCTTGCGGTACGTCCTCGAAATCCGGGTTCCCGCCGGTGTCGATGGCCGCATCGCGTGGAACAACTGGATCGATGAGCAGCTCCTCGGTCCGCAACGCATCGCTCCGGGCGGGCTGTCCATGGCCGAGTGGCAGGGCGCCGCGGTCTATCGGGAGGCGCAGCCCGGCAAGTCACTCATCCTGCGGTACGGCCCGGGCATGGGCCAGGCCCTCGATGCGAACTACCACCTGCGTCGCGTCACCGCGGCCCAGACCGGACCGTTCTTCCTGATGGACATCGACAGCTTCTGGACGCCGCTCGGCTCGATTCCCGAGTTCAACCGGGATGCGCTCGTTTCGACCCTGCAGGACCTCTACGGTCCCGCGCGGGAGGTCTTCCAAGACCTGATCACCCCGCGCCTCAGGGATGAACTGCTGCGCTCCTAGCGCCGGCTGCGCAGCCTTTAGCGCCCGAGCACCGCGCTGGTGTAGGTGATGTCGGCGAACACGGCGGCGATGTCATCGTCGGGATAGTCCAAGCCATTGGCCGCGTGTAGCTCCTTGGCGGTGTGGGACGCGCTCTGCCAGCCGTCGCGGGCTAGATGGTCGATGACGTGGCTGCGCTGACCGTGGTAGACGAGGTCGTTGAAGTCGATCTCGAACCCCAGTTCGCTCATCCGGGCATGGTGCGAACGCCACCGCTCGTCGTTGAAAACCGCCGTGTCGGGGACAAACTCGAAGGCCAGCTGGCTGCCCGTAGCGCTGAGCGCGGTGATGTTGTCAAACAACGCGTCTTGGGCGTCATCGGGCAGGTAGACGAGCAGGCCTTCGGCGCTCCATGCCGAGGGCACGTCCTTGTCGAATCCGGCGGCCTGCAGCGCGGCCGCCCAATCGTCACGCAGGTCGACCGCAACCGTGCGGCGTTCGGCGGTCGGCTCGGCCCCAAGATCGGCCAGCATGAGGGTCTTGAACTCGATCACCTCTGGCATGTCGACCTCATAGACGACGGTGCCCGCCGGCCAGCCCAGCCGATAGGCGCGCGCATCCAGGCCGGACGCCAGGATCACCACCTGGGAAATCCCGCTTCGGGTGGCCTCCACGAAGAACTGGTCGTAGAACCTGGTCCGGCAGGCCATCGCCTCGGCCATCCGGGCCGGATCGAATCCAGACTCCACATCAACCGGAATCTGTCCGTTCACCAGCCGGGTGTAGACGTCGATGCCGACCGCACGCACCAGCGGGGCCGCGTACGGGTCATCGATCAGCGCGTACTGCGGGTCGGCAGCCAGCGCGCGCTGGGCGGCGACCATCGTCGCCGTCGCACCGACACTTGTCGCAAGGTCCCAACGATCCCGGTCGGTACGCACCATGCCGCTCCTTCGTCCCCAAACCCGGAAAAGAATATAGATAGTCTAGTTAGTATCACAGGCTGCGCCGATTGCGCCCGGTCTAGGCTGACAAGTGTGACCGACTTCGCTCAGCGCGCCATCGATCTCGCCCGCCAAAACGTGGCCGAAGGCGGCCGACCATTCGCGACGGTCATCGTCAAAGACGGCCAGGTGCTCGCCGAGAGCGCCAACAAGGTGGCCCAGACCAACGACCCCACCGCCCACGCCGAGATCCTCGCCATCCGCGCAGCGTGCACCAAGCTGGGAACCGAGCAGCTGTTCGGGACCACCTTCTACGTGCTGGCGCACCCATGCCCGATGTGCCTGGGCTCGCTCTACTACTGCTCCCCCGACGAAGTCATCTTTTTGACCACCCGCGACATCTACGAGCAGTACTACGTCGACGACCGCAAGTACTTCGAGCTGGCGACCTTCTACGACGAGTTCGCCAAGGCCTGGCAGGACCGCCGCCTGCCGATGCGCTACGACCCGCGCCCCTCAGCCGTGAACGTCTACCGGTTCTGGCAGGAGCTCAACGGCGGGAAGCGCGCGGCGGCCCCCGACTCGGCCGGCTAGACGCCCAACAACCGGTGATCTTGACACCACACCAACAATCTGAACTATTATCTGCGTATGCATGCAGATAACAGATCACAGCCCTTGCCGGGCGATCAGGTGGGCTTGGTGGTCGAGGTGTTTCGGATGCTTGCCGACGCCACTCGCGTGCAGGTCCTATGGTCGCTGGCCGATCGCGAGATGTCGGTCAATGAACTCGCCGAACACATCCACAAGCCCGCACCGTCGGTCTCCCAGCACCTGGCGAAGCTGCGGATGGCGCGGCTGGTGCGCACCCGCCGGGACAAGACGACGATTTTCTACAGCCTGGAAAACGAGCACGTGCGGCAGTTGGTGATCGATGCGGTCTTCAACGCCGAGCACGCCGGCCCCGGCGTCCCCCGCCATCACCGATCCGACGGTGGGCTGCAGGCCGTAACCGACGCCTAACCGAGCCCCTCAGAACCACAACATGTTTCACACAAAAAGAAAAAGGAGATGAATCCATGTCCGATGAGCACACCCACCACGGGCCGCATGCGCACGAACACCGGCACGGCGAGGTGACCCACAGCCACGCCCACACCACCCATCAGCACGAACACGTCGAGCACGCACACGCGCACTCACACGATGACGGGACCGAGCACACCCATCAGCACGTGCATGAATCGGGCCTGGAAAGCGTGCACAGCCACGCGCACAGCTGACACCGCGCCGGATCAGACCTCAGGGCAGTAGTGCATGGGGTTGTCACGCTCGTCCAGCGGCGGCAGGTTGCGCGCCGGAGTCTGCACCAATGGCGCGTCGGCTGGGATACGCCCCATGGCCCGATCCCAGCCGGCGCGCCCCCGCGGATGCTTGCGCATTCGACGCGGCACCAGCGCAAAGATCAGGCGCACGAGGTCCCCGAAGCGCCGGTGTAGCCACTCATCGCGCCGCGACCACCGATAACCCATCAGGGTTCGCACCGGTGGGTCATAAAGACCGACGGTCACCCAGACAAAAAACGGGGCCAACAACTTTCGCTGCAACGCCCACAGCCGGTCCGGAACCCGTTGCGCAAATGGCGGTTTGGGCAGTTCGGTCAGATCGAGCACGGCGCGCGCGGCGAAGTTGTTCTCCAGCACGTTGCAGCACATGTGGTCCCAGTAGACCTGGAATTCCTCCCAGGACGCCGGAACGGGCCGCATGCTCATGCCATACATCCGGTACCACTGCACGTGTTCGTCGAACAGCTGGCGCTTCTGCGCTTCGGTCAACCCCCCACAGAACCGTTCGGCCACGTGAATTGTGCCGACAAAGAACGTGGCGTGCGCCCAGTAGAAGACGTCCGGGTTCAGGGCGTGGTATCGGCGACCCGCCGCGTCCACCCCTTTGATGTTGACGTGATAGTCACGGACTTCGGCGCCGGTGACCGGGGCACGGTCGCCGTCGAACACCACGCCGCCGATCGGATAGAGCGACCGCAACAGCCTGGGCCAGCGCTCACGAAAAAACGTCGAGTGATCCTCGACGGCCGCGCCCAGTTGAGGGTGCATGTTCTGCATGGATCCCGCCCATGGCCCCTGCAACATGCCGCGCCAGTCGCCGAAATACCGCCACGTCAACGAGTCCGGCCCCAGCGGGATCGGCGGCGCCTGATAGCCCAGCGGCGAAACCGGACAACCGGTTGCTGCGGGTTGCGAATCGCCGGGCGCGGCAACCTGGCCGGCGGAGTTCGTCGACGACTTCGGCTCGGCGCTGGTCAGCGGGCAGGCCGCGGACGTATCTTGGGTCACTGGTGTCCCCCGGGCGGTTGGGTGATGTCAGCAATTTTGACTACACGCGTTGTCACTTAATTCTAGGAGGGATGTGCAGGCGGGTCAAAGACGGGGTCGCTGGACGGGCGTCCCGCTGGAAGATCGCCACGCCGTACGCCGCGACACCCTCATTGCCGCCGGCGTTCAATTGCTCGGCGAGGAAGCGGGACCGGCGCTGACCGTTCGCGCGGTCTGCCGCCAAGCGGCACTCACCGAGCGTTATTTCTATGAAAGCTTTAGCGACCGTGACCATTTCGTACGCGCAGTCTACGACGACGTTTGCACCCGAGCGATGGCGACGCTTATGTCGGCAAATACCCCCCGAGACGCCGTGGAGCGATTCGTTGCACTGATGGTCGATGATCCGGTACGCGGTCGCGTCCTGCTTTTGGCGCCGGCCGTCGAACCGGTGCTGACGCGCTCCGGCGCGGACTGGATGCCCAACTTCATCGATTTACTGCAACGCAAACTCTCTCAAATCGCCGACCCCGTTTTGCAAAAACTGGTCGCCACCAGCCTGATCGGTGCCCTTACCGGCCTTTTCACCGCATATTTGAACGGACAATTGGGAGCCACTCGCCAGCAATTTATTGACTACTGCGTGGATTTGTTGCTCGGCACCGCCGCCGCCTACGCTCCACACCGTGACCGAGGTGAAGCCGAACACCCAGTCGCTGCCCGACAACACGACTAAGCCGATTAATATCGCAGGGCCTGCGACTCGAAATTCGCGCGAAATGCGATGCCACTAGTGGCACGCCCGATCGTGCGCAAACTTGATGCTACCGATCGACACAGATATATTGACTGCAACCCACAGACACAGATAAATCCGCAAAACCACAGATACTGGAGGGCGCCATGTCGGCCCCGCTGACCGACCTACACCTGCTGCACGAGCTTGAACCGGTCGTTGAGAAGTACCTCAACCGGCACCTCAGCATGCACAAGAACTGGAACCCGCACGACTACATCCCGTGGTCGGACGGCAAGAACTACTACGCTCTGGGCGGCCAGGACTGGGACCCCGAGCAGAGCAAACTTTCCGATGTCGCCCAGATCGCGATGGTGCAGAACCTGGTCACCGAGGACAACCTGCCCTCCTATCACCGCGAGATCGCGATGAACATGGGCATGGACGGCGCCTGGGGCCAGTGGGTCAACCGGTGGACCGCCGAGGAGAACCGACACGGCATCGCGCTGCGCGACTACCTGGTGGTGACCCGCTCCGTCGACCCGTTCGAGCTGGAAAAGCTGCGTCTCGAGGTGGTCAACCGCGGCTTCAGCCCGGGCCAGAACCACCAGGGCAACTATTTCGCCGAGAGCGTCACCGACTCGGTCATCTACGTGAGCTTCCAGGAACTGGCCACCCGCGTTTCGCACCGCAACACCGGCAAGGCCTGCAACGATCCCATCGCCGACCAGCTGATGGCCAAGATCTCGGCCGACGAGAACCTGCACATGATCTTCTACCGCGATGTCAGCGAGGCCGCGTTCGATCTGGCGCCCAACCAGGCGATGAAGTCGCTGCACCTGATCCTGCACAACTTCAAGATGCCCGGGTTCCAGGTGCCCGAGTTCCGGCGCAAAGCGGTGATCATCGCCGTCGGCGGCGTCTACGACCCGCGCATCCACCTCGAAGAGGTCGTCATGCCGGTGCTGAAGAAGTGGCGCATCTTCGAGCGCGAGGACTTCACCGGCGAGGGCGCCAAGATGCGCGACGAACTTGCCCTGCTGGTCAAGGAACTCGAGATGTCCTGCGACAAGTTCGAGGAGTCCAAGCAGCGCCAACTCGATCGGGAAGCCCGTACCGGCAAGCGGGTGTCGGCCTTCGAACTGCACAAGACAGCCGGCAAGCTGCCGATGAGCCGGCGGTAGTTCCGGCTTTGCGCATCGGCCCGATCGAGCTGGCCAGCCCGGTTGTATTGGCGCCGATGGCTGGTGTGACCAATGTCGCATTCCGCACGCTGTGTCGTGAACTAGAGCAGGCCAAGGTCGGCACGGTCAGTGGACTGTATGTCTGTGAGATGGTGACCGCGCGCGCGCTGGTCGAGCGCCATCCGGTCACCATGCACATGACCACGTTCGCCCCGGACGAGTCGCCCCGGTCGCTGCAGCTCTACACCGTCGACCCCGACACCACATACGCTGCGGCCCGCATGATCGCCGAGGAGGGCTTGGCCGATCACATCGACATGAACTTCGGCTGCCCGGTCCCCAAGGTGACCAAGCGTGGCGGCGGGGCCGCCCTGCCGTACAAGCGGCGGCTGTTCGGCCAGATCGTCGCCGCCGCGGTGCGCGGGGTCGAGGGCACCGGCATACCGGTGACGGTCAAGTTCCGCATCGGCATCGACGACGCGCACCAAACGCACCTTGATGCCGGCCGCATCGCCGAGGCCGAAGGCGCCGCCGCGGTCGCACTGCACGCCCGGACCGCGGCACAGCGCTACTCGGGCACGGCCGATTGGGAGCAGATCGCGCTGCTCAAGCAACACGTGCGAACGGTCCCGGTGCTCGGCAACGGAGACATCTACGACGCCAGCGACGCGCTGGCGATGATGGCCGCCACCGGATGCGACGGCGTTGTCATCGGTCGCGGCTGCCTGGGCCGGCCGTGGCTGTTCGCCGAATTGTCGGCGGCTTTCACCGGCAACCCGGCACCCACGCCCCCCACCCTGGGCGAGGTGACCGACATCATCCGCCGGCACGGCGAACTACTGGCCGCGCACTTCGGCGAGGACAAGGGCATGCGCGACATCCGCAAGCATGTCGCCTGGTACCTGCACGGATTTCCGGCCGGATCCGACCTGCGCCGCGCGTTGGCGCTGGTCAAGACCTCCGACGAACTCGACTCCCTGCTGACGCGGCTCGACCCCGACGTCCCCTTCCCCGAAGCCGCCAACGGCCCCAGGGGCCGGCAGGGTTCACCCTCCCGAGTCGCCCTTCCCGAGGGGTGGCTGGACGACCCCGATGACTGCCGGGTGCCCGACGGCGCGGACGTCATGCACTCCGGTGGCTAGCCCCCACGACGTCCGGCAGTCGAACTGAGACGCTCTCGAAATCGCGTGTGCGCCGATAAGTCAGTACGATGTGGGCTTTATTGCATTGCGCGGCGCCATCACCTTGGCGCTGCGCTGTGGTATGCGCACGGACAACACTGATGTCTTCATCAGACTTTCGGAGGCCGGTAGGACATGGGTGATGGCAAAAGGGACGCCACTCCTGGCCATCGGCGCGCCTCCGGCACCCACCGGGGTGATGAATTGATTACCCCAAACCGAGAGGAAATGCGAGGCGCCGCGCCGTGGGAGCGGTTCTCGGCCGCACCTGTCGATGACGACCTCGTTCGATGGTCGAGTGCACGATCCGCCGACCTGGCGCAGGCCGCCGCGGCGGTCGACACCCGGGGTGGCGCGCAACCGCGCCAAGCCCACGACGACGTCGAGCGCACCCCGAAGGTTGGCTCTCACATCGACGGCGGTGTCAGCGTCGCCGAGTTGATCGCCAAACTCGGGGCCCCCGTTCCCGCCCATCCGGCCCACCACCACAGCGCACCGGAATCCGGGCCCGACCCAACCCCCGCGGATGCCGCCCCCGACATCGCGGACCAGGTCCACGAGCCTGACGAGCAGCTGGACACCGAGGTCATCGCTATCCCGGCCTACTCGCTGCAACTGCTCTCCGAACTCCCCGACCTCGGGTCTGCCAACTATCCGCACGACGAGTCCGACCCCGAATCGCCCGGCGAGCAGCCAGCCGCACCGGCGCGGGCCCGGCGGCCGCGGTTGCGTCGCAGGTCGACCGCAAAGGCTCCCCGGCCCGGTAAGGACGCGCCGAAATCGCGCCGGCGCCCGATACTGCTGGCCGGGCGGTCGCTGGCGGCGCTGTTCGCCGTGCTGGCGCTGGTGCTCACCGGCGGGGCGTGGGAATGGAGTTCGTCGAAAAACAACCGGCTCAACACGGTGAGCGCGCTCGACCCGCACTCGGGCGACATCGTCAACCCCAGCGGGCAATACGGCGACGAGAATTTCCTGATCGTCGGCATGGATACCCGTGCCGGCGCCAATTCCAATGTGGGCGCCGGTGACACCGAGGACGCCGGCGGGGCGCGGTCGGACACCGTGATGCTGGTCAACATCCCGGCGAACCGCAAGCGAGTGGTGGCGGTCTCGTTCCCCCGCGACCTGGCGATCACCCCCGTCAAGTGCGAGGCCTGGAACCCCGACACCGGCAAGTACGGGCCGATCTATGACGAGACGACGGGACAGATGGGTCCCCGGATGGTCTACACCGAGACCAAACTGAACTCGTCGTTCTCCTTCGGCGGGCCCAAGTGTCTGGTGAAGGTGATCCAAAAACTGTCCGGGTTGAGCATCAACCGGTTCATCGCCATCGACTTCGTCGGCTTCGCCAAGATGGTCCAAGCGCTCGGTGGTGTCGAGGTGTGCAGCACCACGCCGCTGCGCGACTACGAAATCGGCACGGTGCTCGAACACGCTGGGCGCCAGGTGATCGACGGGACGACCGCCCTGAACTATGTGCGAGCCCGCCAGGTGACCACCGAGAGCAACGGCGACTACGGCCGCATCAAACGTCAGCAGCTGTTCTTGTCGTCGTTGCTGCGTTCGCTGATTTCCGAAGACACCCTGTTCAACCTCAACAAGCTCAACAACGTGGTCGACATGTTCATCGGCGACAGCTACGTCGACAACGTCAAGACCAAGGATCTGGTTGAGCTGGGTCAGTCGCTGCAGGGCATGGCAGCCGGACACATCACGTTCGTCACCGTGCCCACCGGTATCACCGATGAGAACGGCGACGAGCCCCCGCGAACGGCCGACATGAAGGCGCTGTTCAGCGCCATCATCGACGATGAGCCGCTGCCGCTGGAAAACGATCACAACGCCCAGACGTTGGGAAACCGGCCGACCACGACGGCACCGACCACGGCCCCCAAAGCGCCGCCGGCAAGTCCTGCCGACGAGGTTCAGCGCCAACAGGTGACAACCACCTCGCCGCAAGAAGTCACCGTGCAGGTCTCCAACGGAACCGGGACCACGGGTCTGGCCGCCGCCGCCGCCAGCCAGCTCGAGCGCAACGGCTTCAACGTGATGGCACCCGACGACTACCCGAATTCGTTGCAGACCACGACGGTGCTTTTTGCCCCCGGCAACGAGCAAGCCGCCGCGACGGTGGCCGCCGCGTTCGGCAACAGCAAGGTTGAGCGGGTCACCGGGATCGGCGAGGTGGTGCAGGTGGTGCTCGGCGCCGACTTCAAGGCGGTGACCGCTCCCCCGCCGAGCGGCTCGTCGGTCAGCGTGCAGATCAGCCGCAATTCCACCAGCCCACCGATTAAGCTGCCGGAAGACCTAACGGTGACCAACGCCGCCGACACCACCTGCGAGTAGGCGCCCTTCGGGTCGCGCTTCGCGGCGTTTAGGCGGTCGAGAACGTAGGCTTACCACATGCGGACGGCCTACCATGAGCAGCTCTCGGAGCTATCCGAGCGGCTCGGTGAGATGTGTGGGCTGGCAGGTATCGCGATGGAGCGGGCGACTCAGGCCCTGCTACAAGCCGATCTGCTGCTGGCCGAACAGGTGATCTCTGACCACGAGAAGATCGCGACGCTGAGTGCCAGGGCCGAGGAGAGCGCCTTCGTGCTGCTGGCCTTGCAGGCACCGGTTGCCGGTGACCTCCGGGCGATCGTGAGCGCAATCCAGATGGTGGCAGACATCGACCGGATGGGGGCCCTGGCCCTGCACGTGGCCAAGATCGCCCGCCGGCGTCATCCCCAACACGCGCTACCCGAAGAGGTCAACGGCTACTTCGCCGAAATGGGCAGGGTTGCAGTTGAATTGGGGAGCAGTGCGCAAGAAGTGGTGTTGTCCCGCGACCCGGAGAAGGCGGCCCGGATCCGCGAAGAAGACGACGCGATGGACGATCTGCACCGGCATCTGTTCACCGTATTGATGGACCGGGAATGGAAGTACGGCGTGGCGGCCGCCGTCGACGTGACGCTGCTGGGCCGCTTCTACGAACGTTTCGCCGACCACGCCGTGGAAGTGGCGCGGCGGGTGATCTTTCAGGCCACCGGGAGATTCCCCGAGGACGAATCGCCAACGTACTCACGCTGACCAGCGATCGGCCGTGGCGGCCGGGCCACCCGGGTCAGCCGAAACGGCCCGAGATGTAGTCCTCGGTGGACTTCTCCCGCGGGTTCGAGAAGATCTTTTCGGTGTCGTCGATTTCGATCAGGCGGCCCGGTTTGCCCACGGCTTCCAGGTTGAAAAACGCTGTCTGATCGCTCACCCGGGCGGCCTGTTGCATGTTGTGGGTGACGATCACGATGGTGTATTCCTGTTTCAATTCGCTGATCAGATCCTCGATCGCCATCGTGGAGATGGGATCCAGCGCCGAACACGGCTCGTCCATCAGCAACACGTCGGGTTGTACCGCGATGGCCCGCGCGATACACAACCGCTGCTGCTGCCCACCGGACAGCCCGCCGCCGGGCCTGTCCATCCTGTCTTTGACCTCATCCCACAAGTTGGCCCCACGCAGGGAATACTCGGCCGTTTCGTCGAGCACCTTTCGATTGCGCACGCCCTGCAGCTTGAGGCCGGCAACCACGTTGTCGCGAATCGACATCGCGGGAAAAGGGTTGGGGCGCTGAAAGACCATCCCGATCGCCCGGCGCACCCCCACCGGGTCGATACCGGGACCGTAGATGTTTTCGTCGTCGAGCAGCACGGAGCCCTCGACGCGGGCACCCGGGATGACCTCATGCATCCGGTTCAGCGTGCGCAGCACGGTCGTCTTGCCGCAGCCGGAGGGGCCGATGAACGCCGTCACACTGCGGGGAAGAATCGACAGCGACACCTCAGCGACGGCGTGAAACGACCCGTAGTAGATGTTGACGTCCTTGAGGTCTAGCCTCTTGGCCACTTAGCGCTCCTGCCCTTGACTACTTGGCGACGAGGATTCTTGTGAGCACCCTGGCCCCGATATTGATGATGGCAATCACCAAGATCAGCGTCAGCGCGGCGCCCCACAACCGGTCCGTGGGTACCGGGTTCATTCCGGCACCCATCGTGGTCTGGTCATACATCATGCCGGGCAACGAGCCCATGTACCCGCTGAAGATGTCAAAGTTCATCGTCCGTGCATATCCGACCAGGATCAGCAACGGCGCCGTCTCACCCATCACCCTGGCCAATGCCAACAGGATCCCGGTGATGATGCCGGACAACCCGGTGGGAATGACGATCCGGACGATGGTCTTCCACTTCGGTAGCCCCAGCGCATAGCCGGCTTCGCGCAGATCCACCGGAACGATACGCAGCATCTCCTCGGTCGCCCGCACGATCACCGGAAGCATCAACAAGACCAGCGCCAAGGACACCGCGAACTCGGAACGGGGAAACCCCAACACCCCGACCCACAATGCGTAGAGGAACAGCGCGGCCACGATCGACGGCACGCCCGTCAGGATGTCGACGGTGAAGGACACCAGCCTGCCCATCAGCCCGCCACCGTCGTATTCGACCAGGTAGATCGCCACCATAATGCCGATCGGAATGGACAGCGCCGCACACACCAAGCCCTGCAGCACGGTGCCGACGATCGCGTGATAGGCGCCACCGCCGGCCACGAATGCCGTCATCCCCGCCTGCGAATGAGTCCACCACGCGCTGGAAGACACCGCTTTGAAGCCTTTGGCGATCACCGAACCCAGTACCCAGATCAACGGCGTCAGGGCCACCAGCATCGACAGTGTCACCAGCACGGTCGCCAGGCTGTTCACCAGCCGACGGCGGCGCGCCAGTCCCGAGAACGTGCGCGCCTTGACCGGCCGGTCCAACATCGAGGTCATCGGTGCACCCTTCTGGTACCGATGAGCGCGGTGCGGGCGATGGCGTTGACCACGAGGGTGAGCAGAAAAAGCATCAGTCCCGCGGCCAGGTAGGCCCCGGCCTGATATTGGTCGTCGAGATCCGAGGCCGCGCCGGCAATCTTGGTGGCGAAGGTGGAGCCACCGTCGAACAACGACCATCCGAACGCCTGCTCGGTGCCGCGCAGGATGATCAGCAGCGCGACCGTCTCGCCCAAGGCCCGGCCCAGACCCAAGATCGCGCCGCTGACGTATCCCGAGCGCCCGAACGGCAGCACGGTGGTCTTGACCGCTTCCCACCGGGTGGCGCCGAGCGCCAGCGCGGCCTCGATCTGGTCCTGGGGAGTTTGAGCGAAGACTTCCCGGGTGACGGCGGTGATCATCGGCAAGATCATCACCGCCAACACGATCCCCCCGGTGAAGACGGTGCCGCCCTCGTCGACCGGGCCATCACCGCTGGCGAACAGGAAACACCAGCCCAGGGTGCGATTGAGCCAGGCAGCGGCCGGTTGCAGTTGCGGCGCCAGCACGTATAGACCCCATACGCCATAGACGATCGACGGCACCGCGGCCAGCAGATCCACCAGGTAGGCCAGCGAGCCGGCAACCCGCCGCGGCGCGTACTGAGTCAGGAAGATCGCCACGCCCAGCGCGACCGGCATCGCCAACATCAGCGCAAACAGCGAGATGAAGACCGTGACCTCGAGCAGGTCGAGGATTCCGAAGTGCATCGCCGACGTATCGGAGGTCACCCAATTCCCGCCGTAGGTCAAGAAGTTTTCTTTGTTGCGGGCCAGTGCGGGAATCGCGCGCCACGCCAGGAAGACGCCGATCGCGATGATCAGGGCGACGACCAGGACTCCGGCGCCCTGCGCCAGCCAACGAAATATCCGGTCCGCCAAACCCGGTTTGCCGTTGCCCCACGGATTGATGGAGATGACCGGCGATTCCGGCAGGGGTGCCGCAATGCCCTTCCCCGCACCCACGTCGGCCGGGTCAGGTGCTATCACTGCTGTCCCATCGATGCCATCACCCTTGTGCCTACCGAGCGCAGATCCTCAGGCGGTCATTGCAGAGCGTTGATCGCGGTCACTAGGCGCTGTTTGACATTATCGGGCACCGGAACGTAACCGGCCGAAGCAAGGCCGCTCTGACCGCTGTTGACGGCGGTCGCGAGGAACGCCTTGACCGCGGCCCCGGTTTCCGCGTCATATCCGTTCGAGCACACGATCTCGTAGCTGGCCAGCATGATTGGGTAGGCGCCCGGGTCGCGCAGCCCGTAGATCGAATTCAGCTCCAGCACCAGGTCATTGCCGCTGGAGGCAAACGTCACCGCATCGACGGCACTGCGGGCCGTTTCGTTGGTCAGCGGTACGACGCTGATGCCGTTGTTGATTTGGGCGAACGGCAGGCCGGCGCTGTCGGCGAAACCCTTCTCGACATATCCGATCGAGTTCGGGGTGGACTGCACCGCGGTGATCACCCCCGCCGAGCCGCGTGCACCCTGGCCGACACCACCGCGAAACTCCCCACCGACCCCGTTGGTCCAGCTCTGCGGCGCCGCGGCGGTCAGATATTTCTGAAAGTTGTCGGTGGTCCCCGACGATTCCTGTCGATGGATCGGTGCGATCGGGGCGTTGGGCAGCGCCACACCGGGGTTGAGCCCAAGCAGGATCGGATCATCCCAGGTCCGAATCAGACCGCTGAAGATCTTGGCCAGTGCATCGGCATCCACGATCAACGCCTTGACGCCAGGCAGGTTGTACACCAACGCGATGGGACCGAAAACCAGTGGCAGGTCCCAGGCCGGATTGCCGCCGCAACGGTCGGCGGCCGGCCCAATCTGGTCGGCGACCAGCGGTGAGTCCGATCCCGCGAAATCGACACGCCCCGCGATGAACTGTTCGCGGCCGGCACCGGACCCGGTGGCCTTGTAGGACACGCTCTTGCCCTGACAAAGCTCGCCCCACACCTGGTTGAACAGCGCCATGGCGTCTTCCTGGGCGGTGGACCCCTCGGCGGTCAAGGTATTCCTGCCGCCGCACTCCACCCGTCGCGAAACCGCTCCGGAGTTCGCCGACGAGCCCCGGCGGTCATCGCCACCGCACGCGGTCAACACCCCGGCGCAAAACGTCGTTGCGGCCATCACCGTCGCCAAGGCTCTGCCCACCATGCCGAGTCTCACAAATCTCGCTTCCTGCACGCGTTCTCGACGGTTTCCGGCGGCGCTCGCCGTCTCCCAGACGGATTGCCGACCCACCCGGCCAGTATGCCCTTCGGCGCACACGCAACCGGGCCGACCACCGACGCTAGGCCAACGCCGCGTCCGGTGCCGCCAGGGCGTAGGCCGTGTCGACGCTATGGGTGGAAAAGCCCAACCCCTGATAGGTCCGCACGGCGGCGATATTGTCCGACTCCACGTAGAGCATGACCGTGGATTCGTGGCCGAGATCGCGATCCCCCAGCCGCTGAGCCAACGAGCGAAGACCAATCATCGTCAACGTGCGGCCCAGCCCGCGCCCCTGTGCGGCTGGATCGACACCCAGGACATAGACCTCGCCGAGGCCGGGATCATCGAGGTGAATCTTGGTCCAGTGAAAGCCGAGCAGCCTGGGCTGGCCGCGTGGGGAGTCCTCGGCGCCTTCGGATCCTTCCAAGGCCAGAAACAGGCCAGCGGGATCGAACCATGGCTCACCTCGGCGCTCGGCCAAGTCTGCTTCGGTCCATCCGCCCTGTTCGGGGTGATAGGCGAAGGCGGCGTTGTTGACCCGCAACAGCTCGGCGTCGTCTTCCGTTCCGGCATACGTGCGGATCTGCAGTCCGTTCGGGATCACCGGTTCGGGAAGCTGGCGCAGCGACCGCCGCATCTGCACCAGTTCGCGGACCGGGGTCAGCCCCAGCGCGGACGCCGTGGCCTGAGCGGGCGCCAGGGTTCCGTGCGCCCAGAACTGGTTTCGTCCGCCCGTCTTCGCCAAGGCCGCACGCACCATTGCGGTCGCGATCCCGCGCCGCCGCGCCTGCGGATGCACCACCAGCTCGGCCATCGCGGCATCGGCCCCATGGGCGGGGCTGAGATTCAGATAGCCGATGGCGGATTTCCCTGGTGATTGATCCTCGACCAACAGGTGCTCGGTGCGCTGCTGAGCCAATTCCCGCAGCACCTGCTCGCCCACGGGAGCCACCCCGTCGACTTGTGTTGCCGCCGTGACGAGATCACGCACCTGCCGCTGTTGATCGTCGGTCAGATGCGAGCGCCATAGCACCGCCGTCACGGACTGCGCAACGGGTCAACCAGTGGCTCTTCATAACCGTCGTGATCCGACTCGGCCTCTTCGTCGTCGGCCTCGACGGCCACTGACCGTCCGCGCGCAGGTCGAACCGCTTTGTAACCCACGTTACGTACCGTGCCGATCAACGCCTCGTGCTCGGGGCCGAGTTTGGCCCGCAAGCGCCGCACGTGCACATCGACGGTGCGGGTGCCACCGAAGAAGTCGTACCCCCACACCTCGTGTAGCAGCTGCGCGCGGGTGAACACGCGACCGGCATGTTGCGCGAGGTATTTCAGTAGTTCGAACTCCTTATAGGTGAGGTCGAGGGGCCGGCCGCGCAGCCGGGCGGTGTAGGTGCCTTCGTCGATGACCAGCTCGCCCAGGCTGACCTTGCCGACGCTCTCCTGATCGGCCTGACCTCCGCGACGGCCGACCACCAACCGCAGTCGGGCGTCGATCTCAGCGGGTCCGGTGCTGGGCAGCAGGATCTCGTCCAAACCCCAGTCGGCGCTAACCGCCACCAGGCCGCCCTCGTTCACCACCGCCAACACCGGCACCGACCTGCCGGCCGTGCTCAATAGACGACAAAGGCCACGAGCCGCCGATAGATCGTTGCGAGCGTCAACAAGCACCGCATCCGCGTTGCCCGCTTCCAGTAGCGAAGAAGCCTCCGCTGGGGCCGTCCGTACATTGTGAGGAAGCAACGACAGTGCCGGCAACACAGGGTCGGGATACAGCTCCGAGGTTAGTAGTAATAACTCCAACAAGCCCCTCCAGCGTCGTGGGAAAGGCATCTCCCAGATTCATCGCGACATGTGACGTTAGCGCCCAGCACATCTAACGATAACTTGCCACCTGGTCTTTGGCCCGACGATAAGGCGTTGCGCAAGGCAGAAACGGGTGGCCGGGGGGCCCCGCGGCGCGTCGCGCCGGCCGCCCGGGGCTGCGCCGCCCAGGATCTGCCCAGGGCGCGCTCTTTGCCCGCCGTGCAGCGACAACCGCCAGGTAGCGGTCGTGCTAGCGCCCTGGCGGTTCGACTGACCGGCGGGCGCATCCTGGGCCGACCCACCCAGGTCTGTTCCGGTAACTGTGACCAAGCTGACAGTTCATGACCGGGGCGCGGCCCAGCACGACGATCCGATCGGATCAATCCAGCCGGTAGGCCACAATATGCGGATGCGCAAGGTGCTGGTCGGACTCACTGCAACCGCGATCGTCCTGGGCATCGTCATCCTCGGTGCCGTCGGCGTCGACTTCGGGGCCAGCATCTACGCCGAATACCGGCTGTCGACCAGCGTACGCAAGGCGGCGCACCTGGGGTCGGACCCGTTTGTCGCCATCCTCGGCTTCCCGTTCATTCCGCAAGCGATGAGGCATCGGTACTTCGAGCTGGAGATCAAGGCCATTGCCGTCGAGCACGCCGTGGTCGGCGTGGCCACGCTCGAAGCCACCATGCATTCGATCGACCTCTCCCAGGCTTCCTGGCTGATCGAGCCGAATTCGCGGATGACGGTGCACAAGCTGGAAAGCCGCATCATCATCGACTCGATGCACCTGGGCCGCCACCTCGGCATCAGCGATCTGATGGTGCAGGCGCCCCCGCAGGAGAGCAACGACGCCACCGGAGGCACGACCGAGTCAGGGATATCGGACGGTCACGGGTTGGTGCTCAGCGGAACGCCGACATCGGCCGACTTTGATCATCGGGTCAGCGTCTCGGTGGACGTGTCCATCGCCCCCGAGGACCAATCGACCCTGGTGATCACCCCAACCCGCGTCGTCACCGGCCCCGATACCGCCGACCAAACCGTTCCGGACGACAAACTCGGTGCGGTGCTGCGCGCCTTCAGCAGCCGGCTGCCGAACCAGAAGCTGCCGTTCGCCGTGGCCCCCAACACGGTCGGGGCCCGGGGTTCGGACATCATCATCGAAGGCATCACCAACGACGTGACGATTTCCCTCGAGGGGTTCAAGCAGTCGTGACCCCGGCGGCGTGCGCGCCGCGCTGGTGGCTCGATCACGATGTCGTTGGGTTATTGGGTAAGCTGACCGGCGTGTCAGCCCGCCTTGAGCCTCTGCTCACCAAGCGTCGCGCAGTAGATCTGTGCCGCATCGCGGGTTGTTGCTGTTGCTGTAGCTGCTGAGTAGCTGCGTCGTCTACGCAGTTCACTCGGGGCAGCCGCGGAATCTGACCGTGGCCTATCTCCCCACTTCGCCCTATATCGCCATATCGCCCGAAGTGCCCTGCATCGCCGCGCAACAGCCATTTCCAGGAGCAATCCGTGTCCAGCACCAACACCCGCACCGCAGTCGAGCTGGTAGACGTTCGAGGACCCCGGTTCGCCGCATGGGTCACCACCGCGGTTCTGCTGGTGGTCCTGATCATCTCGGCACTCAACCCCGCCGCCGCCGCGGTTGTGTTGGGCCTGCAGGCCACCGCGTTCGCCGTCGGTGCCTTCGCCGGACCGCGCCGGCACCCATATGGAGTGCTGTTTTCGGCGTTCGTCGCACCTCGCATCGCGGCGGTTCGGGAGCGTGAGCCGGTCCCCCCGCTGAAGTTCGCCCAGCTCGTCGGGCTGGTGTTCGCGGTCTGCGGCGTCGCCGGCTTTGCCCTCGGCCCGTTCCTGGTCGGCGCGGTCGCGACCGCACTGGCACTGGTGGCCGCCTTCCTGAATGCGGCCTTCGGCATCTGTCTGGGCTGTGAGCTCTACCCGCTGGCCGCACGCCTGCGACGCGATCCCCACCCCGCCTAACTGCTGTTCACCTGAAGAACCTGAAAGGACCGACACCATGGCACGCACCGACGTCCTGGTCTCCGCCGACTGGGCTGAAAGCAATCTCGGAAACTCCGGGGCCGCCAACGTCGTCTTCGTCGAAGTCGACGAGGACGCCAGCGCATACGATGACGGCCACATCGCCGGTGCCATCAAGCTGGACTGGCGCACCGACCTGCAGGATCCGATCAAGCGCGACTTCGTCGACGCCCAGCAGTTCTCCAAACTGCTCTCCGACCGCGGCATCTCCAACGACGACACCGTGGTCCTCTACGGCGGCAACAACAACTGGTTCGCCGCGTACGCCTACTGGTACTTCAAGCTGTACGGACACCAGAACGTCAAGCTTCTCGACGGCGGCCGCAAGAAGTGGGAGCTCGACGGGCGCCCCTTGTCCACCGACGCCGTGAGCCGGCCGGCAACCTCCTACACCGCGGTGGCACCGGACAATTCGATCCGGGCATTCCGCGACGAGGTGATCGCGGCCATCCACGTCAAGAACCTGGTGGACGTGCGATCCCCCGACGAATTCTCCGGCAAGATTCTCGCGCCCGCGCACCTGCCCCAGGAGCAGAGTCAGCGGCCCGGCCACGTTCCCGGCGCCATCAACGTGCCCTGGAGCAGGACCGCCAACGAGGACGGCACCTTCAAAACCGATGAGCAGCTGGCCAAGCTCTACGCCGATGCCGGTCTCGACGGTGCCAAGGAAACCATTGCGTACTGCCGCATCGGGGAACGGTCCTCACACACCTGGTTCGTCTTACACGAACTGCTCGGGCACAAGAACGTGAAGAACTACGACGGCAGTTGGACGGAATACGGCTCCCTGGTGGGCGCCCCGATCGAGTTGGGAAATTGATATGTGCACTGCGCCCAAGCAAGGACTGACGTTGCCCGCCAGCGTCGACCTGGAAAAGGAAACGGTGATCACCGGTCGCGTCGTGGACCGAGACGGGCAGACCATCGGCGGCGCGTTCGTGCGGCTGCTGGACTCCTCCGACGAGTTCACCGCCGAGGTCGTGGCATCGGCGACCGGCGACTTCCGGTTTTTCGCCGCGCCGGGATCGTGGACCGTGCGCGCCCTGTCCAAGGCCGGAAACGGTGACGCCGTGGTCAGACCGTCGGGGGCGGGCATCCACGAGGTAGATGTCAAGATCGCCTGAGGGTCCCCGGACCCTCCGACACTCGCCGACCCGCATGGCCGAATAGAATCATCGGCGTGGTGCTGTTCTACGAGATCTTGCTGGTCCTTGCGACCGTGGTCATCTCCTGGTTCGCGCTTTATGCGCTGTATCGGCTTATCACTGACGAGTCGTGACGTCTGACGCGAGCCAGGACGGACCGGATGCAGTAGCGGGCTCGGGTGATCGCGCCGTCGCCGCTGCGGCCGAACGCGCCAAGTTGACCGCCGCCCGCAATATCCCTACGTTCGACGACCTACCGCTACCCGCCGACACCGCAAACCTGCGGCACGGCGCCAACCTGCACGACGCGCTGCTGGCGCTGCTGCCGCTGGTCGGAGTGTGGCGTGGTGAGGGCGAGGGCCGCGGACCCCACGGCGACTACCGGTTCGGCCAGCAGATCGTGGTTTCCCACGATGGTGGCGACTATCTGAATTGGGAAGCCCGGTCATGGCGCCTCGACGAGGACGGGCAGTACGAGGAGCCGGGCCTGCGTGAGACCGGCTTCTGGCGCTTCGTCAGCGACCCCGAGGACGATCCGAGCGAATCGCAGGCCATCGAGCTGCTGTTGGCGCATTCGGCCGGTTACGTGGAACTGTTCTACGGCCGCCCGCTCACCCAGTCATCTTGGGAGCTGGTCACCGACGCGCTCGCCCGAAGCCGGTCCGGCGTGCTGGTCGGCGGCGCCAAGCGGCTCTACGGCATCATCGAAGGCGGCGACCTCGCCTATGTCGAGGAACGAGTGGACGCCGACGGCGGCTTGGTGCCGCACCTTTCGGCCCGCCTGTCGCGCTACGCCGGCTAGTAGCGCCCGGCGCCGGCCCGGCAAAACCAACCCCCACCTCTAGTTTCTTATTGCCTTTCGCCGACGGTTCTGCGTGTACTTGTTCCACGTTTCAAGCAGCCGCTCAGCCGCGAAGGGAGCCGGCCGATGTTGCGCAGCAGGCAGGCCGCGCCGCTGGCACGTTGGGTCCTCTCGCTGGTCGGTCTGCTCCTGATCGGCTATCTGGCCGCCGTCGCGTTACAGCCCGCCATCCTGGACCAGGTGCCGAGTCCGGTGAGCTGGTTCGGCCGGCCGGGATCGATGGCGACCATCGCAATCGTGGTGGGTGTGCTGGGAGCGGTCAGCGTGCTGAGCTTCCGGTCCAGTGCCAGCCACCGGCTGGTGGGGGTGTCGTTCACCGTCATCGCGCTGCTCGTTTCGGCAAGCGCCGTGCTGGGACTCAGCGCGTATTGGAGCTGCCACGACGACAACCATCCGGCCGTCTTCACCCCGCTGATGTGGACCGCCCAATTGGTCAAAGGCGGTGTCGGTGATACCTCGCTGAGCGGACGCACCTGCCCCAATCCCACCCCGGTCGCACTCGAATTGGCCCGGTTCGCCGCACTCTCGGCGATCTTTACCGGCCTGGGCGGTGTGGTGGTCGGCATCTTCCGTTCCCAGGTGGACCGGTTGCGGGCCAACCTCGCCGATTCGGTCACCGTGATCGTGGGGGGCGACGACGACACCCAACCCATGCTCAGCGGTGTGGCGCGGGCGCTGGACCGTCACGGCACCCTGGTGCTGATCACCGACGCCGACAACGAACACGTGCAACGGGCTCGCCGGCAGGGCGCCCGCGTCGTGCTGGTGGACTTCAACGCGCCGTCCTCGCTGGCTTCGTTGCGCCTGTGGCGCCACCTGGGGCGGCTTTGTCTGATGTCGCCCGACCCGTCGACCAACCTGCTCTGGCTCGATGTGATCGGTCGCCGAGTCGCCCAGCTTGGCAACAAGCAACGGTTGCCGCTCATCGTGCGTATCGATGACCCATGGCTGGCCGAATCCTGGCGCGCCAAGCAATTCGGCGGATCCGATACCCGATGGGCGGCCGATGTGGTCGGCAAGTACGAGGTGACGGCCAGCCGGCTGCTCGACGGGGTCATGGCGACCGGCCGGATCACGCGCGTATTCGTCTGCGGCTCTTCACAGTTGACCCTGGCGCTGTGCGCCGAGCTGACCCGCCGCGCCCTGGAGCGTGACTTCTACACCGCACCCGACGCGCCCCCGCTGCCAGCTCTTACCCTGGTCGAGACGGACGCCGAGGATTACGTGCGCGATCACGAGTTTTACCGTCAGCAAGCCGGATTCGCATCATCGACCGGACCGGCAGTCACTGCGGTTTCGGCGGCGCCCACGGTGCCGACCATGTGGCGGTTGATCTCCGACGCCGACCCCACCAACTGCGGGGTGATTCTGGCCGGTCCCGACGCCGCGACCCGCGGGACCAGGCTGGCCGCCCGCTTTCCCGAGATGCCCGTGTACGCCTCGGACCTCGGCACCAACATCACCGACGACTCGATCCAGGTCGTCGGATTGCTACAGTCCTACTCCCTGGTGCTCGACACCCGGGAGGGAAGGATCCAAGACGTTTGGGACCGGGCGGCACGGCTGATCCATGAACACAAGGTCGCGGGGATCGGCCCGACGAAATCGCGCTCACCCGCCACGGTGCCGTGGGCCGAGCTCAACGAGTTCTATCGTGAGTCCACCCGGCGCCGGGTACGCAATGCGTTGTGGATGGTCAAACAGATCGCCGGACATACCTGGAACACCTGGGGCAACCCGGCCAAACCACTGTCCAGCCAAGAGATGGCCGAATCACCGCTACTGGAACAGCTTTCGCTGATGGGCTTTGACCGCCATGCGGCGCTGAGCATGGCGCGGGCAGAACACGAAGACTGGTGTCGTTACTACCGGCGCAACGGCTGGAGCTACGGCGCAGCCCGCGACGACGCCCGCAAGCTCCACGACAGGCTCGTCGACTGGGCGGTCGTCGAAAGCGATCCGGATCTGCTCAACGCCGCGTTGGCCAGCTTGGCGGACACCCTGTGGAGCCTGCGCCGGCTCGGCTACCGGTCACGTCCGTTGTGGCGACCGTTCACCCGGGTCGGAACCGTCAGCGCGCAACAACGAAACGCGCCCTGGGCATGGACGTCGGATTCGGGGCGCACCAGGCACGCCGACGCCGGCGACTGGGCCGTTGCGGCGGATGGGAAGACGTGGTCGGTGCGCGACGATGTTTTCCGGGCCAGCTACGAACAAAATGGCGACGGACAGTGGCGTCGCAAGGGGCCGGTGCAAGCCCGCCCGGCGCACGCCGGGGAGGCGATCAGCACCCCGGAAGGTCCGGCTACCGCGGCCGACGGCGACTGGGTGGTGCGCGACGGCGACGGCGCACAGTGGCCGGTTCCCCGCGACGAGTTCGCACGTCGGTACCGCGAGTTCGATCCGGCGGCGCGGACCAGCGAGCGCGGATAGCCCGGCAGCTCGAGCGGTTGGGTTTCTGCGGAAATGGAGCGGCCCCCGAGCGAAGTTCCGGTTGGACAGACCGAAAGCTCGGGGGCCGGGTGGCTACGGGGGATTCGCCAGCGCGCGTAACGCCAGCTCTTCCGAGCCAATGCAGCTAGCGCGTAGCCACCTCACATGTCCATGAAGTACTCAATTCGCGGACCACCTCCTTCCCTGTGTACGGCCGACCGTACCCCCGCATCGGCGTGCCCACAACAGATTTTCTGGCTTCAGCGGTCGCTGACGACGGCGGCGTCAACCAGTTCGGAGAATGCCTCGGAGATCGGGGAACGGGGCAACCGCCGACCGTTGAGGGTGTGCACGCGGGCGGCCAGGGTCATGCTCGACACCAACCAAATTCCGTGTGCGTCAGCGAGATCGTTGACGCGCAGTGCCCGATAGTCGCAGTCGTAGCCCTTGGCGCGGGCGACTTCAAACAGCGCCTGTTGCGTGGTGCCGCGCAGGATCGGGTACCACGGCGGGGGTGTGAGCAGGCACGGATTTGCGCCGGCCCCGCCGTCGCAGTCGGTGGCGATGACCACCGTCGAGCGCGGCCCCTCCAGGACGTAACCGTCCGAACTGACGAAGATGACGTCTCCGGCGCCCTGGTTGGCCGCATGACGCAGGGCAGCCATGTTGACCGCGTAGGACAGCGTCTTCGCCCCGGCCAGCAGCCAGGGCATCGCGTCGGCGCCGACGGCCGGCAATCCGCGGTCCAGCGTGATCGCGGCGACGCCGTCGCGCCGGACCGCCGCAACGCGCTCGGGTACGGGGTTGACCATCACGTACGCGGTGGGCGCCGAACCGCTCTCCCGGCCGCGGCTGTAGATCAGGCGCAGCGATCCCTCGGCACCGGTGGATGCCACCCAGCGCCGGGCCGCCACCTCGATCGCGTGCCGCCAGCGCGCGAGATCGGGTGCGGGCAGATCCATCAATCGAGCCGAGGTGGTCAGGCGTTGTAGATGCGGCTCGACCAGACACGGCGCACCGTCGCGCACCAGCAGGGTCTCGAACACGCCGTCGCCCCGGACCGCCGCAAGATCATCGGCGTGCAGTAACGGGGTCCCGGGCTCGGGAATCTCCCCATCAAGCGTGACGACAACACCCGTCTGCCCTGTCATGTCCCAGCAGCCTAGTGGCCCGCGGCGGGCGTACTCGCGGCAGTGCCTGACGCCAGCGGACGGCCCACCAATCGCGCCTACCCCACCCCGGGTGGGGTGGAGTATGCTGGAATCGTGCGGAACTGGTACCGGCCATGAGCCACGAACTGACCGACAAGAAACGTGCGGCGCTGAACCGGCTGAAGACGGCTCGAGGGCACCTCGACGGGATCATTCGGATGCTGGAATCCGATGCCTACTGCGTGGACGTCATGAAGCAGCTCTCCGCGGTTCAGTCCTCGCTGGAACGGGCAAATCGGGTGATGCTGCACAACCACCTGGAGACCTGCTTTTCCGCGGCGGTGCTTGATGGGCGCGGCCAGGCAGCCATTGACGAGCTGATCGACGCGGTGAAGTTCACGCCCGCTCTGACGGGCCCACAGGCGCAGCTGGGCGGCGGCGTCGTCTGCGAACCCCGCGACGACCAACCGGTGCAGAGCCGGCCATGACGGTCCCCGGAGGGATCGCCGCGGTTCGCACCTAGCTGTGGCGGCCAGGCCCGGCGCCTGTCCGCAACTTGTGACGAGGCAAGAAGGGAAGGGAGCGCGAGATGACGCTGTGGCATGGACTGTGGACGAAGGCGGTGCCCTCGGTGGTGACCGGCGTGGTGGGTGTCGCGACCTACGAAGCGCTGGCGAAAGCTCCGTGGCGGTCGGCAACGGTGACGGCGACGGCCTGGGGCCTGCGGACCGCGCGTACCACCGAACGCAGGACCAAACAGGCAACCGAGCGGGTTCGCCTGGCGGCTGCCGATGTGCTGGCCGAAGCGGTCGAGCGGGTGGGCGCCGAAGTTGCGCCACCACCGGCCAAGGACACGCCGCCGAGCATCGTCACCAAGGCCAACAATGCTTGCCACTGAGCTGGCCTGCACCGCCGATGCCACGGTCACCGTGGTGTCCGCGGCGGCCGGACGGATGCGGGTGCATGCCAATGGGTTTGCGATCGACGCCACCCGGGCTGCCGCGATCGAGGAGTCGGTGGGCAGGGTCGGCGGTGTGCGTGCGGTCCGCGCCTATCCGCGAACGGCATCGGTGGTGATCTGGTACTCACCCGCCCACTGCGACACCGCCGCCATCGTGTCGGCGATCGCCGAGGCCGAGCACGCGGGTGACGCATCGGCGCCCGCGCCCGCCGGCCGTGCGGCCAGCGTCGCCGACGGCGGCGTCGTGGGCAGGGTCATCGGCGGGCTGGCACGAGCGCTGCTGGGTATGCGCACCGACGACAACGACGACGACCCCCCGCCGGAGATCGCGCGACTGCGCGCGGCGTTGGATCGCATCGGCTACTCGCCGGAGCAGGACACCGCGACTCAGCTGTCGCCGAGTGAGCAGGCCCGGAGCGGAATTCGCTTCTGGTCGCGGCGGGCCTGGTTGGCGTGGCCGTTGGGTCTGCTGGCCTCTGGCTTGACGATGTTCTTCGGCGCATACCCGTGGGCGGGATGGCTGGCGTTCGCCGCGACCATACCCGTGCAATTCATCGCCGGGTGGCCGTTCCTGGTGGGGGCGGTGCAGCAAGCGCGGGCCCGCTCGGCGAACATGAACACGCTGATTTCGTTGGGCACGCTGACCGCGTTCATCTACTCCACCTATCAGCTGTTCGCCGGTGGCCCGCTGTTCTTTGACACCGCGGCGCTGATCATCGCGTTCGTCGTGTTGGGCCGCTATTTCGAGGCCACCGCCCACGGCAAGACCCGGGAGGCGATCAGCAAGCTGCTCGAGATGGGCGCCAAAGAGGCCCGGCTGATCGTGGACGGCGAGGAACACCTCGTGCCGGTTGACCGGGTGCAAGTCGGAGACCTGGTGCGGGTCCGGCCCGGGGAGAAGATCCCGGTCGACGGAGAGGTGATCGACGGGCGGGCAGCCGTCGACGAGTCGATGCTGACCGGCGAATCCGTTCCGGTCGAAAAGGGAGTCGGCGACCGGGTTGCCGGCGCCACCGTCAACACCGATGGGCTGCTGACCGTGCGCGCCACCGCTGTCGGCGCCGATACCGCGCTCGCGCAGATTGTGCGCTTGGTCGAGGAGGCGCAAGGCGGCAAGGCCCCCGTGCAGCGGTTGGCCGATCGGGTCTCGGCGGTGTTCGTGCCGGTGGTCGTCGGCATTGCCGCCGCAACCTTTGCCGGGTGGACGCTGCTCGCCGCCAACCCGGTGGCCGGCATGACCGCGGCCGTCTCGGTGCTGATCATCGCCTGTCCGTGCGCGCTGGGCCTGGCCACGCCCACGGCGATCATTGTCGGCACCGGCCGGGGTGCGGACATGGGGATCCTGGTCAAAGGCGGCGAGGTCCTGGAGGCTTCGAAAAAGATCGACACCGTCGTGTTCGACAAGACCGGAACCCTCACCCGGGCCCAGATGGAGCTCACCGATGTCATCGCCGGAAAGCGGCGCCAACCGGATGCGGTGTTGCGCATCGCCGCCGCGGTGGAGTCGGGTTCCGAACACCCCATCGGGGCCGCGATCGTCGCCGGCGCACGTGAGCGGGAGTTGGAGGTTCCGCCCGCCACCGAGTTCACCAACCTGGCCGGGCATGGGGTCCGAGGCGAGGTTGGCGGTAAGTCCGTGCTGGTCGGGCGGCGCAAGCTGGTCGACGAGCAACACCTGCGGCTGCCCGAGCAGCTGGCCGTGGCGGCCGCGGACCTGGAAGAGCGCGGCCGCACCGCGGTATATGTCGGCCAAGATGGCCAGGTTGTGGGTGTGCTCGCGGTGGCCGACACCGTCAAGGACGACGCCGCCGACGTGGTCCGCCAGCTGCACGCCATGGGCCTGCAGGTCGCGCTGATCACCGGCGACAACGCCCGCACGGCCGCCGCGATCGCGGCTCAGGTGGGCATCGACCGGGTGCTCGCCGAGGTGTTGCCGGCGGACAAAGTCAACGAGGTTCGGCGACTGCAGGACGAGGGCCGCATCGTCGCGATGGTCGGTGACGGCGTCAACGACGCCCCCGCCCTGGTGCAGGCCGATCTGGGCATTGCCATCGGCACCGGCACCGATGTGGCCATTGAAGCCTCCGACATCACCCTGATGTCGGGGCGCCTCGACGGTGTCGTTTCAGCGATTGAGCTGTCGCGGCGCACACTGCGCACGATCTACCAGAACCTGGGCTGGGCTTTCGGCTACAATACCGCCGCGATCCCACTTGCCGCACTCGGCGTACTGAATCCCGTCGTGGCCGGCGCCGCAATGGGGTTGTCCTCGGTCAGCGTGGTGACCAATTCGCTGCGGTTGCGCCGCTTCGGCCGCGACGTGTGACGGCGACTTGCATCCCCACCGATCCCGAATCACCGCATGATTCACGACCTGACGCTGCGTTGGGTGGTGACCGCGTTGTTCGCGCTGTCCGCGGCCGAATGCGGCCTGCCGATCATCACCGTGCGCCGGCCGTGGACGCTGGTCGTCGGTCATGGGCTGCACTTCGCGATGGCCGTTGCGATGGCAACCATGGCCTGGCCCTGGGCCACCCGGCTGCCGACCACGGGGCCTGTCACGTTTTTCCTGCTGGCGACCGTGTGGTTCGCGGTGATGGCACTGCGCGCAGCCCCAACGACCGCGGTACGGGTGCGGTATGGCTATCACGCGATCATGATGCTGGCGACAGCCTGGATGTACGCCGTCATGTCAATGCCGGGCACAGCCATGACCGCGATGAACATGCCGGCTACCAGCGGGGCACCGATCTGGTTCAGCGCGGCCAATTGGCTGGGTACCGTCGGCTTCGCGGGCGCGGGGGCGTTCTGGATATTGCGGCGCCTGTCCGACCGGCGGCGGGGCGCGCCACGGTACAGCTGGCTGGGCGACTCGGTTCAGGCGATGATGGCCGGCGGGATGGCTGTCTTGTTCTTGGCCATGCTTTTTCCGATCTAGGCCGCTCCGTAGAGTTGTGGTGTGTCCGCAGTTCCCGCTCCTGATCCTGGTCCCGACGCCGGCGCAATCTGGCACTACGGCGATCCGCTCGGCGAACAGCGCGCCGCCGAAACCGGCGCCGTGCTGGTGGACCGCTCGCATCGAGCCGTGCTCATCCTCACCGGAAAAGACCGCCAGAGCTGGCTGCACAACATCTCCACGCAGCACGTCAGCGAGCTACCCGAGGGGGCCAGCACCCAGAATCTGAGCCTGGACGGACAGGGCCGAGTCGAAGACCACTGGATCCAGACCGAGTTGGGCGCAACCACCTATCTGGATACCGAACCCTGGCGCGGCGAACCGCTGTTGAACTACCTGCGCAAGATGGTGTTCTGGGCGGAGGTGACCCCCGACACCGCAGACCTGGCGGTGCTGTCGTTGATCGGGCCGCAGTTGTCCGACCAAGCGGTGCTCGACGCACTCGGTCTCGATGCGCTGCCCGCGGACCTGATGGCGGTCCCGTTGCCAGGCGGCGGCTTCGCCCGCCGGATGCCGTCGAGCGCCGGCCAGATCGAACTGGATCTGCTGGTGCCGCGTGGCGACACCGCCGACTGGAAGCACCGCCTGACGCAGGCGGGGGTCCGACCGGCCGGCATCTGGACCTACGAGGCGCATCGGGTGGCGGCCAAGCGCCCGCGGCTGGGCGTCGACACCGATGAACGCACGATTCCCCATGAGGTCGGCTGGATCGGCGGCCCCGGCATCGGAGCCGTGCACCTGGACAAGGGCTGCTATCGGGGCCAGGAGACGGTCGCGCGGGTACAAAACCTGGGTAAACCGCCCAGGATGCTGGTCCTGCTCCATCTGGACGGTTCCACGGACCGACCGTCCACCGGCGACTCGGTGTTAGCCGGCGGGCGTTCGGTAGGACGGGTGGGAACGGTGGTCGATCACGTGGACCTCGGACCGGTTGCCTTGGCCTTGGTCAAGCGGGGGCTGCCCGCCGACACCGCGCTGATGACCGGCGCCGAAGCCACCATCCCGGCATTGATCGATGCGCAGTCTCTGCCACCGGCGGACGAAGTGGGCGCCGGAAGGCTGGCTCTGGACCGATTACGGGGCAGTGCGCGATGATTCCCTGTGACGTCCGCCATTCTGGCCGGGCCCGCTGGCAGGGTGCCCCACGCGCGCTCGCGCGGCACGGTAAGCTGTCCGCAGGACAATAACGACACTAAGAGATCGGAGCCGCCTACTTGTTAGGCCGCTCCGTTATTTCGCGAGGGGGTTCCCCCATGGGCCGCGGCCGGGCTAAGGCAAAGCAGACCAAGGTTGCTCGAGAACTGAAATACAGCTCCCCGCAGACCGACTTCCAGCGGCTTCAGCGCGAGCTGTCGGGTGCAAGTCCCGACACATCCGACCAAGTGGACGACACCGAAGACTCGTGGGACGACGAGGAGAGCTGGCGCCGCTAGGCGCACAGGTCGGTTTCCCGCTGACATTCCAACCCTAGGGTTCGGTCGCCACCGGCTACGCCGGTGGCGACTCCGCCCTAGGGCTTGTGGTTTCTAGAATCGCGGGTGCTGGCCCACCAGCGTGGCACGTGGACCCTCTTTGCCACCCTTGCAGACGGTGCCCAGCACCCAGCAGTCCAGGTGGCGCGCGGTCAGTATGGCCAGCGCCCGGTCGGTGTCTTCAGGGGCTACGACGGCGATCATGCCGACGCCCATGTTGAAGGTCTTTTCCATCTCCTCGCGCACCACCCGGCCGCGCTGGGCAATCATCGCGAACACCGGCGCGGGTGTCCAGGTGCCGCGGTCGATCTCGGCGACCAGCCCATGCGGGATTACCCGCTCCAGGTTGCCGGCCAACCCGCCACCCGTGACGTGACAGAACGTTCGGACATGCGTCTCAGCGGTGAGCGCCAGACAGTCCTTGGCATAGATCCGGGTGGGCTCCAATAGCTCTTCACCCAACGTGCGGCCGAACTCCTCCACATAACCGGCCAGATTCATCCGGTCGATCTCCAGCAGGACGTTGCGGGCCAGCGAGTAACCGTTGGAATGCAGCCCCGACGAGCCCATCGCGATGATGACGTCGCCGGGTTTGACGCGTTCCGGCCCCAGCACGTCGTCGGCTTCGACCACACCCACCCCGGTGGCCGAGATGTCGTAATGGTCGGGTGCCATCAGCCCGGGATGTTCAGCGGTCTCACCCCCCAGCAGGGCGCAGCCAGCGCGCACACAACCCTCAGCGATGCCGCTGACGATCGCGCTGACCCGTTCCGGCACGGTCCGGCCGACCGCGATGTAGTCCTGCAGGAACAGTGGCTCCGCGCCACACACCACCAGGTCATCGACCACCATCGCGACCAGGTCAAGACCGACAGTGTCGTGCTTGTCCATCGCCTGCGCGACCGCCAGCTTGGTGCCGACCCCGTCGGTGGAGGCGGCCAGCACCGGTTCGCGGTAGTCGTTGCGCAGGGCGAACAATCCGGCAAATCCGCCGAGCCCGCCGCGCACCTCGGGTCTGGTGGCCCGGGTTGCCAACGGCTTGAACAACTCCACGGCTCGGTCGCCGGCTTCGATGTCCACACCTGCCGCCGCGTACGTGACGCCTTGGCTGGCTGGGCCTCTTCCGGAGCTTTCTGGACTTTTTTCGGGATCCGTCATCGCGATAAAGGCTACCGGGCGGCGCTCACCGCCGGTATCGGCAACTCTCGCGCCGCGCACATCTCAGTGCCCGATGGGTACTTCGTCGGTCGCAACGTCGCCCAGCTCGGCTCCGCGCGCCGCGTTGGCGAGCATGTGCTCGATGACGTTCTTGCCCAGGGCGGTCTCGCCGGGCAGCTCGATCGGGTACTTGCCATCGAAACAGGCGGTGCACAGCCGGGAGATCGGTTGCTCGGTGGCCGCTACCAATCCCCGCAGCGAGATGTAGCCCAGCGTGTCGGCGTTGATCACGTGACGCACGGCTTCGAGCATCTCGTTTTCGTCCTCGACGGCGTTGGCGATCAGTTCGGCCGGCGAGGGGAAGTCGATGCCGTAGAAACAGGGCCACTTCACCGGCGGCGAGGCGATTCGCACATGCACTTCGACGGCACCGGCCTCACGCAACATCCGCACCAGGGCGCGCTGCGTGTTTCCCCGCACGATGGAGTCGTCCACGACGATCAGGCGCTTGCCGCGGATCACCTCTTTGAGCGGGTTGAGCTTCAACCGGATACCGAGCTGGCGGATCGTCTGTGACGGCTGGATGAACGTGCGCCCGACATAGGCGTTCTTCATCAGCCCTTGTCCATAGGGGATGCCGGATTCCTGCGCATAGCCAACCGCGGCAGGGGTACCCGACTCCGGCACGCCGATCACCAAATCGGCCTCGACCCCGCGCTCCTGGGCCAGCCGACGACCGATCGCCACCCGGGCGGCGTGCACGGACCGGCCGTTGAGCATGCTGTCCGGGCGTGCCAGGTAGACGTACTCGAAGACGCAACCCTTGGGGGTGGGGTTGGCGAAGCGGGTGGACCGCACCCCGTCGGCATCGATTGCCAGCAGCTCGCCCGGTTCAATGTCACGCACGAACGACGCACCGACGATGTCGAGCGCGGCCGTTTCCGATGCCACCACCCAGCCACGATCGAGCCGGCCCAGCGACAACGGCCGCACCCCGTGCGGGTCGCGGCAGGCATACAGCGTGTTTTCGTCCATGAAGGTCAGACAAAAGGCACCACGCACCGTCGGCAACAGCTCCAAGGCGGCCTGCTCCAGACTGGAATCGGCGGCGCCGTGGGCCAGCAGTGCGCCCAGGATGTCCGAGTCCGTCGTGGCGGGCGCCGAGGATCGGTTTCCGATCAGTCCCTCGTCCCGGGCGCGCGCTGCAAGGGCGGCCGCGTTGACGAGATTGCCGTTGTGACCCAATGCAACTCCGGTGCCCGCAGCGGTATTGCGGAAGACGGGCTGGGCGTTTTCCCAGGTCGTGTCGCCGGTGGTCGAATAGCGGCAGTGCCCGATGGCGACATGCCCCTGCATGGCTGCCAGCGTCTGCTCGTCGAATACCTGACTGACCAGGCCGAGGTCCTTGAAGACCAGCACTTGCGAGCCGTCGGCGACGGCAATGCCTGCCGCCTCCTGGCCGCGATGCTGCAGCGCGTAAAGGCCGTAGTAGCTGAGTTTGGCAACATCTTCGCCCGGGGCCCAGACCCCGAATACACCGCATTCTTCACGAGGCGCGTTGAAGTCTTCTTCGGACTGCTGTGCGGTCACGGTTTGGCGACTCCCTGGGGCGCGGTTGGTGACGAGTAAGAGTCTACGGCCACCATGGCCGTGGGGCCGAATCAAACCTGCGTTTTCCTTTTGGCCATCTTCCGCGTTGAACAATAATCACAGGCCAGGACATAAAATTCAGCCGAGATCAATCAGCGGCAGCCAGTGTCCGATTTCATCTGCCCGCGAACCGGACAAAGTCAACGCGCCGGTCGCCGTCGCCTCGGACAACCTCAACAGCCCCGTGGCCACCAACAACCACGTGCGCGGATCGGTTTCGACGACATTGGGCGGAGTGCCGCGGGTGTGTCTGGGCCCGGGAATGCACTGCACGGCGACAAAAGGTGGGATCCGGACTTCGACGGCCGCGCCGGGTGCCACCGCACCCAACGTGCGCGCGGTGAGCCGAACCGCCGTTGCCAGCGCGGTGCGGCCCGGCGCTGGATGGGATTCGTCGCGCAGCCAGTCCGCAATCTCCAAGACAATCTGGCGGGTCTTTGCCGGATCGGTTCTATCGCGGGCGGCCATACCTTAGGGTCTCAGAATCATGGACCCGCGATCGCGGCCGCCCTACAAGATCATCGGTCTAGCGGCCCTGATGGTCTTGGTGTTCTTCGGTGCGATGTTGTACTGGCAGTTTCGTGGGACGTTCATCCCCAAGACTCGATTGACCATGATTGCTCCGCGGGCCGGTTTGGTAACCGATCCGGGCGCGAAGGTCACGTTCAACGGTGTGCAGATCGGCCGGGTGTCCAGCATCACCGAGGTCACCCATGACGGCGCGCCAGCGGCCAGATTCGCGTTAGACGTCACGCCGAAGTACATCGGGTCAATTCCGGCCAATGTGTCGGCAACCATCAAGGCGACGACCGTTTTCGGCAACAAATATGTGTCCCTGACCTCGCCAACAGACCCGGCACCGCAACACATCACGCCGGCCCGTGTGATCTACGCGACCTCGGTGACCACGGAATTCAACACGCTGTTCGAGAATGTGACGGCGATCAGCGAGAAAGTCGATCCGGTCAAGCTCAACCTGACGCTGAGCGCGGCCGCGCAGGCCCTGAGCGGCCTGGGCGATCGGTTGGGCACCGCACTGGTCAACGGCAACGCCATCCTCGATGACGTGAACCCCCTGATGCCGCAGGCGCACCGCGACATCAGGGGGCTGGCGGCGCTGGGTGACATTTATGCCGACGCCTCAGCGGACCTTTGGGATGCCGTCGACTCCGCGGTGACCGTCGCGCGCACGGTCAACCAACGACGTAGCGATTTGGATGCGGCGTTACTGGCATCGGTCGGTTTGGCCAACAACGGCTCGGAGGTGTTCGAGCGGGGCGGCCCCTACCTGACCCGCGGCGCCGCCGATCTGGTGCCCACCGGCCAGCTGCTCGACGAGTACAGCCCGGAGATCTTCTGCACCATCCGCAACTACGACGAGGTCGCCCCCCGGATCCGCAACGCGCTGGGCTTCAACGGCTACTCGCTGGGAGCAGCCTCATCGGGCGCCATATCGGGTGCGCCGAATCCGTATATCTATCCGGAGAATCTGCCGCGGGTGAATGCGCGGGGCGGCCCCGGCGGGCGACCCGGGTGCTGGCAGACGATCACCCGCGACTTGTGGCCCGCTCCGTATCTGGTGATGGACGTCGGCGCGAACATGGCGCCCTACAACCATCTCGAGATCGGACAGCCCCTGCTCAACGAATATGTCTGGGGACGTCAGTTCGGTGAGAACACCATTAACCCCTAATGTTGCGATCACCGAAACCCACCGTGCGAGAGACGAGCGATGAGACTTTGGCCTGTGCGGGTACTTGCTGCTGCGGCGATGCTGGGGCTGGCCGGTTGTAGCGGCGGCGGCGATCATTCGGGCACCGCTTCGACCAGCTCGACCGGGACTGCCTGCCGGACGCTGGCCGCCGATCCCGGATGGTACGGCGACAATCGGGACCGGATCAACGAGATGATCGGCCGGCTCGGCAGCTGCGGCAAGTCCGGTTCGGTGGCCGACGGGGCTCCGGTGGCGTTGTTCGACTGGGACAACACCATGGTGCGAAACGACATCGGCAACGCGACATTGTTCTGGATGATCCGCAATTCCAAGGTGCGTCAACCCGCGGCCGGCGACTGGACCAGCACCAGCCCTTATCTGACCCCGCCGGCGGCCGCGGCCCTGGCCGCGGCCTGTGGCGGCCTCGCGGCGCCCGGCCAGCCCTTGCCGACCGGCTCCGAAACCGGATGCGCCGACGAGCTGATTTCGGTGTACACGAGCGAAAAAACCCGATCCGGGGCGGCCGCATTCGCCGGGTTCAACCATCGGCGCATGCAACCCGCCGATGCCTGGGCCGCGCAGTTATTGGCTGGCTGGACCGAGGCAGAGATCACCGGATTTGTCACCGCGGCCCGGCAGGAGAACCTGGACGCGGCCGAGAATGCCGAACAGACGGTGGGCAGCACTCAACAGATCGCCTGGGTGCGTTACTACTCGCAGATGCGGGACCTGGTGGCAACCTTGCAGGCCAACGGATTCGATGTGCGGATCATCTCCGCATCGGCCGAGCCGGTGGTGCGGGTGTGGGCGGCGGACGTGGGTATCGCCGCCGACCACGTGATGGGTGTTCGCACCGAACACGACGGCGAGGTGCTCACGGCGCGCCTGGCCCAGTGCGGCGGTGAGCCGTCGATCCCCTTCAACGAAGGCAAACGGTGCCGGGTCAACGAGCAGGTTTTCGGGGTTGCGGGGCCGGCCGCGTTCGACCAACTCCCCGAACAGCGCCGCCAATCGTTCGCGGCCGGAGACTCCAACGGGGACGCCACGTTCCTCACCGACGCCACCGCGTTGCGCCTGGTGATCAACCGCAACAAGATCGAGCTGATGTGTCGCGCCTACGCGGACGCCGACGGGCGCTGGCTGGTCAATCCGATGTTCATCGACCCGCTCCCGGCACACCCGCCGTATCCCTGTGCGACCCAGGGTTTCGACGATCCGGATGGCAGCCGGGCGCCGCTGCGGCAACCTGACGGCAGCGTCGTCGCCGACCAGCCGGATCGGGCGCACTGAAACAACGCCTCAACGAACCCAACATCATAGGTCATGCCGGAAACGGTGAGGTGTCCGGCAGATGTCGGCAAAGTGCTAAATCGTCTGCGGCGCAGTATTTGTCGACGCAGCTAAGGGTACCCGGAGCTGCTCGGTGCCGCCGGGCTCTCTCGCACTGCGGGGGCGCCGGAAGTGTGAGATCCTCGCGGTGCCGAAATCACTCTTACCTAAGGCGGTGTTCCGATGCCCAAGATCCCTTCACGTGACGGCAGTCGGCCCGCCGCGCGCGGCCTGGCGCCCATCATCGTTACCCGGGGCGGCAAGATTGCCCGCCTGGAATCGAGCCTCACTCCCCAAGAGGCACAGATCGAGGACCTCGTCTTCCTGCGAAAGGCGTTGAACCGGGCCGGCATTCCATTCCTGCTGATTCGCAATCACAGCGGCCGTCCGATTCTTGCGGTCGACATACAGTTGCGTCCCGCCCTCGAACGCGCTCTCGCCGCGGCGTGTGCCACCGAACCGATGTACGCCAAAACGATTGATGAGAAAGGAATTTCTCCCGTCTTGCTGGCTAATGGCCACCTTTCCAGGGTGGCCGATCCGCAAATTCTGCGTTTGTATCGCCGGCGGATTGCGCCGGGCGGATTTCGTTATGGCGCAATGTTTGGTGTCGAGATCCAATTCTGGGTCTTCGAGGAAACGCTCATCCGGTGCCCGATAGAAAACTCCCTCACCCGCAAGATACTGCCGCGCGACGAACTTTCGCCTTCGTCGGTCAAACTATATGGATACAAGTGGCCAACGCTGGATGGGATGTTCACACCTCATGCCAGCGATGTGACGTTCGACATCGATCTGGTGTTTTCCTGGGTGGACGGCAGCGACCCGGAATTCCGGGCCCGACGCGCCGCACAGATGTCGCAGCACGTGGTGGGAGAAGGCGACGACGCCGAGGCGCGGATCCGTCAGGTCGACGAGCTGAAATACGCGCTGCGATCAGTGAACATGTTCACGCCGTGGATCCGTCGCATTTTCATCGCGACGGATTCAACCCCACCCCCGTGGTTGGCTGAGCACCCGAACGTCACGGTGGTGCGCGCCGAGGACCACTTTTCCGACCGGGCCGCATTGCCGACCTACAACTCGCACGCGGTGGAGAGTCAGCTGCACCATATCCCCGATCTCAGCGAGCACTTTCTGTATTCCAATGACGACATGTTCTTTGGCCGGCCACTCAACGCCAGCATGTTCTTCTCCCCTGGCGGCGTCACCCGGTTCATCGAGGCCAACACACGGATCGGGCTCGGGGCAAACGATCCGACTCGCAGCGGCTTTGAAAACGCGGCCCGGGTGAACCGCCAGCTGCTGTTCGCCCGATTCGGTCAGGTGATCACCCGTCACCTCGAGCACACCGCCGTGCCACTGCGCAAGAGCGTGCTCGTCGAGTTGGAGCGGGAGTTTCCGGAGGAATTCGCGCGCACCCAGGCCAGCGCCTTCAGGTCCGGCACCGACATCTCGGTGACGAATTCGCTGTACCACTACTACGCACTGATGACCGGCAAGGCCGTCCAGCAAGAGAAGGCCAAAGTCCTCTATGTGGACACCACCACCCGCGCCGGGCTCGGCCTACTTCCCGAATTGCGCAGGCGCCGCAACTATGACTTCTTCTGCCTCAATGATGGCAGCTTCCCCGAAGTCAGCGGCACCGAGCGGGCGGAGCGCGTGGTCGATTTCCTGGAGCGCTACTTCCCCATCCCCGCGCCATGGGAAAAGGTTGCCGCAGATATCAATCCGCAGGACTTGGCCGAACCGATGGCGTCAGCACCATCGGAGGGTGGCTGAACAGCGAATCCCGCCGTGACGGCTCGATGAACATCCCGCTTTCGGCAATCTGCCGTTTCGCCTGCGCGGGCGAGACGAAGGTGCCCACGGTTTTGCCGGTACCGATCGGAATCACCGAGTGCACCACGGTGTCGGGGTACACGTGCACCAGGTTGCAGGCCTGCGCCGCGTCTCGGCCCCGGGTTCCCCCGACCTCAACGGTAAGATCCTGGGTGTAGCAGGTGGCCGAGGCCACCGAGACCGGGATCCCCACGAAGGTGGCGTTGGTCGAGTAATGCAGGTGGCCGGCCAGAATGGCCCGGACATCGCTGCCCTCGAGCACCCGTCCCAGCCGGGCTTGGTCGCGCAGTTCCACCGTTACGGCCAGGTCCAGGACGCTGGGAATCGGCGGATGATGCAGCGCCAGGATGGTGCCGTGCGGTGCGGGGGTCTTCAGCTCTTCAGCGAGCCATCTCAATTGGGAATCCCGGACCTCGCCGTAGTGATGCCCGGGCACCGAGGTGTCCAGCGTGATGATCCGCAGGCCGTCGATCATGGTTACCCGGTCCAGCGGCGCCATCGACGGGGCCTCGTCCAGCAGGAACCTGCGCAGGGCGGCCCTGTCGTCGTGGTTGCCCATCACCCAGATCAGTTCGGCGTCCAACTCGGCGGCGAAAGGTTCGACCACCGCGCGCAGCTTGCGATAAGCCGCCGCTTCACCGGTATCGGCCAAGTCGCCGGTGAAAATGACCGCATCAGGGCTCGCCCCTGAGTGCTTGAGCTGTTCAAGTAGTTCAGCCAGCCTGCTGTCGGCGTCTACCGCGCCATAGAGAGGGTCATCCCCTCCGACAAGATGGGTGTCGCTGATATGCAGAAGAACGTAGTCCGGCCGCGGATGCTCCGCGGCCCTAAGTCTGTGCACCTGGGGTGCCAAGCCTCTCGGTCGAGTCGTTTGCTGCGAAAAGCCAGCGTGTCAAGTATAGCGGCGCCGCGGCGTGATTTCGGCACCGTTGATCCAGCGACGCTGGACCGTCAGCGCCGCAACCGCCCCGGCCTCGTTGATCGCCAGGTGCAGCACCATCGGTGCCGCCAGGCTGCCGCTGCGCTCTGCCAGCCGCCCGAATAGCCAGCCGGCCAGGCCGGTGACCAGCACCGTAGGCACCGGCGGCGCACCGGTCGCGCGCGCATCGGCGACGTGGGACAGACCGAAGGTGGCCGCCTGTAGCAACCGCCCACCGACGTGACCAAAACCTCTGGTGCCCATGGTGGCCAATGCCGCACGAAACGCCGCCTCCTCGGCCCAGACCGTCCCGAACGGAATCTGCAGCCCGAGCCAGCCCGGCACCGATGCGGGCAGGTCGCGTTCGGACATCGACAGGCGCACCATCGTCACCGGAGTCGTCGCCGCGATCGCGGTGGCCACCGGGGCGGCGGCCACCGCGCCCAGTCGCAGCCCGGCCCACAACCGGGGCGGCGCAAGCCCCAGTGGTGCACGGGTCACCAGCACAAGTACGCCACCCAAAACGGCCTGCAGCGCCACCCGCCACCGCGCCGGCAGCCGCGGACTGGCCAGGCTCCAGCCGACCAAGCCGGCGGCCAGAGCCAGCGCGCGCAGCCGACTTACCCGAAAAATCTCGGCAGCACCGCCTCAGACGTCGCGCGCAGTTCGGCCAGCGAGACCGTGAACAAGCCCTGCACCTCGATGTCATCGGATGCCTGGTCGACGACCCCGATACGCACCGCGGGCAATCCTCGCGCTGCACACATGGCCCGTAGCCGGCTCTCTTCGGTGCGCGGCACCGCCACCAGCACCCGGCCGGCCGATTCGGAAAAGAGCATGACAAACGGGTCGGCGTCGTCGGGAAGCACAATGCGGCAGCCGGTTTCACCCGCCAATGCCGATTCGACGATGGCTTGGGCCAGTCCGCCCTCGGACAGGTCGTGCGCCGCGGAGACCAGCCCGTCCCGCGATGCCGCGCGCAGCACGTCAGCCAGCAGCTTCTCCCGCGCCAGATCGACCGCGGGGGGCGTGCCGCCCAGGTGCTCGCCGGTGACTTGCGCCCAGATCGAGCCGTCCAGCTCGTCTCGGGTATCGCCCAGCAGCATCAGGGTTTCGCTGGGCTCAGCGCCCATCGCGGTGGGGATGCGACGAGTGACATCGTCGATCACGCCGAGCACCCCGACCACCGGGGTGGGCATGATCGCCGTCGACCCGGTTTGGTTATAGAAACTGACGTTGCCGCCGGTCACCGGAATTCCCAGCGCCACACAACCATCGGCCAAGCCGCGCACCGCCTGGGCAAACTGCCACATCACGCCGGGATCCTCGGGCGAGCCGAAGTTGAGGCAGTTGGTCACCGCCACCGGGGTCGCGCCGGTCGCGGCGACGTTGCGGTAGGCCTCGGCCAGTGCCAGCTGGGCACCGGTGTAGGGGTCAAGCAGGGTGTAGCGCCCCGAAGCATCGGTCGACAACGCGATACCGCGACCGGTGGCCTCGTCGATACGCAGCACGCCGCCGTCCGCATGTTCGGCGAGCACCGTGTTGCCGCGCACGTAGCGGTCGTACTGCTCGGTGATGAACGCGCGACTGCACAGGTGCGGACTGCCAAGCAGCGCAAGCAGAGTCGCGCGCAGCTCGTCGCCGGTAGCCGGGCGGGGCAGGCTCTTCGACGAATCGGCGTTGAGCGCATCCTGGGTGTCGGGGCGGGCGACCGGACGCTGGTACACCGGGCCCTCGTGGGCCACCGTGCGCGGTGGCACGTCCACGACCGTCTCGCCGTGCCAGGTGATGCGCAACCGGTCGCCCTCGGTGACCTCACCGATAACCGTGGCCAGCACGTCCCACTTGCGGCACACCGCCATGAACGCGTCCACGTTCTCCGGCGACACCACCGCGCACATCCGTTCCTGCGACTCGCTGCAGAGCACCTCGGCGGGCGTCATTTCCTTGGCGCGCAGCGGGACGGTTTCCAGGTTGATCGCCATGCCGCCATCCCCGGCGGAGGCCAACTCCGATGTGGCGCAAGACAACCCTGCGCCGCCGAGGTCCTGGATGCCGATCACCAGTCCGCCCGAGTAGAGCTCGAGACAGCACTCGATGAGCACCTTTTCCATGAACGGGTCGCCCACCTGGACCGACGGCAACTTCTTGCGCGCGCCCTCGCCCTCGCCATCGGAGCTGAAGGTGTCCGAGGCCAGCACCGACACCCCGCCGATGCCGTCCAGGCCGGTCCGCGCGCCGAACAGGATGATCTTGTTTCCGGCGCCGGAGGCGAACGCCAGGTGCAAGTCCTCTTGACGCAAGACGCCCACGCACAGCGCATTGACCAAGGGGTTACCGGCATAGCACGCGTCGAAGACCGTCTCGCCGCCGATGTTCGGCAACCCCAGCGAGTTGCCGTAACCGCCGACACCGCGGACCACACCGTCGAGCACCCGGCGAGTGTCGGGGGCATCGGCGGCGCCGAAGCGCAGTTGGTCCATCACCGCGATCGGCCGCGCACCCATCGCCATGATGTCGCGGACGATGCCGCCGACACCCGTGGCCGCACCCTGGTAGGGCTCGACGTAGGAGGGGTGGTTGTGCGATTCCACCTTGAACGTGACGGCCCACCCGTCACCGATGTCGACGACGCCGGCGTTCTCGCCGATCCCGGCCAGCATCCCGGCGCGCATTTCATCGGTGGTGGTCTCGCCGAAATAGCGCAAATGGACTTTGGAGGACTTGTAGGAGCAGTGCTCGCTCCACATCACCGAGTACATGGCGAGCTCGGTGTCGGTGGGCCGACGGCCCAGGATGTCACGAATCCGCTGATACTCGTCGTCTTTGAGGCCCAGCTCGTGAAACGGTTGCGGCTGGTCGGGGGTGGTGGCGGCATGTGCGACTGTGTCAGTCTGGTGGCTGCGAGCGCTCGTCACGCAGACAGTCTAGAGTCCCGGGCCGCATCGCTCCCGCCGGAGACCCGCGGCAGGAAAACCGGCTGACAGCGGTCGGCCTGGTCAACATAATGGGGCGATGTCTCGTCACTGGCCGCTGTTCGATCTGCGAATCACGACCTCGCGCCTACAGCTGCGACTGCCCACCGAAGAGCTGTGCGACCAGCTGATCGACACAATTCTGGACGGCGTGCACGAGCCGGACCGGATGCCGTTTTCCGTCCCCTGGACCCGAGCCCCTCAGGCGGAGCTGCCGTACAACACCTTGTCCTTCCTGTGGCGGGAGCTGGCGGGATTCAGCCGCGATGACTGGGCCCTGCCTCTGGCCGTCGTGGTCGAGGGTCGGGCCGTCGGTGTGCAGGGCTTGCGCGCCAGCAACTTCCCGATCGCCGGCGAAGTCGAATCCGGATCCTGGCTGGGACTGTGTCACCAAGGAAACGGCCTTGGCACCGAGATGCGGGCGGCAGCATTGCATTTCGTGTTCTGTGAGCTTGGAGCCCAGGCCGCTACCTCGGCAGCGTTCGCCGACAATCCGGCCTCGATCGCGATATCCCGACGTCAGGGCTACCGGGAAAACGGCGTCGACCGAGTGGCGCGAGAGGGCGCCGCGGCACAGCGGGTGCGCTTCCGGTTGACTCGTGACGACTGGCTGCGCCAGCGCCATGTCGAGGTTCGGGTTGAGGGGTTTGACCGCTGTCGAGAGCTGTTCGGCGTTTCGCGCGCGGCCTGACCGTCGATGGGCGGTGCGCTACTGGCCGACGACGCAGAAGACGTTGCCCTCGGGATCGGCCATCACCACCCACCGGAAGTTCTCCCCGAATTGGTGCCGCTGCACCTCGGTCGCTCCGGCGGCCGCCAGCCGTGACACTTCACCGTCCACGTCGGCGGCCGAAAAGTCCAGGTGCACCCGGTTTTTTTCCGGGTGTTGGATCGGGCACCTTCTGAAATCCGAGCCGCGGCCCCGCCGGACGCGTCACCGCGATGAACTCGCCGGGCAGCAATTCGTGCGCCGTCCCGCCGAAGTGCTCGGCCCACCAGCCGGCCAGCCGGGCGGGATCACTGCAGTCGAAGGTGACCATCTCGACACTGAGCGTCATGCCAACCGAGTCTATTGCCGCCCACTATTCGGGCACGTAGAACGCCCGTAGCGCTGCCGAATACGCCGCCACGTCGGCGGCGCCCATCAGCTCGCGCGCGGAGTGCATCGCCAGCTGCGCGGCACCCACGTCCACGGTGGGGATACCGGTGCGGGCCGAGGTCATCGGCCCGATCGTCGACCCGCACGGCAGGTCGGCCCGATGCTCGTAACGTTGCAGATTGACACCGGCCTGCTGACAGGCCAGCGCAAAGGCCGCGGCTGTCCGCCCCTCGGTGGCGTAGCGCAGATTGGGGTGCACCTTGAGCACCGGCCCCGCGTTGACCGCGATCTGGTGGCTGGGCTCATGGCGCTCGGGGTAGTTGGGATGAGTGGCGTGCGCCATGTCCGCGGACGCCAGCAGTGAAGCCGGCAACAGCCGCAACAGGTCTTCCCGGACCCCGCCACCGGCCAGCACGATCCTTTCCAGCACCGTGTTCAGCAGGTTGGACTGCGCGCCGTGGTCCGAGGTCGAGCCGACCTCCTCGTGGTCGAAGATCGCCAGCACGGGCAGCACCTGGTCCGATTCGGCGGCCAGTAGCGCTTCCAGTCCCGCGTAGCAACTGGCCTGGTTGTCCAGCCGCGGCGCGCTGAGCAGGTCGGCGTTGGCACCGATGACCGCGGCCGGGATCAGGTCATGGGTCATCAGATCGGCCGCCAGCACATCACCCTCCGCCAGGCCGGCGCGCTGGGCGACGTAGCCGAAAAAGGAACCCCGCTGCGCACCGACGCCCCATACCGCGTTGACGTGCCGCTGGGGATCCAGCGTGAGCGACTTGCGATCCTCGGCCAGGTGGATGGCCAGCTGAGGTACCCGCAGGATCGGCTCATCGATCCGGACCAGCCGGTGACTGATGCCGCCGCGAACACCGGGCGCCCGCACCGAGAGCCGCCCGCTGACGCCCAGGTCGCGGTCCAGCCAGGAGTTCAGCCACGCTCCCCCGTACGGTTCGAGCGCCACCACCTGCCAGCCGGCGACCAGCCGATCCGGGTGCTGTTTGACCCGCAGGTTCGGGCTGTCCGAGTGCGCCCCGACAATCCGAAACGGTGCCTGCGCGGTCCCGACGCCGCCGCTGTCCCAGGCGACCAGCGAACCGGCTCGAACGGTGAAGTAGCGGCCCGGTTGCTGCGGCCAGCGGTCTATCTCACTCAGTTCGGTGTACCCGGCATCCAGCAGACGCCGGGCCACCGTGGCGCACAGATGAAACGGGGAGGGCGACGCGTCGATGAACTCGCCGAGGCCTCGAGCGGTGGCTGAAGTTGTGGGCGCATCGGACATGCTCAACATCATGGCTGTTGGGGACTGCGGGATTCACGCTAGGGTCGGCAGGGTGCCTTCGGTTCAGCCGCAACCCATCCTCGCGCCCCTGACGCCAGCCGCAATCTTTTTGGTGGCCACCATCGACGCCGGCGGCGAGCAGACCGTGCATGACGCGCTGACCGAGATATCCGGATTGGTGCGGGCCATCGGATTCCGCGACCCCACCAAGCACCTGTCGGTGGTGGCCTCGATCGGCTCCGACGCGTGGGATCGGTTGTTCTCCGGCCCAAAGCCGGCCGAACTGCATCCGTTCGTCCCGTTGACGGGACCACGCCACAACGCGCCGGCCACACCGGGGGACCTGCTGTTGCACATCCGGGCCGAAACTATGGACGTGTGCTTCGAGCTGGCCGGCCGAATCCTCAAGGCGATGGCCCCAGCGGTCACCGTCGTCGACGAGGTGCACGGCTTCCGCTTTTTCGACAATCGCGATCTGCTGGGCTTCGTCGACGGCACCGAAAACCCCGGTGGCGCAATCGCGATCGGCGCGACCACCGTCGGCGACGAGGATCCCGACTTTGCCGGCTCCTGCTATGTGCACGTACAGAAATATGTGCATGACATGGGGTCATGGGACTCGCTGTCGGTCACCGAGCAGGAGCGGGTGATCGGCCGGACCAAGCTGGAAGACATCGAACTCGACGAGAGCACCAAGCCGGCCAACTCGCACATCGCGCTCAACGTCATCACCGACGAGGACGGAGTCGAACTGAAGATCGTTCGGCACAACATGCCGTTCGGCGAGGTCGGCAAGGGCGAATACGGCACCTATTTCATCGGATATTCGCGCACTCCCACCGTCACCGAACGGCTGCTGCGCAACATGTTTCTCGGCGATCCGCCCGGAAATACCGATCGCGTGCTCGACTTTTCCACGGCGACAACCGGCGGGTTGTTCTTCTCGCCGACCATCGATTTCCTCGACGATCCACCGCCCTTGCCGCTGGCACCGGCGGCCGTCCCAACCGCGGACGACGGCTCACTCTCGATCGGCAGCCTGAAAGGAACCTCCGAATGAACAACCTCTACCGCGATCTGGCACCGGTCACCGAAGCCGCTTGGGCCGAAATCGAATTGGAGGCCACCCGGACATTCAAGCGCCACATCGCGGGCCGTCGGGTGGTCGACGTGAGCGACCCCGGAGGTCCGGTCACCGCGGCAGTGAGCACGGGCCGGCTGATCGATGTGAAGGCTCCTACCGACGGGGTCATCGCCCATCTGCGGGCGAGCAAGCCCCTGGTGCGACTGCGGGTCCCGTTCACCTTGTCACGCAACGAGATCGATGATGTCGAACGCGGTTCCCAGGACTCGGATTGGGACCCGGTCAAGGCGGCCGCCAAGCAGCTGGCGTTCGTGGAGGACCGCACCATCTTCGAGGGTTACGGCGCCGCATCGATCGAGGGCATCCGCAGCTCCAGCTCCAACCCGCCGCTCACGCTGCCCGAGGACCCGCGCGAAATCCCGGACGTCATCACCCAGGCACTGTCGGAACTGCGGCTGGCCGGCGTCGACGGACCCTACTCGGTGCTGCTGGCCGCCGACGTCTACACCAAGGTCAGCGAGACCACCGAGCACGGCTATCCCATTCGTGAGCATCTGAACCGGCTGGTCGACGGTGACATCATCTGGGCGCCGGCCATCGACGGTGCGTTCGTGCTGACCACTCGCGGCGGGGACTTCGACCTGCAGTTGGGCACCGATGTCGCGATCGGGTACACCAGCCACGACGCCGACACCGTGCAGTTGTACCTGCAGGAGACGCTGACCTTCCTGTGCTACACCGCCGAAGCCTCGGTCGCGCTCAGTCCGCACTCGGGATAGCTGACGGACCGACGGCGGACCACGAGCCCGGCGCCGCCTGGGGTTTCCCAGCTAACTTGCAGCCGGCGAACAGCGCCAGCTGCGACTGACTGACTATCACTGGATACAACCGCGCGGCCCGAAACCTCCGTGGCCGGGCGCCACACCCACTACGGCTCGCCACCGATCTAGCACGACGCTGGAAGGTAGCCAAACAGTCGTGCACCGCCAACGAGAGGTACGAAGCTGACGTGCTAGGCCCGGACCAAATACCTTCGGAGAAATGGGACTTGCCGCCGACCGTCACACCCAGCGGCGAGCGCTTCGGCCCGAGACGCCGCCCGCGGCCCGGTCGTATGGACCCCGCGGGCTGGCACCCCGGCATGCCCTACGGCCGCCAGGCGTGGGATCAGTACCGGCTGGAGTCCCACCGCACCAGGGCATTGGTGGGAGCGGGCCAGTAACAACGCGGCTGAGTCGTCGAGAAGAACAGGACGAACTCAGCCCACACTCGCCGGTAGCGCACCAGAGTGCGGGGCGTAGCGTCGCAGAGAGAGTCGACGGAAGGATCTGCGACCGTGACCGAAGACGAACGCGCCCGGATACCGGCCGGCGAACCCGATCTTTCGTTCGACGTGATAGTGCTCGGGGCCGGACCGGTCGGGCAGAATGCCGCTGACCGCTGCCAGGCTGCGGGGCTGCACGTTGCGGTGATCGAGCGTGACCTCGTCGGCGGTGAATGCTCGTACTGGGCATGTGTACCGAGTAAGGCGCTGCTACGTCCGGTGATCGCCGTTGCCGATGCCCGCCGGGTGGACGGTGCGCGCGAGGCAATCAGCGACTCAATCAGCGCGGCAGCAGTTTTCGATCGCCGGGACCGGTACGTGAGTAACTGGGATGACGGCGGCCAGGCCGACTGGGTCAGTGGTATCGGCGCGACGCTGATCCGCGGCCATGGGCGGCTGGCGGGTCCGCGTCGAGTCAGTGTGTCCGATCACGACGGCCAGACGCTGATGATCGCGGCGCGGCATGCGGTTGTCGTCTGCACCGGAAGTCGCCCCACCTTGCCCGACCTGCCTGGGATCACCGAGGCCTGGCCGTGGACCAATCGCCAAGCCACCGAGGCCAGTTCGGTGCCCCGCCGGCTCGCGATCGTCGGCGCGGGCGGTGTGGGTGTCGAAATGGCGACCGCCTGGCAAGGATTGGGGTCGTCGGTGATCCTGCTGGCGCGATCCCGATTGCTGAGCCGGATGGAACCGTTTGTCGGCGACTTCGTCGGCCGCGGCCTCACCCGCGCGGGCGTCGATGTGCGCGTGGGGATCTCAGTGCGCGCACTGCACCGGCCGCATCCCGATGCACCGGTTACCCTCGAACTCGATGACGATACGCGGCTCGAGGTCGACGAGGTGTTGTTCGCTACCGGCCGCGCACCACGCACCGACGACATCGGCCTGCAGACGGTCGGGCTGGCGCCAGGCAACTGGCTCGATGTCGACGACACCTGCCGAGTGAACGCCGTCGATGGCGGTTGGCTTTATGCGGCCGGCGACGTCAATCACCGCGCACTGCTCACCCATCAGGGCAAGTACCAAGCCCGCATCGCCGGTAGCGCTATCGGTGCCCGCGCCGCCGGAGACTCGCTGGACACCGCACCGTGGGGTGCGCATGCGACCACCGCCGATCATCACGCGGTGCCACAGGCCTTCTTCACCGACCCCGAAGCCGCCGCGGTGGGACTGACGGCCGAGCAGGCGGCGCGGGCCGGTCATCGGATCAAGACGATCGACGTCGAAATCGGCGATGTCGTCACCGGGGCCAAGCTCTTCGCCGACGGCTACGCCGGCCGGGCCCGCATGGTCGTCGACGTCGACCGAGGTTGCCTCCTCGGTGTCACCATCGTCGGCCCGGGCGCCGCGGAGTTGCTGCACGCCGCCACCATCGCCATCGCCGGCCAAGTGCCCATCGACCGGCTGTGGCACGCCGTACCATGCTTTCCAACGATCAGCGAACTGTGGCTGCGACTTCTCGAGGCCTACCGCGATTCGTTTTTCGTCCTTGTCTAGCACTCACCCAACAATCGGAGCAGCCATGGCAACCTCGGACGGATTCCATCCCGACTTCCCAGCCGAAACAGCCGCCCCGGACCGCCGTCGCGCGCAGGTACACCACATCAAGGCCTCCGAAATCAGTTCCGATACCGCGCAATCGGAGGGATTGCGCCGGTTTGCCGCGCTTAGCGGAAGGTCGGTGGGCGCGGAGAAGATCTGGATGGGTGAGACGCATGTCCTGCCCCGGACGGTCTCGGCCAACCATCACCACGGAGACTCCGAAACCGCAATCTATGTGCGAAGCGGACGCCCGGAGTTTGTGTTTCACGACGGCGAGCAAGAGGTGCGTATCGCTACCGAACCCGGCGACTACATCTTCGTTCCGCCCTATCTGCCACACCGGGAAGAAAATCCCGACCCGACCATGCCCGCCGAAGTGGTCATCGCGCGCAGCACCCAGGAGGCGATCGTGGTCAACCTGCCGGGGCTGTATCCGCTCTCGTAACCGACAAGCAGCAGCCACTCAGGAAATTCTCAACTGATTCTTTGGATCCGCTTTCCTTGGCTCCAAGGATCTGCATAGCCGCAGCGCGGAGCATGGATTCATGACCGAGCCACTGTGCGCAACCCTGATCGAACGCTACTTGTGCACCCGTGGAAGGCGGTATTTCCGCGGCCAGCACGACGGCGAGTTCTTCTTCGTCACCGACGCCCATCCCCAGCGGCTGCACGTCCACCTGGAGATCTCACCGGCGCATCCGGAAGTGTTCGCGATTCGGGTCGCTCCCGCATGCTTTTTCCCCGCGGGCGACCGTGCGCTGCTGGCGCGGTTCGCCGACCGCTGGAGCACCCAGCGTCGCGGAGTCACCGCGATAGTGCACAACTCGTCTGACCCACAGCGCATCGGCGTCACCGCCTACAAGTCCCAATGGATCGCCGGTCCGGTGGACTTCAGCGAATTCGCCGTATTCGTGGACCGCGCCATCGGCGCATCGATCGAGCTGTTTGGCGAGTTGAACCGGGTCGCCGAGCTGCCGCAGACGCCGCCGCTGATGCGCGACGCCGGCTGATCCGGCCGACCTCAGGCGGCCAGCACCGCGTCCAGCGCCGAATAGAACAGTCCGAGCCCGTCATCGGAGGGGCCGGTCAGCGCCTCTATCGCGTGTTCGGGGTGGGGCATGAGCCCGACCACCCGGCCATTGGCGGAGCTGATCCCGGCGATGTCACGCAGCGAGCCGTTGACATTGTCGTGGTAGCGGAACACCACCCGGTCTTCGGCTTCCAGCTCGTCGAGCACCTGTTCTGAGGCCACATAGCGGCCCTCCCCGGACTTGAGCGGCACCAGCAAGTCCGCCGCCGGTTCGAAACGCGATGTCCAGGCGGTCGACGTCGACGCCACCCGTAACCATGCGTCGCGGCAGACGAAGTGCAGCCCCACATTGCGGGTCAGCGCGCCGGGCAGCAGGCCAGCCTCGCACAACACCTGGAAACCATTGCATATCCCCAGGACCGGCATGCCTCGCTGCGCGGCGCTCACCACTTCGCCCATCACCGGGGCAAACCTGGCGATCGCACCCGCCCGCAGGTAGTCGCCGTAGGAGAAGCCGCCGGGCACCACCACGGCCTCGACGCCTTTCAGATCCGCGTCGGCATGCCAGAGATTCACCGCCTCGGCGCCCACCAGCCGGATCGCGCGGGCGGCGTCCACGTCGTCCAGCGTTCCGGGAAATGTGATAACCCCGATCCGAGCTGTCACTGCGGGTCCCGGCTTATCGTCCAATCCTCGATCACCGTGTTCGCCAACAGCGACTCCGCGATTTCGGCCAGCGTGGCATCGTCCACGCTGTCGTCGATCTCTAGCTCAAATCTCTTGCCCTGGCGGACATCCGAGATTCCGGGATGCCCGAGACGCCCCAGGGCGCCGACGATTGCCTGGCCCTGCGGGTCCAGAATCTCCGCTTTGGGCATCACATTGACGACCACCCGGGCCACCGGCATTCCTCCTCAGCTCCGATTGCTCGGCGCCAACTCTACCGGCGATGGCCTCCGGGGCGCGTCACGGGCGCGAGTCCGCTGCTGCCGGCCCGTGAGAACAACCGACCGAAGACGCGCTGTTCGCCGATCCGGTGACGGCATACCCATCGAGATCGGTGTGCGATCGCACCGGAGCCACCCGACGGTTTCGCTGCGTTGTGTCGCTTCGCCGGCCCCGGTTCACCGACGCGACGCCCGCACCCCGATGCCGGCAACCAGCTAACCCCGTTTGTTCACCAAGCGTCCGTACTGTGGCGGCGACTTGTCGGATTTCGGGAGGACTTTTATGACGGCGTCTGTTTGGATGGCCTCGCCGCCGGAAGTGCATTCGGCTTTGCTGAGCGCGGGCCCGGGCCCGGGTCCACTGCACGAGGCCGCCGCGGCATGGACGGCGCTGGCCGCCGAACACGCCTCGGCCGCAGAGGAACTCACCACCATGCTGGGTGAGTCGGCCGTGGCGTGGGAGGGGCCGAGCGCGCAGAGTTATGTCGATGCCCATGTGCCGTATCTGACGTGGTTGACCAAGACCAGCGCCGACTACGCGGCGACGGCGGCCGAGCACGAGGCGGCGGCGGGGGCCTACGCCAGTGCGCTGGCAGCAATGCCGACACTGGCGGAGTTGACCACCAACCGCACCACCCACGCGGCGCTCGTCGCGACCAATTTTTTTGGACTCAACACCATCCCCATCACGCTCAACGAAGTCGACTACGCGCGGATGTGGATTCAAGCGGCCACCACCATGAGCGCCTATCAGGCGGTCTCAGGCACGACGCTGGCCTCGATGCCCCACACCACACCGGCCCCGCTCATACTCAAGGCCGAAATCAGCACGCCCGCCACCGCCCAGAAAATCGACATCATCGATTTAATCATGTGGCTAATCATGAATATTCTGTACTATTCGATCATCTTGGGCGTGTATTTATATGTAATCGTCTATTTGTCGATGATCATTCTGCTGGCGTTCTGGCACACATTTCTCATGGTGTATTTGTACGAAATTGCCTTGGCGGTGGGCGTCCTGGCGGCACCGGTCTTGGCCCTGGCCGGCCCAACGCTGCTGCTCATCGCAACGGCATGCGCGTTGTCCGGGACTTTGCGCGGGTTATCGGACGCGTTCAATATTGATATTGGCCCGAACCTCCCGTTCTTGCTGAGCTTGTACGCACCGCCCGCCGAGGCTGAATCTGAAATTGCGGGCGCTAAACCTGTTGCCGCGCCTTCCGCAATAGCGTCGGCGATAGCGCCCGAAGCGGAGCTGGTGTCGCCTGCGGCTTCTGTTTCCGCAAGGGCGGCCGCCTTGGCGGCGGCGCGTGCACAGCATGTGGAAGCACTTGGCATGACCGCCTAGATCCCCGGTGAAACGGCGCGGTCAGCTCAGCTGCACGAGGCGATATAGGCCTCACACAGCGGCGCAACCATGGCGTCCAGGACGGTGGAATCGTTGATCACCGGCCATTCCACCTGCGCCGGTCCGGAAGTCCACAGCGTGAGCTCGCTGATGGTGCTACTCGCCGGGTGCGCAATCAGGTAGGTATGCATGATGACCGGACCGCTGATCACCGCGGACATCCGGGTGGGTTCGTCGTCGGTCACCGACGGGGATTGCTTGGGCGCCCCCAGCTGACACGCGCGCAGCGCGGTGACCGCGGCGCCGAACACGGTCGCGGCGATGGCTCCACCGCGGGCCGTGTCGCCCCGCCAGTGCAGTATTTGGGCCTGCAATTGCCACTGACCGTCCGGGTGAGTCACCGACGCGCGGCCCGCAACGGCCGATTTGCGGATGTCGTCCGGAAAGGCCGGTGTGGCACAGATTTCCTCGAACCGGAACCGGGGTGTCGTCCTGGTCAGGGCCGTCGCCACCGCGCCCAGCGCGGGCCAGCGATAGACCGCGTTCATGGGCACGGCGCGTCGCTGGATCCACGCGGCACCGGGAATCTGGTCGCATACCGGTGGGCAGGTTTCGGGCTCCGCCGCTGCCGGCGTGGCCACCCCTACCGTGATCACCAAGCTGCCGGCGACCAGCATTGTCGCCAGCAACAGTCGCATCGGCAGGGCTGCCATCAGGGCACAATCGTAGACATGCAACTGACGCATTTTGGGCATTCCTGTCTTCTCGCGGATTTCGGTCAAACCCGAGTGCTGTTTGATCCCGGGACCTTTGCGCACGGGTTCGAGGGGATCACTGGCCTGGCGGCGATCCTGATCACCCACCAGCACCCCGATCACGTCGACGTGAGCCGGCTGCCCGCGCTGCTAGCGGCCAACCCCGATGCCGCCCTGTATGCCGACGCGCAGACCGCAGCCGTACTTGGCACCGAATGCCGGGAGGTCCACGTCGGCGACGAACTGGCGGTCGGCGAGCTGGCGATCCGGGCCGTCGGCGGACGTCACGCGGTGATTCATCCGGAAATCCCAGTCATAGAAAATATTTCGTACCTGGTCGGCGACGGCGACCATCGCGCCAGGCTGATGCATCCCGGCGACGCCCTGTTCGTCCCGGACGAACCGGTGGACGTCTTGGCCACGCCGGCGGCCGCCCCGTGGATGAAGATCTCCGAGGCCGTCGACTACCTGCGATCGGTCGCGCCGGCCCGCGCCGTACCCATCCATCAGGGGATCATCGCCACCGAGGCACGTGGCATTTACTACGGCCGGCTCGCCGAGATGACCGATACCGACTTTCAGGTGTTGCCCGAAGAAAGCGCGGTCACCTTCTAGCCTCGAGACACCTTGCAGCCATATCATTTTCGACTTCACCCAAGGGTCTTTCGGGTCAAGATGTGCGACCCAAGCCCAGATCAGGCCAGTGCCCCCACCGCCGGTCCGTGCGTCCGCACCGCCTGTTGATGGATGAGTTCGAGCACCCGGCCGGCGACCACATTGTTACGTGCGCGTTGGTGCCGGCGAACCACAATGGTGCGCCGTGGCGTCGGTTCGGAGATGGCGACGGTGCGTACTCCGGCAGGTAGGTCGATGAGGGCAAGCCTGGGTACCACGGTGAGACCGACACCGGCGGCAACGAATCGCACCGCGGTCACGTAGTCGTGTGTTTCGACACGAAAGCACGGCGTGAATCCCGCGGCAGTGCAGGCACGCAGGAGATTCTCCCGACAGTTGCCGCGCGCAACGTCGTTGTCGATCCACGGTTCGCCTGCGAGCTCACGCAGGGTCACCGAATCCCGTTCAGCGAGAGAGTCTCCGGCGCCGACCACGACCACGTAATCCTCGGTGACCAGGGCAGCGGTGTCGTAGTTCGATAGCTCGGTGCCGGGCATGCCGGCGACATTGATCTCGACGTCGGGCGCCGCGTCGTCGGCGTCGGCGAGTTCGACCAACCGTAGATCCAGCCGGACAGCGGGATATTCCGAGCTGATGGTCGCGATGACCGCCGGCATCCAGGCCGCTCCCGCCGACGCGAAGTAGCTCACCCGCAGGGTGCCGGCGCGGCCATGCCGAAGATCAGCGACCAGACCGTCGAGACGCGACAGCCCGTCGAAGACCGCCGCCGACTCCGCCGCGAGGGTTGCGCCCGCATCCGTGGGGGCGATTCCACGCCCGACCTTCTCCACCAGGGTGAGTCCGATCTCACGTTGCAGCACAGCGATGTGCTGACTCACCGCGGACGGTGTGCACCCCAGCGCGGCGGCAGCACCACCGATGGATCCCTCCGCGACGACGGCACGCAGGATGCGCAGGCGATGAGGATCGATCACGCGCAACGACTATACGGTACTGCTAATCATTAGTTTAGAAATATTCAATTGTGCTGAAGTGTTTTTCCGGGGACGATACCCGCCATGACCTCCTCGACGACCTCCTCGCAACGCACCGTGAACATGCCCGCGTTGGCCATGGGGGTCACGGTCACGTTGTGGGCGTTCGCGTTTGTCGGAGTTCGGTCGGCCGGGCGCGTGTTTTCCCCCGGCGTCCTGGCGCTGAGCCGGCTCTTCATCGCGGTGATGGTGATGGCGGTGATCGCTACCATCGCGGCGACGTACACCGCCTGCGCCGGTCGCGCCACGACCAGGCGTCTGCGTCCGCCGTCGGCCGCCGCGCTCACCCTTGTGATCGCCTACGGCGTGGCATGGTTCGGCGCCTATTCGATTGTGATCAGCTGGGCCGAGCAACACATCGATGCCGGAACAACGGCACTGCTGGTCAACTTGGCCCCGATTCTGGTGGCCGTCTTCGCGGGTTTCTTTCTCGGCGAGGGCTACTCGGCGCGGCTGTTGACTGGCATTGCCATCGCCTTCGCTGGCGTTGTGCTCATCAGCGCTGGCGGGGGCGGGTCGCAGACCGACTGGCTGGGCGTCGGTCTCGGGTTGCTCGCCGCGGTGCTGTACGCCGCTGGGGTGCTGTTGCAGAAGGTGGCACTGCGGACCGTCGACGCGCTGAGTGCCACCCTCTGGGGAACGCTGGTGGGCTTCATCGTGACGCTGCCATTTCTGCCGGCAGCGGCCCGGGAACTGAGCCTGGCCTCCGCCGCCGATCTCTGGTGGCTTGTGTTCCTCGGGGCGGGCCCCAGCGCCATCGCGTTCACCACATGGGCGTATGCCTTGGCGCGCACCAACGCGGGAGTGACGGCCGCGACCACGCTCATGGTTCCCGCGTTGGTGATCGCGTTGTCGGGACTGTTGCTCGCCGAGGTTCCCAACCCGCTAGGGCTCGCTGGCGGGGGAGCATGTTTGATCGGGGTCGCGTTGGCTCGCGGACTGCTGCGGCTGCCAGCGCGTAGTCGGCGGCGCACCGGCAGAGGTGATCAATTGCAGGGCGTTGAGAGCTTGCCGGTGGGCCTGAGCGACTATGCGGCGTCGAGCACCGCACCATCTGGGCGCCAGTTGTAAACCGTCGGTGCGCAGCGGTACATCAGCGCCAGATCGATGGCATCCAACATGGCTTGGCGCGGTCCCGGCTTGCGCAGCTGACGGGCTGACACCGCGATGCGAACGACACCGCCCCGCCGGGCGACTCGGTCGGCTGACAACACCACCATCCGGCACCACCACGGTTCGGAGAGGAAGCCCTCCCCGATGCCCAGTACGCGGGTCCGCACAGTCGTCTTGCGGACCAGGTCCGAAATCCCGTGATAATCGGCGAGCAAGCGGAATCCGTTGCCCGGCAATGCCTTGACCACACCCGGCGAGACAACCCAGCCCGGCGCCGCGAACAAGCGGGTACGTAGCCCGAGATGTTCGAGCACCCGGTCGGCGGCCATCACCCGCAGGTTGGCCTCATGGGCATGAAGTGTCGCGAACTCGCCCCGGCGCTTCTTGGTCGCCGCTTCGTCATACCCGTGCAGCACCAGGGCATCGCCACCATTGCGCCGTCCGGCCAGCCAGTCGACGGTGTGCGGATCGCGATCGAGCCGGTAGCCCCCCTTGAGCCGCGGCGCGACCAACAGCGACAACGGCACCGAGCGTTCGTCCATCTGCGCGCAGAACGACTCGACGTCGGCCAGGGTGCGCTCGCCTATCCCCGAAACCGAGACGATCAGTTTTCCAGCCACGCTTGCAGTTTGCCGAATGCAGGTTTCGAGACGGTGAAGGACATGCAGACTTAAAACGTCCAACCAGCATGCCTGACGTGCGGATATTCCGATTACGGCCGGGTTAACCGGCAAGCCGGCGGGCCACCGGCGCGTCACCGCCGATGACATGGCGAGATATGCCTAGATATGCTCAGTAACGCCATGGACGAGGCGCATTGCACACCGGCGGAGGCAGCACCGCCCGATACCCGCACGGGGACAAGCAGCCCCGGCGAACACGTCTACCCCGACCGGCTCGACGCGGCACTGCTGCGCATTGCCGGCGTTTGCGTACTCGCCTCGTTGATGTCGGTACTGGACGCCACCGTCGTCGGCGTCGCACAGCGCACGTTCATCATCGAATTCGACTCCACCCAGGCTGTCGTGGCATGGACCATGACCGGCTACACACTGGCACTGGCGACCGTGATCCCGGTGGCCGGGTGGGCTGCCGACAGGTTCGGCACCAAGCGACTGTGGATGGGCTCGGTCCTGGCCTTCGCCCTGGGGTCGCTGCTATGCGCGCTGGCACCGAACATCCTGTCGCTCATATTTTTTCGGGTGCTTCAGGGTGTCGGCGGTGGCATGTTGATGCCGCTGGGGTTCATCATCCTGACTCGGGCCGCGGGCCCAAAACGGCTGGGTCGCTTGATGGCAGCGATCGGCATACCGATGTTGCTAGGCCCGATCGGTGGCCCCATCCTGGGCGGCTGGTTGATCAGTTCCTTCGGCTGGCACTGGATATTCTTGGTGAACCTGCCCATCGGGCTGGCAGCGTTCGCCCTGGCGGCAATCACCTTTCCGGCGGATCGTCCGGCACCCTCGGAAAGTTTCGATGTCATCGGTGTGCTGCTGCTCTCGCCAGGCCTGGCGGCATTTCTGTTGGGCCTGTCATTGATTCCCGACCGGGGCACCGTGGCCGATCGCTACGTGTTGATACCGGTCATTGCCGGCTTGTCACTGATCGGCGGGTTCGGTTGGCATGCGTGGCACCGTGCCGATCACCCGCTCATCGACCTGCATCTGTTCAACAACAGCGTGGTCACCCAGGCCAATCTGACGCTGCTGGCCTTCGCTGCGGCGTATTTCGGCTCTTCGCTGTTGATCCCCACCTACCTGCAACAAGTGCTGCACCAGACGCCGATGCAATCGGGGCTCTATCTGATCCCCCAGGGCCTGGGCGCCATGCTGACCATGCCCATCGCCAGTGCCTTCATGGACCGGCGCGGGCCGGGAAAGAGCGTGCTGCTCGGCATCGTCCTGATCGCCGTGGGCCTGGCCATGTTCACCTTCGGAGTCGCCACCCGGGTGCAGTACCTACCCACGCTGCTGGTCGGGCTCGCGATCATGGGCATGGGCACGGGATGCACGATGATGCCGCTCGCCGGAGCAGCGGTGCTGACCCTGAAGCCGCGAGAGATCGCGCGTGGTTCGACCCTGATCAGCGTAACCCAGCAAGTGGGCGGATCGATCGGCACCGCACTGATGGCGACGATACTGACCAACCAGTTCAATCGCAGCGATAACATCTGGGTCGCAAACAAGGTGGCCACTTTGGAACAGAACGCGGCCGCACGGGGAGTCACGGTTGACCCCTCCGGGTTACCGCCCCAGGCCCTCACCCCCGACTTCGCCGACAACGTGATGCATGATCTCTCCCACGCCTACACGGTGGTTTTCGGGGTTGCCGTGGTGCTGGTGGTGTCGACCCTCATCCCGGCGGCATTCCTGCCCAAAACGCCGGCAGCCGCTCCGGCTAGCTTTTGAACAGCATCATTGCGATACGCAATACGGTGTCCGTCGGGTCTAGCGCTCGCACTTGCGCATCGAGTGCGTCGTTGAGCCACAAGGTCGAGAAGCCGTGCACCAAGGACCAGGCGGCCAACTGCGCGCCCTCCGGATCGGACCGCGCGCCCGGGTCACGCAAGGTCGCTACCCCGGCGGCCAATTCGGCAGCGGCAGCGGCCTGCGCCGCGGCCAGGTCGGCGTCATCGGCGTCATGCAACGACCGGTTGAACATGACCTGGTAGTGGCCGGGATGCTCGATCGCGAAGCGTACGTAGGCCAGGGCAGCATCGGCGAAGCGACCACGGGCCGCCACGAGGGCGGCCGCCAGCAGTTGAAATCCCTGCGTTGCCAGCGCGGTGAACAGGCCTCGCCGATCGGTGAAGTGGTGCGCGGGGGCCGCATGTGACACGCCAGCGTCGCGCGCCAGCTCCCGCATCGACACCCGGTCCGCGCCCCGCTGCGCCACCAATCGCGCCGCCTCGTCCAGGATTACGGCCCGCAGGTCACCGTGGTGATACGCCGGACGATTCATCCCACCAGCATACAAGCCAATCTTGACAGTGGATAGTTTTGCGAGTTAGCCTGACGGTCAATCTTGTCATCGACTAGATTGTTGGGAGGCTCAGATGGCACCGATGATCACCCTGGTGCTGGGCAGCATCGTGGCCCGCATCATCGGCCAGCTCGGCGTCGCTTACCTGGACAGCTGGTCCGCCGCGATCGCGGTCGGACTGGCGGCAATGTTCACCCTGACCGGCATCGCGCATTTTGCGCCGCCGCTACGCGGCGACCTCGTCGCGATCGTGCCGCCCCGGCTGCCGGCGCCCGGGCTATTGGTCTCCATCACCGGAGCGCTGGAACTGCTGGGCGCCGCCGGCCTGCTGCTGCCGGCCACCCGGGTGGCAGCGGCGCTGTGCTTGCTGATCCTGATGCTGGCGATGTTCCCCGCCAACATCTATGCCGCTCGGATGCCCAGCCCACCCAAGTCGATGACGACGCGGTTATCTGTGCGCAGCGCCGAGGAGCTCGTATTCCTAGCCGCCGCCGTTATCGTCGCAACCGGCGGCTGCCAGTAACCACGCGTATTGGAAGGCGGTTTCCTTCCAGCGTTCGTATCGCCCGCTGATACCGCCGTGCCCGGCGTTCATCTGCGTCTTCAGCAGCACCTGATTGCCGTCACCGTTGGCATGACGAAGCGCGGCAACCCATTTGGCCGGCTCCACGAAGTACACCCGGGTATCGTTGAGCGAAGTCATCGCCAAGATGGCCGGATACCGCCGGGCCGCGACATTCTCATACGGCGAGTATGACTTCATGTAGGCATAGACTTCGCTGTCGCTCAACGGGTTTCCCCACTCGTCCCATTCGGTGACGGTAAGCGGTAGCGACGGATCCAGAATCGTGGTCAGCGGATCCACGAAGGGCACCTGGGCAAGAATTCCGGCGAAGAGTTCCGGAGCCATGTTGGCCACCGCACCCATCAGCAGCCCTCCCGCGCTGCCCCCCAATGCCACCAGACGTTCCGGCTGGGTCAGGCCCGATTCCACCAGATGCTCCGCCACCGCGATGAAGTCGGTAAAGGTGTTCTTCTTCTGCAACAACTTTCCGTGTTCGTACCACAACCGACCCATCTCGCCACCGCCACGAACGTGGGCGATGACGAACACCATTCCCCGATCCAGCAGTGACAATCGCGCGATGGAAAAGCGTGGGTCTTCACATATCTCGTAGGCGCCGTAGCCGTAGATCATTGCCGGCGCCGGAAGCTGGATGCCGCCGCGATACACGATCGAGATCGGGATACGGGTGCCGTCTTCGGCATGAGCCCAGTCACGGCGCTCGACATAGTCTTCGCGACGATAGCCACCCAGCACCGGCTGCTCTCGCAGCAAGGCGCGCTCACCAGTGCGAAGGTCGATGTCGTAGATGCGCACCGGGGTGATGAAAGATCCTGCGCCTACCCGCAATTTGGGGGAAGCCCAGTTGGGATTGGCGCCCAGGCCGGCCGACATCAGCTCGGAGTCGAACATGACGTCTTCGACCTCGCCGTAATCACCGTCGGCGGTCAGCGGCCACAGCTGGATGCGGGGCAACGCCTCGATCCGGTAGCTGACCACCAGGTGGGCGGCAAAGGCGTCCACGCCGTCCAGGCGCACGTCCTCGCGATGCGGGATGAGGGTGCGTTGCCGGGTCGGGTCGTCGACGGGTGCCTCCACCAGGGTGAAGTTCACCGCGCCGTCGTTGTGCAGGATGAGGAACCGGTCCTGCCCACCGATCACGGCGTGTTCCACCGAATACTCGACGCCCTCGCGGCGCGGCAGCACGATGGTGAATTGGGCGCTGGGGTCGGCCGAATCCGCGTAGCGCATCTCGGAGGTCACCGAGGAGCCCGCCGCGATGAAAATGTACTTGTTGCTGCGGGTACGTCCGACGCCCAGCCAGAATCGTTCGTCGGGCTCGTGGTAGACCCGTTCCGACGATCCGGGTGAGCCGAGCCGGTAGCGCCACACCGTGTCCGGGCGCCAGGCGGCGTCAACGGTGATGTAGTAGACGGTGCGGTGGTCGGCGGCCCATGTCGCGCCCGCGCCGATGTCTGCGATTTCATCCGGGTAGCGCTGGCCGGTACGTAAGTCCTTGAACCGCAAGGTGTAACGCTCGTCGCCGACCACATCTACCGAATAGGCCAGCACGTTGTCGTCCAGGCTGACACTGGCCGCGCCCAAGGCGAAGAAATCGTGGCCTTCGGCTTCCTCGTTCTCGTCGAGCAGAACCTGTTCGCCCGGTATCTCGGTGTGCTCGTCGAATTGCGGCGGATTCCAGTCGTCCGGGTCTGCGGCCGGGCAACGACAGTGCACGCCGTACTGTCTTCCCTCGAACGTGCGGGCGTAGTACCACCAGTTGCCGCGCCGCGTCGGAACCGAGAGATCCGTTTCCTTGGTGCGGGCTTTGATCTCATCGAAGATCTTCTGCCGCAACGGCTCGAGATGCGCAGTGGTCTGATCGGTATAGGTGTTTTCGGCCTCGAGATGTGCGATGACTTCGACGCTGTCCTTGTCGCGCAGCCACTCGTAGGGGTCCACAAAGACGTCGCCGTGGTGCTCCCGGCGAGTCTCGACGCGCTTGGCGACGGGGGGAAGGGTGTGATCGGTCATGCGCCCGGCCCGATCCATTCGCCGAAACTGAGACCCGAAATTCGTTCGTAGGCTTCGATGTAGCGCTCCCGTGTGGCTTCGATGATGTGATCCGGCAACGGGGGTGGCGGCTGATCACCGCCGCGGTCCCAACCGGATTCCGCACTGGTGAGCCAGTTGCGGACGAATTGCTTGTCGAAGCTGTTCTGGACCACCCCGGCCCGGTACTCATCGGCGGGCCAGTACCGCGACGAATCGGGGGTGAAGATCTCATCGGCCAGCAGCAGGTTACCGTCGCGGTCGGCGCCGAATTCGAACTTGGTGTCGGCGATGATGATTCCTCTGGTCAGGGCGTGGTCGGCGGCCTTGACGTAGATCTGCAGGGTGCGGTCGCGCAGCTGGTTGGCGCGTACCCCACCAACCGTCTCGATCACTTGGGCGAAGGAAATGTTTTCATCGTGGTCACCCAGCTCGGCCTTGGTGGCCGGGGTGAACAGTGGCTCGGCGAACTTGCTGGCCTCGACCAGGCCAGGCGGCAGGGCGATACCGCAGACCTTCCCACTCGCCTGGTAGTCCAGCAGCCCTGACCCGGTCAGATAGCCGCGGGCCACGCATTCCACCGGAAGCATCTCCAGCTGGCGCACCACCAGCGCGCGACCAAGCACCTCGTCGGGGATCCGCGGGTCGTCCGGGGGGCCGGCCAGGTGGTTGGGGGCGTCGACCAGGCCGAAGAAAAACACGCTCATCGCGGTCAGGATGCGGCCCTTGTCCGGGATCATGCTGTCGAGCACGTAGTCGTAGGCCGAGATCCGGTCGGAAGCGACCAGCAGCAGATGCTCGTCGTCCACGCGGTAAAGCTCGCGAACCTTGCCGCTGGCCAGGTGCTGGTAGTCGGACAATTGGGGGCGCATCGGGCCAGCCTATCGGGCAACCAGACCGCCCCATTCTGCCGGGAGCTGTGCTGGTATCAGTGGTATGAAATCGCGGTTCTTGCCCTACTCCACCAGGCCGCTCCGGTTGGCGATCCAATTGTTCAGCGATATCACCGTGGCCGTCTGGACCACGTTGTGGGTATTCGTCGGCATCGCCGTGCACCGCGCCATCTCGGCGATCGCCGAAGCGGGGCACCAGATCGAGACCGGCTCGCAAGGGGTCGCGGGCAACTTGGCCTCGGCGGGGCACGGCGCCCAGCACATCCCGTTGGTGGGCGATGCGGTCAGCAAGCCGATTGCCGCCGCGGCCGACGCCGCACTCGGCATCGCCGAGGCCGGACACAATCTGGATTCCACGGCGAGCTGGCTGGCGATCGTGCTCGCACTCGCGGTGGCCGCCACGCCGATCCTGGCCGTGGCCATGCCGTGGTTGTTCCTACGGTTGCGGTTCTTCCGGCGCAAGTGGACCGTGACGGCCCTGGCCGCCACGGCGGCGGGTCAGCAGCTGCTGGCCCTTCGGGCGTTGACCAACCGTCCAGCGGCCAAACTGGCCGCCGTCAGCGCGGATCCGGTTGGTGGCTGGCGCCGCGAGGATCCGGCCATCATCCGCGGCCTGGCCGCACTTGAATTGCGGGCGGCCGGGGTCAGGCTTCGCTACCGGTAGTCGATGACGACGCGGCCGTCGATCTGGCCGCGCTCCATGCGCTCGAAGACGTGGTTGATGTCTTCGAGCGCGGCGCCTTCCACCGTGGGGTGAATCAAACCGCGGGCGTAGAAGTCCAGCGCCTCGGCCATGTCCTGGCGGGTGCCGACAATCGAACCGCGAATCGTCAGGCCCTTGAGCACGATGTCGAAGATCGGCGCCGGGAAGTCCCCCGGGGGTAGCCCGTTGAACACGATCGTTCCGCCGCGCCGCGCCAGCCCGATGGCCTGCCCAAACGCCTGCGGATGCACGGCGGTGACCAGGACGCCGTGCACCCCGCCGGTGGCTTCTTGCACCTGCGCGACGACATCGCTGGTACGGGCATTGACCACCAGTTCGGCGCCCAGCCGGGCGGCCAGCGCGAGCTTGTCGTCATCGATGTCGATGGCCACCACCCGCAACCCCATCGCGCGGGCGTACTGCACGGCAACATGGCCGAGCCCGCCGATTCCTGAAATGGCGACCCACTGGCCCGGCCGGGTGTCGGTCACCTTGAGCCCCTTGTAGACGGTGACACCGGCGCACAGGATCGGCGCGACCTCGAGCGGGTCGGCACCGTCGGGGATGCGTGCCGCGTAGTCGGCGTTGACCAGCATGTGGGTGCCGAAGCTGCCGTTGACGGTGTAGCCGCCGTTGCGCTGGTTTTCGCACAGCGTTTCCCATCCGGTACGGCACTGTTCGCAGCTGCCGCACGCCGACCACAGCCAGGCATTGCCCACCTTGTCGCCGACCTTCAGGTCGGTGACGCCGTCCCCGAGCGCGACCACGGTGCCGCAGCCTTCATGCCCGGGAACGAACGGCGGGGCCGGCTTGACCGGCCAATCTCCACGTGCCGCATGCAGATCGGTGTGGCACACACCCGAGGTCTCGAGTTTGACAAGTGCCTCACCGTAGCCCGGGGTGGGCAACGCGACCTCCTTGATCTGCAACGGCTCGCCGAATCCGGTGACGACCGCCGCGCGCAGGGTTTCGGTCGCCTGCGTTGCACCTGGGTTAGCCAGTGTCTGGGTCATGACGGTTCCAATCGTTGACGGTCTTGTTGGTGGGTCTTTTTCGAACGCGATCAGAAGAAGCCCTGGGCCTTGCTGCCGTAGGACACCAGCAGGTTCTTGGTCTGCTGGTAGTGGTCGAGCATCATCTTGTGGTTCTCGCGTCCGATGCCGGACTGCTTGTAGCCGCCGAACGCCGCGTGGGCGGGATAGGCGTGGTAGCAGTTCGTCCAGACGCGGCCGGCCTTGATGTCACGCCCGGCCCGATAGGCGGTGTTGCCGTCACGGCTCCACACACCCGCGCCCAGCCCGTAGAGGGTGTCGTTGGCGATGCGGATCGCGTCGTCGTAATCGGTGAACGAGGTGACCGAGACCACCGGGCCGAAGATCTCCTCCTGGAAGATGCGCATGTTGTTGGTGCCCTCGAAGATGGTGGGCTGCACGTAGTAGCCGCCGTTGAGGTCGCCGCCCAGTTCGCAGCGCTCACCCCCGGTGACTACCCGCGCACCCTCCTCTTTGCCGATCTCGATGTAGGACAAGATCTTTTGCAGCTGGTCGTTGGAGGCCTGCGCGCCGATCATGGTCTCGGTGTCGAGTGGATCCCCCTGGCGCACGGCCTTGGTGCGGATCGCCGCCAGTTCCAGGAACCGGTCGTAGATGTCGGCCTGAATCAGGCCGCGGGACGGGCAGGTGCACACCTCGCCCTGGTTGAGGGCGAACATGGTGAAGCCCTCCAGCGCCTTGTCCTGGTAGTCGTCGTGGGCGGCCAGCACGTCGGAGAAGAAGATGTTGGGGCTCTTGCCGCCCAGCTCCAGCGTCACCGGGATCAGGTTCTGGCTGGCATATTGCATGATCAGCCGTCCGGTGGTGGTCTCGCCGGTGAAGGCGATCTTGGCGATTCGGTTGCTCGATGCCAGCGGCTTGCCGGCCTCGACCCCAAATCCGTTGACCACGTTGACCACACCGGCGGGTAGCAGGTCACCGATCAGACTCATCAGATACAGGATCGAGGCCGGGGTCTGCTCGGCGGGCTTGAGCACAACGGCGTTGCCGGCGGCCAGGGCGGGGGCCAGTTTCCAGGTGGCCATCAACAGCGGGAAGTTCCACGGGATGATCTGGCCCACCACGCCCAGCGGTTCATGGAAGTGATAGGCCACGGTGTCGGAGTCGATTTGGCTCAGCGAGCCTTCCTGGGCGCGGATGGCCCCGGCGAAGTACCGGAAGTGGTCGATCGCCAGCGGAATGTCGGCGTTGAGCGTCTCGCGGATCGGCTTGCCGTTGTCCCAGGACTCGGCCAGCGCGAGCGCTTCGAGGTTCGCCTCCATCCGATCGGCGATCTTGTGCAGAATCGCTGCCCGCTCAGCGGGTGCGGCCTTGCCCCAGGCGGGCGCCGCGGCGTGGGCCGCGTCGAGTGCTTTTTCGACATCGACATCGGTGGAGCGGGGCACCTCGCAGAATGGAGCGCCGGTTACCGGGGTTAGGTCCTCGAAGTACTCGCCTGCGGCCGGCGCGACCCACTCGCCGCCGATGAAGTTGCCGTAGCGGGACTCGAAAGTCATCAATGAACTGTGTGCGCCCGGACGTGCGAACACGGTCATGGTTTCACCTGCCTTAACCTGGCTTGATGGGGCTGTATGGAGTTTGTGCCACCCCGAAAATGTGTCGGTCGTCACAAATCTAGGAACGCGAGGGTTGCAGCACCGTTGCACGCCCCCGCAACGGCGAAACCTCAGGCCAGATCGAAGTCCAGGCCAGCCAGGTGGCCCTGGGCCTGCGCCCGCCGTGGCGAGCCGGCCGGCGAGCGGTCGTAGAGCATTCGCCAGCCTTGCCGGTCATCGCGCGCCTCCGGCAGTCTGAGCCAATTCGCCAGGAGATCGGCATCGTTGGATGCGACAACGGCGGCCCGCAAGGTGTTGCTGAGCTCGGTGCGCACCCGCGCGATGCCCGGGGACACCGATTGCGGCAGCAACGCACCGGCGTAGTGGCGCAGCGCCTGGGCCAGGTCGCCGCGACGCACGGCGTCGAAGACATCGCCGACATCGGTGGCGATGGGTTCGGTGAGCCGGTAGGGACGCGAGGCGATCAGGTGCTCCCCCACCACGCGACGCAGCCGTGACATCTCCGCGCGAATAGTCACGACATCGAGTTCGCGGTCATCGAGCAGCACGGCGAGGTGATCGGCGCTGAGCCCCTCGGGGTGCCGGTCGAGCAGGACCAGGATGTCGGCGTGACGACCGGTCAACATCGTCGGGCCCATCCCCGCGACCCGCCAGGTGGGTCGCTGCGCACCCAGCACCGACAGTTGCGCCTGTCGCGCCAGCTGCGGCTGCACAGCGCCGCTGCGCAGCAGGGCCAGCTGGCTTTCCACGGCGACGCCGGTGGCCCGCAACAACGCCAACGTCTGGGGTGAGGCGACGCTTTCGCCGCCGGTGAGGTCGATGGCCCCGATCAGCGCACCGGTCGACGGGTCGTGTACCGGCACCGCGGTGCAGTTCCACGGTTGCACCAAGCGGGAGAAGTGTTCTGATCCGCGAATCTGAAGCTCTCGATCCAGCGCCAGCGCGGTTCCGGGTGCGTTGGTGCCGGCGCCGCGCTCACTCCAGTCGGCCCCGGGCACGAAGTCCATCGACTCGGCTTTTCGACAGGCGCGGCGGTCACCGTCCACCCACAGCAGGGTGCCGTCGGCGGACGTCACCGCGACAATCACGCCCGAGTCGGCAGCATCATCGATCAGCAGGCGACGAATGAGGGGAAGCACGGGCGCCAGTGGGTGCGCACTGCGCAGCCGCTCCACGGTGTCGGAGAGCTGCGCGATCTGCCCACCACCGCGGTCCGGGTCCACGCCGGTGGCCAGGCTGCGCCGCCAGCTGTCGGCGACGATACGCCGCACCGGAGTGGAATCCAGATATGTCGAATCGACCCGACCGGCAACGAACCGGTCCCGCAGGGCACGCAGCGCCGGCATCGAAAGCCGTGCTGCGGCTATCTCATTCGCAGTCCTCATCGTTGCCACCAGCAATACCTTCGCGGTGCGCTCACCTGCGACTCAGTGAGCGCGCATGACTCACGATAACTGAATCCGCGCCCACCAGGCAGGGGCCTTTGGCCCCGCCACCGAAGGCGCCGACCAGCAACGCCGACCGCCCGGCCGCGCCGCGTCGTCCCTACCGGGATGCGACCCTGGCTAACCCAAGTCGCGAGCGCCCTCGCACCCGCCGCGCCTCAGCCCGCGACGGTAGCCAATGCCGGCCCCCAAGTGGCCGGCAGCATCGGCATTGCCGGGCCATCGCCAACCTCGGCGCCAGCCAACGTGGTAAGTCCGCTCGGCTGCGCCACGATCCCCTTGCTGGCGGTGCTGACAAATCCCCACGGGGCGGCACCCTGATCACTTGCCGCCACCGCCGGCACATCCACCGAAGCCACCGTCGATGCCGAATCGGACAGCGGTTGGGGCGCTATCGCGTGATGCGCGCTGACCAGCACCTCCCTGGATCTCTCCGCAACCCGTTCGCCCTCGGCGAGGTCGGCATTCGCCATCTGCACGTCATAGAGGTGGCGCCCCACACCGAGCGGCACGCTCACCGGCACCGCAATCTCGGCGCCAGAAGTGAGCACCGGAGCTGCCGCGAGAAATCCGACAAAGTACCCGATGATGATTTGGGCATACGACAACGAAATTACGGGAATCCACGAAAAGAATTGACCGAGAAGAGTGCTGAAGAAAAATACGACCGCTTGCACTGGAAATGCAACTATGGCCACCAGCGCCGCAAGGACGGTGGCAATGCTGGGAGTCTCTATCGCAGCAAGGATCAATGCGATCAGCGCTGCAAGCGGTGGTGTCGCGGCAGCTGCCGAGGCCGCGGGGCCGACGACCGCGGCTGCTTCACCGCCGGGTACAAGTATCCACGGGGCTGGGGCAATGTTTGGCGCCGCTAGCAACTCCCCCTGCGTAATCATTTGGTAGGTGCCCATCACGGCGGCCGCTTGGACCCACATCCGCACATAGTCCATCTCGTTCACGGCAATCGGGATCGTATTGACCCCGAAGAAATTCGTCGCCGACAGCACCGCGTGAACGGTGTGGTTTGCCGCCAGTTCGACCAAACTCGGCATCGCCGCCACCGCAGCGCCGTACGCAGCCACCACCACGTCGACCAGGGCGGCCTGGCGCGCGTAATCCGCGCTGACCTGGGTCAACCACGCAAGATAGCGCTCATTGGCAGCAGCATAACTCTGCTCGGCCGGGCCCCACCACACCTGGGGCACCGCACCCACCATGCCAGCGAGCTCCGCTGCGGCAGAGGCGTACTCGCCGCTCAACGACTTCCATGCGGCAGCAGACGCCAGCATCGGACCGGCGCCCGGGCCACTGCTGAGCAAGCCCGAGTGCACCTCCGGCGGCGAGGCCATCCACATAATCGCCGTCATCGAGTCCTCTCCCCTCAGCGGCCCATCCCAAGAGCCGCGTCGCACACTACCTACCGCGAACTATAGGTACCCAAAGCAACCTTAGGTACCCGAAGCGACTTGTCTCACTTGGGGTTTGACCTGTGACGGTGGACACCCGGCAGATGAGAATAGTAGCCGATATCGGACACTATAGCGGATGGGTAGGCCATCGCGCTAAAATGCACCACCACACATCGATGGCCGCCCAGGTAGCTCCGGGACGAGCGCGACCCATGGCGTCAGCCGGGCCGGCTACCCGATAGCGCTAACGACCAAACAGTTCTACGACCAGGTGTCGGATCCCGGTGTGCCGGTTACTGCGGGTCCATTCGACCGGCTGGCCAACCAGCACGGCACCAAACCGGCCGAGCAGCTCCTCGAACAACACGCGCAGCTCCAGCCGGGCCAGATTGGCCCCCAGACAATAGTGAACGCCTTGTCCGAATCCCAAGTGCGGGTTCGGCTTTCGCGTGATGTCGAACTCGTCGGCGTGGTCGAATATCCGGGCATCGCGGTTGGCGGAGCCTTCCCAGATCTGCACCTTCTGCCCGGCCTCGATCGAGCACCCGGCCAAGGTGACGTCACGGGTGGCGGTACGCCGTTTGGACGGAGACGGCGACGTCCAGCGCACCATCTCCTCGACCGCCGTCGGTAACAAGTCGAGATCGCCACGCAGCGCGCGCAGTTGTTCTGGATGCTCGGCCAGCGCCAGCAGCCCACCCGCCACCGCGTTGCGTGTCGTCTCCGCCCCAGCGCTGAACAGCAGGCTGAAGAACAGGTACAGCTCGAGGTCGGACAGGGCCGGCTCATCTCCCCCGTCCACCATTGCGTTGGCCACCACGGACAGCATGTCGTCGGTGGGCGCGGCACGCTTGGATGCGATCAGCTCCTGGCCGTAGGAGTACATCCGCGACGCGGCCTCCTCGGCCGTCTGCGCGACCGACAGCTGCGAAACCGCCGCCTTGCGCGAACCACCGAAATCGAACTGGGGCTCAATGGCCTCGAATAGCCAATGACGTTCGGATTCAGGCACTCCCAGCAGGATGCAGATCATCTGCATCGGCAGTTCCGCGGCCACGTCCACCAGGAAGTCGAAAGGTTCACCCGGCACCACCGCGTCCAGGAGCAGCCGGGTCCGGGCACGCAGGTCGTCCTCCACCCGGCGAATCATCCGCGGTGTCAACCCGGAGCTGACCAGCCGCCGAATCTGCGCATGCCGCGGGTCATCCATCATGTTGAGCACCTGTCCCGCGATGGCCAGGTCCTGCAACAAGGTGCCGCCAAAGGGGCGCTGCCCGCCGGTGACCGAGGAGTACGTCACCGGGTCACGAAGCACCTCGAGAGTTTCCGGGTACGTGGCCACCGACCAGAAGCCTTCTCCGTCGGGGGTGTTGTCGGTCGGCTCGTGCCAGTACACCGGGGCTTCGCGGCGATGGATCGCGAACAGCTCGTGCGGGAAACCGGCGGCGAAGTTGTCCAGATCGGTGAAGTCGATCTTGGAGAGCACGCCGCCGGATGTCACAGAATTGCCCCCGGAGCGTACTTGGCCGCCTCCGGGTAGCGACCCACCAGAGCGTCTACTTGGGCGGCTACCTGGTCAACCTGGTCGGCCGCGGCACCGGTGAATGCCGCCTTGTCGGCCAGCGCCGCGTCCAGTGCCGCGCGATCCAGCGGCAGCCGCGGATCGGCGGCCAACCGATCCAGCAAGTCGGGTTCGGCCCCATGTTCACGCATGGCCAGGGCCGTGGCCACCGCGTGTTCACGGATCACGTGATGGGCCGACTCCCGCCCCATACCGGCGCGCACCGCCGCCATCAGCACCTTGGTGGTGGCCAGGAACGGCAAGTAGCGATCCAGCTCACGCGCGATCACCGCCGGATAGGCTCCGAACTCGTCCAGCACCGTCAGGAATGTCTCGGTCTGACCGTCAATGGCAAAGAAGCTGTCCGGCAACACGACTCGACGCACCACCGAGCAGAACACGTCGCCCTCGTTCCACTGCGCACCGGCGAGCTCGGCGGCCATGGAGGCGTATCCGCGCAGCACCACCTGAAGCCCATTGACGCGTTCGCAACTGCGGGTGTTCATCTTGTGCGGCATCGCCGACGAACCGACCTGCCCCGGCGCGAAGCCTTCGGTGACCAGCTCGTGGCCGGCCATCAGCCTGATGGTGTGTGCCAACGAGGAAGGGCCCGCGCCCAGCTGCACCAGCGCGGAGACCACGTCGTGGTCCAGCGAACGCGGGTAGACCTGCCCCACACTGGTCAACACCGTCGAGAAACCCAGGAAGTCGGCCACCCGCTGTTCGAGGTCGGTCAACTTGGCCGAGTCGCCGTCCAGCAGATCGAGCATGTCCTGGGCGGTGCCCATCGGGCCCTTGATCCCGCGCAGCGGGTAGCGGTCGATCAACTCCCGCAACCGGACCAGGGCAATCAGTGTCTCTTGGGCCGCCGAGGCGAATCTCTTGCCCAGCGTGGTGGCCTGCGCTGCGACGTTGTGGCTGCGCCCGGCCATCACCAGATCGCGGTAGGCCACCGCCCGCTCGGCGAGCCGTGCCGCCACCGCCACCCCGTGAGCGAAGGTCAGGTCCAGCGACTGCCGGATCTGCAGCTGCTCCACGTTCTCGGTCAAGTCCCGGCTGGTCATCCCCTTGTGCACGTGCTCGTGGCCGGCGAGGGCGTTGAATTCCTCGATGCGGGCCTTCACGTCGTGGCGCAGCACCCGCTCGCGGGACGCGATCGAGTCCAGGTCCACGTCATCGATCACCCGCTCGTAGTCGGCGATCGCGTCGGCAGGAACAGCGGTGCCCTTTGCGCCTAACTCCCGCTGCGCCCGCAGCACCGCCAGCCAGAGCCGCCGCTCGGCCACCACCTTGGCCTGCGGCGACCAGATCGCAACCATCTCGGCGCTGGCGTAGCGGGCGGCCAGGACGTTGGGAACGCTCACTTGGTCCTCACGAAGACACAGCTTACGGTCGAGCCTTCCGGGCAGGTCCAGATCCCGGATGTGGGCGACCGGTCGGCAACGTTGGGGCACCCGGATGAGGCCGCCATACCCTGGCCAGGTGTACTTCGCCGGTGTGGATCTGGCCTGGGCCGGTCGCAATCCGACCGGCGTCGCGGTGCTCGACTCGGACGGTCGCCTGGTCTGCGCCGGCGCGGTCCGCGAGGACGCCGCCGTGCTCGCGGCGCTACAGCCCCATCTGCGGGGCGCTTGCCGGGTCGCCTTCGACGCGCCGCTGGTGGTGGCCAACGCTACCGGCCAGCGGCCGGCCGAGACCGCGCTCAACCGCGACTTTCGCAAGTTCGAGGCGGGCGCGCATCCAGCCAACACGGGAAAACCCGAGTTTGCCCACGGTCCGCGCGCCGCACGCCTGGCCGACTCCCTGGGCCTTGACATCGACCCCTTCTCCCCGGCTTCCCGGCGCGCCATCGAGGTCTATCCACACGCGGCCACGGTGGCCCTGTTTCGGCTGCCGCGCACCTTGAAATACAAGGCCAAACCGGGCCGCAGCGTCGATCGGCTCAGATCGGAGCTGCTGCGACTGATGGACGAGGTCGAAGCGCTGCGCACCGCGCCGGTGCCGCTGCAGGTGACCGGGAACCAGGACTGGCTCTCGTTGCGCCGGCAGGTGGTGACCGCGCAGCGCAAGTGCGAGCTGCGCCGCGCCGAAGACCCGGTCGATGCCGTCGTGTGCGCCTATGTGGCGTTGTACGCCGAACGACGCCCCGCCGACATCACCGTCTACGGAGACCTCACCAGCGGTTACATCCTGACGCCGACCCTGCCGGCCGGCCTGACCCCGGCGCCTACAGCCAGGCGCTAGACCTGAACCGGCCGCTGATCGACCGGCGCCAGCACGTCGATCAGATCGACCACCGTCGCCAGCGCCGCGGCACGCGGATCCCGCCCCTCTACCAGGGCGGACACCACCGAGCCGTCGACCGCGCAGATCAATGTGCACACCAGTTCGATGCGCACGGAACGCCCGGATCGTTCGATGGCCTCGGCGACCGCCTCAGCACGCTGACGCAAGCTGCGACGCATGCTTTCGCGCAACGCCGGCAGGCGGGTACAAGCGATATTGCGCTCATATCGCGATATCAGCTGCTCAGCGAGCCCAGGACTGGAGACATCCCCCACCAGGAGGTCAACAAGCACGTCAGCGGTGGTTTCAGGGCCCCGACGCCGCCGCGACAGCGCGTTGACCCTGGCCCGTAATTGCGCCACCTCGATCATCCCGACGTGTTCGACCGCCCGGGCGATCAAATCGTCCAGGGAAGAGAAGTAGTAAGTGGTCGACGCCAGCGGCAGTCCAGCCCGCCGCGCGACCGCCCGGTGGCGCACCGCTTCGAACCCACCCTCGCCAAGCAGCTCGGCGGCGGCACTTACCAACGCATACCGCCGACGTTCTCCTTTTGGAGTAACAGCTGCCGTCACGCCCACACATGCTGCCAGCAAAAGTGGTACTGCATTGCCATTTTCGCCAAACGTCCATGGCATGATGGCCCGCATGCCAGACCTCAGCCGCCGCGCCGTGCTCGGTCTCGGCGCCAGCGCTACCCTTGGCGCGGTCGGCGCATATGCACTCGACATGGCGCTTTTGCCGCGGACTTCGCGTGCCGCGCCCGCGCCGCCGATTGGCACAAACGTTCCATTGGCTCCGGCACGGCCGCTCGATCCGCCCCAGCCCGCGCAGGCGGCTCCGACGATGACCACCGGCTCGTTTGTGTCAGCGGCTCGAGGCGGGATCACGACGAACTGGGCGATCGCCCGCCCGCCCGGTCAGACCCAGCCGCTGCGGCCGGTGATCGCGCTGCACGGTAAGGGCAGTGACGCGGCCACCGTGATGGCCGGCGGGGTCGAGCAGGGGCTCGCCCAGGCCGTCAACGCCGGGTTGCCGCCGTTCGCGGTGGTGGCCGTCGACGGCGGGGGTAGCTACTGGCACAAGCGAGCGTCCGGGGAGGACTCCGGTGCCATGGTGCTCGACGAACTCATCCCGATGCTGGATTCCCAGCGCCTGGACACCTCACGGGTGGCCTTCCTCGGCTGGTCGATGGGCGGCTACGGCGCATTGCTACTGGGCGGACGGCTCGGCCCGGCCCGCACCGCGGCGATCTGTGCGGTGAGCCCGGCGCTGTGGACCTCGGCCGGCGCGGCCGCACCGGGAGCCTTCGACGGGGCCGCCGACTACGCGGCCAACTCGGTATGGGGCATGCCGGCACTCGGCTCGATCCCGATCCGAGTGGATTGTGGCGACAGCGATCCGTTCTACAGCGCTACCAAGCAGTTCATCGCTCAACTTCCGAATCCGCCCGCGGGCGGATTCTCCCCGGGCGGGCACAACGGCGGATTCTGGAGCTCGCAATTGCCCGCGGAGCTAACCTGGATGGCGCCACTGCTGGTGGCGTAGCCCCGGCGCCCGCCGGGAGCCGGCCACCTCAATTGAGCCCGCCGCAGCTACGTGCAACGATCCGGCGATGACCTCATCTGCCGGATCCGCCTCCCCCTTCGGCTGGACCTTTCCGTACGCATGGCCGCACACGCCCATCCTGGCCGCCAACGCCGTGTGCACCTCACAGCCGCTGGCCGCCCAAGCCGGTCTTCGGATGCTTGCCGAAGGCGGGAACGCCGTCGACGCCGCTATCGCCACCGCCATCACCCTCACCCTGGTGGAACCGGTGTCCAACGGCATCGGCTCGGACGCCTTCGCCATCGTCTGGGACGGCCAACAGCTGCATGGGCTCAACGCATCCGGCCGCTCGCCTGCGGCGTGGACGCCAGAATACTTCTGCGGCAAGGACGTTCCGATATTCGGCTGGAATTCGGTGACCGTGCCGGGCGCCGTATCGGCATGGGTGGACCTGCACACCAAGTTCGGCAAGCTGCCCTTTGAACGGCTCTTCGGTCCCGCTATCACCTATGGCCGCAACGGCTTTCTGGTATCACCAAAGGTATCCGCACAATGGCAGGCTCAAGTGGCCCTGTTCGCGGACCAGCCCGGATTCGCTGAGGCGTTCCTGCCCGGCGGTCGGGCGCCGAAGCCCGGCGAGCTGTTCACCTTTCCCGACCACGCGGACACACTCGAGAAGATCGCCGCCAGCACGGGGGCAGCGTTTTACCGAGGCGAGCTGGCCGACAAGATGGAAGCGCACGCGAGGGCCAATGACGCAGCGCTGCGCGCCAGCGATCTGGCCGCGCACCGCACCGACTGGGTCGGCACCATCAGCACCAACTATCGCGACTACACCATCCACGAGATTCCGCCCAACGGCCAGGGCATCGTGGCACTGATCGCGCTCGGGATCCTCGACCAGTTCGACATGTCCTGTTATCCAGTCGATTCCGCCGACAGCGTGCACCTGCAGATCGAGGCGCTGAAGCTGGCTTTCAGCGATGCCCAGCACCAGCTGGCCGATATCGACCACATGACGGTGGGGCCCGACCAGCTCCTCGACAAGGAATACCTCAGAGGGCGGGCGGCACTGATCGACCTCAAACAGGCAAAGCCAGCTTCGGCCGGGACCCCCAAAGGGGGGACCATCTATCTCACGGCAGCCGATGCCGACGGCTTGATGGTATCGATGATCCAGTCGAACTATATGGGGTTCGGTTCCGGCGTGGTGGTGCCCGGAACAGGGATATCACTGCAAAACAGGGGATCGGGTTTTGTTGCAACACCAGGACACCCGAACCAGGTCGGACCCCGAAAACGCCCCTACCACACCATCATTCCCGGTTTTGTCACCAAGGACGGCGCCCCGGTACTCAGCTTCGGCGTGATGGGCGCCCAAATGCAGCCCCAAGGACATGTACAGATGATGGTCCGCATCGCCGACTACGGCCTGAATCCGCAAGCGGCATGTGACGGTCCCCGATTCCGATGGGTCCAGGGATTGAAAGTCAGCTGCGAGAGGGGCTTTCCACCGTCGACGCTGGACGAGTTGCGCCGGCGTGGCCACGATCTGGTTACCGTCGAGGACTACAACGAGTTCGGTAGCTGCCAAGCGATTTGGCGGCTCGAGCATGGCTACCTGGCCGCCAGTGACCCACGCCGAGACGGTCAGGCCGCCGCCTTCTGACCACGGCCGTCGATTTGCATCGTCATTCCACATTCACTGGCGCACGTCCAATCGAAATGTCGTCCGATCTTGGTTTGGTCCGAGCAACTCGCACCAAAAATTAGAAACCACCATCTCGCCCTAAACCAATCTTGCCGACAGCAAATGTCGTTAGCTGGGATGTTTTTTCGGCCGAGAAGGAGGCCGGATTGGCGCGATCTCGAGACCGAATGCCGATTCTTTTCCATCCCAACCAGCAATCGGTCCGCGGACAAGCCGCATGCGGACGGTCAACCGGGCCCGGACCAGGCGCGCAGCAGGATCGCGGTTGATTCACGGCGGCGGCGCCGACGCATCTGGCCGACGACTGGCAAACATCCGGCAGCGAGCGACCAGCCGCCATTTGTCGCGATTCCAACACCACCAGTCAAGCGCGCCCCAAAAGATGACCGTTGCTACTCTGAGCCGGTGAATCGCCCAGTGATCCTCGATGAGTCCGATGCTAGCGATCGGCGTACGTTGGCGGAGTTGCGCGCCGATCCACATATCGAGGTGATCGACAGATGGGACGAGCAGAAGGCCAATGCCCAAAGTGTGCTACCCCCGCTGGCCCCGGAAATTATGGCCGAATCCAAGCGATGGGCGTTTTACCCCTGGCGCAAAACGGTGGTCAGCATCCTCGGCCCCAGATCTTTTCGGGCGCTGCGGCTGGATCGCAACCGGAACCTGATCACCGGCTCCGAACAGGATCGACTCGGGCGGCTCAAGATCGGCGTGGTGGGCCTGAGCGTGGGGCATGCCGTCGCACACATGCTGGCCACCCAAGGACTGTGCGGCACGCTGCGGCTTGCCGACTTCGACACCCTCGAGGTTTCCAACCTCAACCGGGTACCGGCAACGGTTTTCGACCTGGGAGTGAACAAGGCGACGGTGGCGGCTCGGCGCATCGCCGAACTCGATCCCTACCTCCCCGTGGAGGTCAACACGTCCGGGCTGTCCGCCGAGGCCATGGACGCGTTCCTGGACGGCCTCGACATACTCGTCGAGGAATGCGACTCGCTCGACATGAAGGTTGGGGTCCGCCTCGCCGCCCGGGCACGACACATTCCGGTGCTGATGGCAACCAGCGACCGGGGCCTGGTGGACATCGAACGGTTCGACATGGATCCGTCGCGCCCCATCCTGCACGGACTGTTGGGCGATATCGACCTCGACGAGCTGTCGGGCTTGTCCAATCGAGAGAAGCTCCCCTATATCCTCCGGCTGTTCGACATCCAGGGACTATCCACCCGGTCCGCGGCCTCGCTGGTCGAGATCGAGCAAACCCTGGCAACCTGGCCGCAGTTGGCCAGCGAGGTCTCGCTCGGGGCGACCGCGGTCTGTGAAGCCGTGCGCCGCATCGGGTTGAACGAGCCGCTTGCATCGGGCCGGGTGCGCATCGACGTCGGGCAGGCGCTCGATCGGGTTGCCGAACCCGCCCCGCATGACGAATCCAGCCCGTCGGGCGCGGACTGTGCGATGGCCGCCGAACCACCGGAGTCAGCCGCGCACCTCATCGTCGCGGCCGCGGCCAATCGGGCGCCGTCGGCCGCCAATAATCAGCCCTGGCATATCGAGACCGACCCGAATTCGGTGACCATCGAGCTCTCGACCGAGCACGTCGCGACGTTGGACGTCGACTACCGCGCTAGCGCCGTCGCCGTCGGCGCCGCGTGGTTCAACGCCCGAGTTGCCGCGGCCAAACACGGAGTACTTGGACCTGCCGACATCGCCGGGCACGGGCATCGGCTGTCGGCCGTGGTCAAGCTTGCCGACGGCGGCGACCCCAACCTGGCCCGCCTCTATGAGCCGATGTGGCTGCGGGAAACCAATCGTCATCGGGGTGCCGCTGTCGCACTCGAGGACGGGGTTGTGGCGTCCCTGGAGGCGGTGGCCACGGCCGAGGGCGCTCGGCTGCAGTTGTTGACCGGTGCAGACGAGATCGCGGACGTGGCGTCGATTTTCGCCGCCTCAGACCGCGTTCGGTACCTGACCCAGCACATGCATGCCGAGATGTTGTCGGAGATCCGTTGGCCAACCACCGATTCCATGGAGTCGGGTATCGACATGCGCAGCCTGGAGATGGACCGCTGGGAGCTGACCGGCTTCAACATCGCCAGACGCCCGGACGTGATACGCAAGCTCGCCGAGTGGGAGGCCGGTGCGGGGCTTGGCAACTATACGCGCGCCCGCATCTGTGCCAGCTCGGGCTTCGGCGTGGTGTCCATTCAAGGCGATACTCTGGCCGACTACGCGCGCGGCGGCTCGGCCATGGAGGCGGTGTGGATCACCGCACAACACCTCGGACTGGCGGTGCAGCCCTTGGCTCCGGTGTTCCTCTACGCGCGCAACGACGACGAACTACGCGGGTTGTCACCCGATTTCGCCGCGCACCTGGGTTCCCTCCAAGAGCGGCTGCGGGCGCTGACGCACACCAGAGCCGACGAGTCACACGTGCTGCTGTTCAGGTTCTCGCATGCCCCGAAAACATCGGTGCGCAGTCTGCGGCGCAGCCTGGGCACCGTTTCGGCCGCAGCGATGACGGGCTCGGGCTAGTCTCAACCAGCGATTCTTGCGCCGGGTGCTAGCCCTGCCTGGCGACGATCACGGGCGCGCGGACCGCGTGTACCACCGCAGTGCTGACCGACCCGAGCAACATCCCGGAGAATCCTCCGCGCCCATGGCTGCCGACAACCACAAGCTGGGCGGACTCCGCGTGCTCGATCAGGTGCTGGGTGGCACGGTTGACCACGACGACTCGACGGACCACCACGTCTGGATAGCGTTCCCGCCAGCCGACCAATCGCTCGGCCAGCGTTTCGTCGGCCGCCGCTTGCAGCTCCGACCACGACGTCCTGGTGGTGCCGGTCCAGTCCCGATTCGCCGCCGCGGGGACCTCGGCATCGGTCCAGGCGTGTAGCGCGACCAGTTCCGCACCCCGCCAGGAGGCCTCGTCGAAAGCGATGGCGGTGGCAAGCTCCGACGCCGGCGAGCCATCGATGCCGACCACAACCGGCCCCTCAACCGGTGGCGGGACTTCGCTGGGTACCACCGCGACCGGGCAGTGGGCGTGATGGACCAGCCCGGTGCTGACCGAGCCCAGCAGCATGCGCTTCACCAACCCCTGACCGCGACTGCCCACCACCACCAGGTCGGCTTTCCTGGACAGCTCGACGAGCGCTGGAACGGGTGACTGCGAACTGAGCTCATGGATGATGCGCAGACGATGGTCGCCGGTGGCGTCCTTGACGATCTGCACCGCGTCGGCCAGAACCTGCTGGGCCCGCGTGTCCAGTTGCTGCAGAAGTTCATCGGGAGCCGGGTCACCGAACCATTCGGCCTTGGGCGCAGCGTCCGGCACGTAGGCCGCAGCATGCACCACGGTCAGTGCCACGTTGCGCATCGTGGCCTCCTGGACGGCCCATTTCAGCGCCGCATCGGAGCCGGGCGAGCCGTCGATGCCGATGACGATTCCCGGATCCACTACCTCGCCGCCCATTCCGCCGCCTCATCCCTTGGAAGCTCCGCTGCCTAGGTTCGACGCTAGAACCCGGTGGCGCGGTCGTCAGGAGGCATTCGTCCCAACCATTAGGGACCAAACGACCTTTCACTTCGGCCCCGCGATGCCGGCACACCGCGTGACAACGGTGCCGCGAACCAGCGCCACGATGTTGCTCGCTGGTCGTCCGGCTGGCGGCGGCACCCGGCCATCAGGTAAGACTTTTCAATGAACCGGTGATGGCGTCATGGTAAACGGAACGTGAACTCCCTAGACTAATCCCAGGCCAGCGCTGAGCCGGCGCCGGCAACACTGCAATGGACGGCGTGATGGTTGGGCTAGTTCATCAAGACCCCGGCATCGGGTTGACTGCCGGAGAAGTATTTGCCGGTTACACCATCCTCCGGTTGCTGGGTTCCGGCGGCATGGGCGAGGTCTACCTAGCCAAGCACCCACGGTTGCCCCGCCACGAAGCGCTCAAGGTCCTCGGCGCCGGCGTCTGTGCCGACGACGACTATCGTCGTCGCTTCATCAGGGAGGCCGACGTTGCCGCCGCGCTGTGGCATCCGAACATCGTCCGGGTGAACGACCGGGGCGAACATGCCGGCGGGCTCTGGATCTCGATGGACTACGTCGAGGGAACCGACGCGGCCAGCCTGCTACGGGACCACTACCCGGTTGGCATGCCGGCAGATCAGGTGTCGACAATCATCGCGGCGATCGCCAGCGCGCTCGACTACGCGCATCAGCACCATGATCTGCTGCACCGCGACGTCAGCCCGGCGAACATCTTGCTCAGCGACCCCGGCGAAGACGGCCAGAGAATCCTGTTGGGCGACTTCGGAATAGCGCGCAACATCGGCGACGCCAGTGGTCTGACCGCCACCAACATGACCATCGGAACGTTCCCCTACGCCGCGCCCGAACAGCTGACGGACGAACCGATCGACGGACGTGCCGATCAGTACGCGCTCGCCGCCACCGTCTACCACCTGCTGACCGGGACAACATTGTTCCCGCACACCAACCCGGCCGTGGTGATCAGCCGCCACCTGTCCACCCCGCCACCGGCGCTGGCCCAGACGCGCCCCGAACTCGCGGCCTTCGACCCGGTGCTGGCCGTGGCACTGGCGAAGAATCCCGCCGATCGATACGCCCGATGCACAGATTTCGCGCACGCGTTCGCGCGGGCCGCCCGCTGTGGCCGGCACCCGAAGTCCTCGGCTTCGACCATGCCGGCACCTCTGGCGAGCAGGCCGGCCAAGGCCACCCCGGCGCCTCGAACCTTGGCTGACCGCGAAACGCCGCAACGACGCGGTAGGTGGCGCATCTTCGCGGCAGCATCGACGGTGCTAGCGCTCACTGCCGTCGGCGCCAGTGGCTACTCGATCTCCAATGACACCACTGCCTCTGCGCACAGGACGCTGGCCGCATCCCCGGAACAAGGCCCTCCGCCGTCGCCGACCCAACCGGTGGCACAACACCCGCCACCGCCGCGGCCCACGCCACCCGTGCCGGCCCCGCACCGAGTCGCGCCGCCACCACAGCGACCGGCCGAAACCCAGATCATCTCCGCGCCAAAGGTTTCCAGAATTCCCGCGCCCGTTGTGACGCCGCCGGCACCACCACATCCCCCCAGCCCCGACCAGAGTTTCCTGTCCCTGGTGTCAGAGATTCCCGGTATCACCGTCACCGACCCCGCAACCGCGGCCGCCACCGGCCGTGCCGTATGCACCAGCCTGCAAAACGGGGGAACCCCCCATGATGCCGCCGCCGCGACCGTGAACAACACCGGAATCACGCCCGCACAGGCGTCCGCCGGCATCAACGCGGCGATCACCGCCTACTGCCCGCAGTACCAGGGGTAGGAAAGCCGCCAAAGGGGCATCGCCCGCTCGGGAGGTGGGTTAGCCGCCGACCCTGCCCTGCGCGGCGAGCAACCCAATGTCATTGCGGAAATGACTGCCCGGCAGACGAATCGACCCCAGAATGCGGTACGCGTCCGCGCGCGCCGCGGCCAGGTCAGCACCGGTTCCCACCGCCGAGAGCACCCTGCCCCCGGATGACACGATCGCCCCGTCGTCGCGGCGTGCCGTGCCCGCATGCAAGATCCCGTCAGCCTCGGCGCCGACGATGACGTCGCCAAGGCGGGGCCGTCCGGGATAGTTCTCCGCGGCCAGTACCACCGCCACCGCGGCACCCTCGCGCCAGCGCAGTTCGCCGAAGTCGGCCAGCTTTCCGCTACCGGCGGCGTGCAGCAACTGACCGAGCGGTGAGTCCAGCAACGCCAGCACCGCCTGGGTCTCCGGATCACCGAAACGGCAATTGAATTCGACCACCGCCGGCCCCTTCGCGGTGATCGCCAGGCCGGCGTAGAGCAATCCGGAGAACGGGCAACCACGCCGAACTAGCTCGGCCGCAACGGGTTCGATGATCTCGGTGACGACTTGCCGGTAGCTGCCGTCGGGCAGCCAGGGCAGCGGCGCGTAGGCGCCCATTCCTCCGGTGTTGGGGCCGGTATCACCTTCTCCGACCCGCTTGAAGTCCTGCGCCGGTAGCAGCGGCACCACGGTCTCACCGTCGATCACGCAGAACAGCGATACCTCGGGGCCGTCCAGATACGACTCCAGCAGCACCGGGTGCCCCGCTTCCAGCAGCCCGGCAGCGTGTGCCCGGGCGGCATCACGCTCCGGTGTGACCACCACCCCCTTGCCCGCGGCCAGGTGGTCGTCTTTCACCACCCAGGCCGGGTCACCGGCGGGCGGCCCGAATCGATCGAGAGCGGCGTCCAAGCGCGCGGGGTTATCGACGATCTCGCTGCTGGCGGTGCGTACCCCGGCCGCGGCCATCACCTCTTTGGCGAACGCCTTGGATCCCTCGATGCGCGCCGCGTCCTTGCTGGGGCCGAAACACACGATTCCGGCCGCGCGAACGGCGTCGGCCACCCCGAGGACCAGTGGCACCTCCGGGCCGATAACCACCAGGTCGGCGCGCACCTCGCGGGCCAGCGCGACGACGTCGTCACCGGAGGTGATATCGACATCGTGTTGCTCGGCCAGCCGGGCGGTGCCCGCGTTCCCGGGAGCAACAACTAGCCCGCTGACCTGCGGGTCGCGGGCGAGTGCCAGCAGTAGAGCATGTTCACGGGCACCGGAGCCGATCACCAGGACGCGCACGGGGCAAGCCTAGCGGGCTCACCCGGCCCGGCACCGTCTCAGTCCGGCTTGCCGCCCGAGTGCATCTTCAACGCGTCGTCGACGTTGCCCTTCTTGTCCTCGCCGGCGCCCTTCGCCGCGGCCTTCTTACGCCGCGCCACGACCGCGTCGACCGCACCATTGAGCGCCGAACCCAGCGGAAACCCGAGGTAGTGGGTGAGAAAGACCGCCATTTCCTTCAGTTCGTCCTCGGTGAGTTCCCCGTTGAGCAGCGCGGCGTTGATCTGGATCTCGGCCAGGTCGCGATTTCCGATCGCCGTCACCGCCGTCAGCGTCATGAGACGTCTGTCGCGCATCGACAGCCCCGGCCGGGTCCAGATCGTGCCGAAGAGGTGATCAACGGTCAGGTCGAAGTACGCGTCACCCTCGATGTTGGGCATCTCCCAGCCGTAGACCTCGTTCATCTTGTCCAGGCCCTTGCGGCGCAGTTCGTCCATTACGCGTCCTTCTGTGTGTGCGGTACCCCAAGACCGGGCGCAAGCCGCTCCAACGCGAGCCTAGCCAGCGGCAGATCGACTGACAGCGCCTCGCCCAACGCCAGCGCCAGCCCCAGATCCTTCTCACCAAGATCGCGGGCGTGCACAAATCCGTCGTACAGGAAATGGCCAGGCTCAAGGTCTTTCGTGTTATCACGGAACATGATCGACCCGGCGCCGCTGGTCAGTTTGTCCGTGTGGCGCACCACGTTGCCCAGATCCTGCAGGTTCACCCCACTTGCCTCGGCCAGCTTCCAGGCCTCGCCGACGGCCGCATAAATGGTGAAGGTCAGCATGTTGCGGGCCAGCTTCATTCGGGTGCCCGCACCGGGCGGGCCGGCATGTACCACCAGCGATGCCCAGCACGAGAACGGCTCTTTGACCCGGGCAAAGACGTCGTCGCCGGCCCCCACCATGGTGGCCAGTTGGCCCTTGCTAGCGGCTCCCGCACCACCGCTGACCGGCGCGTCAATGACGTGAATCCCGCGCGAGCGCAGTTCCCGCGCGAGTTCTTCGGCGGTGGTGTCGCTGATCGTGGAGTGAATCGCAATGATGGTGCCCGCGCGCGCGTGTGCCGCCAGACCGTTCGCACCGGTGATCACCTCACGCACCTGGGCGTCGTTGAGCACAGTCACGCTGATGATGTCGGCGCCGGCGACCTCGGCGACGCTGGCGGCGGCGCTGGCGCCGGCTTCGGCCAACGGCGTCATCGCCTCGGCCCGGACGTCGTAAACCACTAGGCCGCCGGGCCAGTCGAGCAGGCGTTTGGCCATCGGGGCACCCTGGTTGCCCAGACCGATGTACCCGAGTTTCGGGTGCTCAGACATGTGCGCCGCTCCTTGTCATCGCTTGGCTTTGCATCGTCTCCGGTGGCTACGAGCGGATGATCTGGCCGCCATCGACATTGAAGATCTGCCCGGTAATCCAGGAGGCCTGGTCGCCGAGCAAGAACAGGCACATCCCCACCAGGTCCTCGGGAGTCCCCATCCGACTCAACGGGATCTGCTTGACCATGTCCTTGACGAACTCGCCGGGCGTGACGGTTCTGGTGGCTTCGGTGTCGATCGGTCCCGGCGCGATCGCATTGATCCGGATCTTCATTCCGCCAAGCTCACGGGAAAGCTGTTGGGTAAGCCCGTTGACCCCGACTTTGGCCAAACCATAGAAGTTCGAGTACAGCCACGCCGCCGTCGACGACTGGTTCACGATTGCCCCGCCACCGCGTTTGGCCATGTGCTTGTACACGGCGCGCGTGCACACCAGCACCCCGTCGTGGTTGACGCTCATGAACTTCTTGTAGTAGTCCAACGGCACCGTCAGCAGTAGGTCGAGCTTCATGCCGCCGTAGATCGCGGCGTTGTTCACCAGGTAGTCGATGCCGCCGAACTCGCTGACCGTACGATCGGCCATCGCCCTGGCCGACTCCTCATCGGAAACATCCACGGGCACATGAATTGCCGTGCCACCGTCGGCGACAATCTGCTTTGCGGTCTTCTCGGCAGCCTCGGCATTGATGTCGGCGACGACCACGCGCGCACCCTCGCGAGCCAGGGCGTCCGCATACGCCTGGCCAATACCCTGCGCCGCCCCGGTGACGATCGCCACCTTCTTCTCGAACTGTCCCACGCGTTCTCCTCTAATTCGCCGCAGTCGCAATCAGCTTGGTTTCCAGATACTCCTCGAATCCGGCGAGGCCCATCTCACGCCCGATCCCGGATTGCTTGTATCCCCCGAACGGCGCATCAGCGCAATACCAAACCCCGCCGTTGACGTTCACGGTGCCCACCCGCAGCCGCGCGGCGACGTCGGCGGCTCGCTGCGGGTCACCGCCATAAACGGTGCCCGACAAGCCATACGGTGAATCGTTGGCGATGCGCACGGCGTCATCGTCACCGTCGTGAGCAAGCACCGTGAGCACCGGACCGAAGATCTCTTCGCGCGCGGGCCGGGCGTCGTTGGTCAGACCCGCGATCACCGTGGGCTCGATGAAGTAACCGACCTGCCGGCCGGCCGGCCTCCCGCCGCCGCAAGCGAAGGTTCCGCCTTCGGCGATCGCCAAGTCGAGATAACCCTGTACCCGGTCCCGCTGCCGTTGCGAAATCAAAGGACCACAAACCGTTCTGGCATCATCAGGATCGCCGGGCTTGATCGACGACATGGTCCCCGCAGCTATTGCGACGGCCTCGTCGTAGCGGGCACGCGGCACCACCAGCCTGGTGGTGATCGCACACCCCTGCCCGGCATGCATGCTTGCGGTGAAGGCCGATACCGAGCTCGCCGCGGCCAGGTCGGCGTCATCGAGCACGATGAAGGCCGATTTGCCACCCAGCTCCAAGAACATTCTCTTGATGGTGGCCGCCCCATCGGCCATCACACTGCGGCCGGTCGCGGTGGATCCGGTGAACGAAACCATGTCCACGCGAGGGTCTTTGGCCAACAGAGCGCCCAGGCCGTGTTCGCTGGAGGTGACGATGTTGACGACGCCGGGTGGGATATCGGTGCAATCGGCGATCAATTCGCCGAGCACCGCCGCGCACCACGGTGTGTCCGGTGCCGGTTTCAGCACGACGGTATTGCCCGCGGCCAGCGCGGGGCCCAGCTTGGCGAGGTTGATCTGGTGCGGGAAGTTCCACGGCGTGATGGCGCCGACGACGCCCACCGCCTCGCGCACCAGGGTGCGCCGCGTCGGGATGCCCATGGGCGCCGCCGCACCGAGATCCTGCTTCCAGGAATAGGATTCGGCGGTGTCGGCGGAAAAGGCCAGGTCATTGACCGGGCCCTCCAATTGAGCGGCGGCGGTGAGCATCCGCGGCGCCCCGACTTCGGAGATGGTCACCGCGCGCAGCTCTTCGATGTGTTCACGCATCGCGTCGCGCAGCTGCCGCACGCATCGCACTCGCAATTCGGTGTTGCGCGACCAATCGGTGTCGTCGAATGCGCGGCGCGCGGCCTCGACCGCCCGGTCCATATCACCCGCATCGGCATCGGCCGCCACGCCGAGCGTTTCCTCGGTGGCCGGGTTGACGGTCGCAAAAGTACCCGCCCCACCCTCGCAGCGCTTGCCATCGATGAACAGTGAGCTGACTCCGTCGGCCAACAGGGCCATCTACCGCTCCCGCCTCCGTGCTGATGAAGGACCAATCCAATGGACAGCTGTCCGATATCGATGGGCCAACCATAGCTTCAAGCGCGGCGACGGTGCAAGGTCCGACCCCGCCGGCAACCGCCAATCTCCCCGGTTATAGGTGTTAGGCCAGTATTTTCAGGCACGGGGGTTGCCTCGCCTCGCAACCATCCTCTAGCTTGGACATGTGTCCAGCGATGCACTGGTTACGGTCACCGACCAGCAACAGCACGAGTCCGGAGATCGGCGGCGCAACCGTCGCCAGGAGGAGACCTTTCGCCGGGTGCTGGCAGCTGGCATGGACACCTTGCGGGCGAGCTCCTACCCGGACCTGACGGTCCGGATGGTGGCGGCCCGCGCCGGGGTGTCCCCGGCCACCGCATATACCTACTTTTCGTCGAAGAACCACCTGATCGCCGAGGTCTATCTCGACCTGGTGCGCAAGGTCCCCTTCTTCACCGACGTCAACGTCGCGATGCGCGATCGGGTGGTACAGGCGCTGCGCCACCTGGCCCTGGTGGTAGCGGATGAACCCGAGGTGGGGGCCGCGTGCACGGCGGCGCTACTGGGCGGCGGCGCCGACCCCGCGGTGCGCACCGTGCGCGATCAGATCGGCGCCGAGATCCATCGCCGGATCGCCTCGGCCATCGGTCCTGGGGCGCAACCCGGCACCATCGCGGCGCTCGAAATGGCATTTTTCGGCGCGCTGGTACACGCCGGCAGTGGGGAATTCACCTATCACGAAGTTGCCGACCGGCTGGCAGACGTCGCGGTACTGATCCTGGTCGGCGCGGGGCAGGCGGCCCCCGGCGACGCTTTGGCAGAGCCAGCCGCCGAGGCGGGCGAGGACGCATGAGCGTGCACGTGGGGGGACCCGAGCTGGTCCTCGATCCCTATGACTACGACTTCCACGAGGATCCGTATCCGTACTATCGGCGGCTGCGCGACGAGGCCCCGCTCTATCACAACCAGGAACTCGGGTTCTGGGCGCTGTCCCGGCACCGCGACGTGCACCAGGGATTCCGCAACAGCACCACGCTTTCCAACCGCGACGGAGTTTCGCTGGATCCGGTGTCACGCGGGCCCCATGCCACCAAGACGATGTCATTCTTGGCGATGGACGACCCGGCGCATCTACGGCTGCGCACGCTGGTCTCGAAAGGCTTTACGCCAAGGCGGATTCGCGAGCTGGAGCCGCGGGTGACCGAGCTGGCCGTGGCGCACCTGGACACCATGCTGGACATGGCCGGCGGCTCCCAGACGGTCGACTATGTGGCCGAATTCGCCGGCAAGCTGCCGATGGACGTGATCTCCGAGCTGATGGGCGTTCCGGTCGCCGATCGCGATCAGATCCGGGCGATGGCAGACGGGGTGATGCACCGCGAGGACGGTGTCACGGATGTACCGGCATCGGCCATCGAGGCATCGATCAACCTCATCGTCTACTACCAGCAGATGATCGCCGAGCGGCGTAAGAAGCCCTCCGGCGATCTGACCTCCGCGCTGCTGGCCGCCGACGTCGACGGCGACCGCCTTACCGACGAAGAAGTGCTCGGTTTCATGTTCTTGATGGTGATCGCCGGAAATGAGACGACGACCAAACTTCTCGCCAATGCCGCGTATTGGGGCCACAAGAACACCGATCAACTGACACCGATCTACGCCGATCTGTCTCGAGTACCGCTGTGGGTCGAGGAAACCCTGCGCTATGACACCTCGAGCCAGATCCTGGCCCGCACCGTCGTCGGTGAACTCACCCTCTACGACACCACGATCCCCGAGGGGGACGTGGTGCTCCTGTTGCCGGGCTCGGCCCACCGTGACGAGCGGGCATTCCAGGATCCCGACGAGTACCTGATCGGGCGCGAGATCGGCTCGAAGCTGCTGAGTTTCGGTAGTGGCGCGCACTTCTGTCTGGGAGCACATCTGGCTCGGATGGAAGCCCGGGTGGCACTGACCGAACTGTTCAGACGAATCCGTGGCTACCAGGTCGACGAGGGCAACGCCGTGCGGGTCCACTCCAGCAACGTCCGCGGATTCGCTCACCTGCCGATCACCGTGGAGGTCGCCTGATGCCTCGCTTCCAGCCCCACCCGGATCGCCGGCCCGCGATCGTCGCCGGCGCATCATCGGGAATCGGCGCCGCCACCGCGGTCGAGCTGGCCGCCCATGGCTTTCCGGTTGCGCTGGGCGCGCGGCGGGTTCAGAAGTGTGAAGAGATCGCCGAAAAGATTCGCGCCGATGGCGGCGATGCCGTCGCGCTGGCCCTCGATGTCACTGACGCAGATTCGGTCAAGGATTTCGTGCATCAGGCCACCGAGCGGCTCGGTGACATCGAGGTGCTGGTCGCCGGCGCCGGCGACACCTACTTCGGTCGACTCTACGAAATCGACACCGAGACTTTCGAATCGCAGGTCCAGATCCATTTGATCGGGGCAAACCGGCTGGCCACCGCCGTTCTTCCGGGCATGCTCGAACGCCAGCGCGGGGACCTGATCTTCGTGGGCTCGGATGTGGCGCTGCGCCAGCGCCCACACATGGGTGCCTACGGTGCGGCCAAAGCCGCACTGGTGGCAATGGTCACCAACCTGCAAATGGAATTGGAGGGCACCGGCCTGCGTGCGTCGATCGTGCATCCCGGCCCGACCAAGACGGCGATGGGCTGGAGCCTGCCGGTCGAGTCGATCGGCCCGGCACTCGAGGACTGGGCCAAATGGGGTCAGGCGCGCCACGACTACTTCCTGCGAGCATCCGACATCGCCCGGGCCATCATATTCGTGGCGGAAACACCCAGGGGTGGGTTCGTGGCCAACATGGAGTTGCAGCCGGAAGCCCCGTTGGCCGCCACCACGAACCGTCAGCAACTCAAAGTCGATGAGAAGGCCAAGGATTCATGACGACAGCAATCGTGCCGCGAGTGTCCGGCGGCGAAGAGGAACACGGACATCTCGAGGAGTTCCGCACCGATCCGATCGGGTTGATGCAGCGGGTGCGCGACGAATGCGGCGACGTGGGCTGGTTCCAGTTGGCCAACAAGCACGTTGTCCTGCTCTCTGGCGCCAAAGCCAATGAGTTCTTTTTCCGCTCCAGCGATGAAGAACTCGACCAGGCCGAGGCCTACCCCTTCATGACCCCGATCTTCGGCAAAGGGGTGGTGTTCGACGCCAGCCCCGAGCGGCGCAAGGAGATGCTGCACAACTCGGCATTGCGTGGCGAGCACATGAAAGGGCATGCCACGACCATCGAACGCGAAGTGCATCGGATGATCGAGAACTGGGGCCAGGAAGGCGAAATCGACCTGCTGGAGTTCTTTGCCGAACTGACCATCTACACCTCGACCTCGTGTCTGATCGGCACGAAGTTCCGCAACCAGCTCGACTCCCGGTTCGCGTACTTCTATCACGAGCTCGAGCGCGGCACCGACCCGCTGTGCTACGCGGATCCGTATCTGCCGATCGAAAGTTTCCGTCGGCGAGACGAGGCCCGAAAAGGCTTGGTGGCGTTGGTCCAGGAGATCATGCACCAGCGGGTCGCCAACCCACCGACCGACAAGCGTGACCGCGACATGCTCGACGTGCTGGTGTCGATCACCGATGAGCAAGGCAATCCGCGGTTCTGCGCCGATGAGGTGACCGGCATGTTCATCTCGTTGATGTTCGCCGGGCACCACACCAGTTCGGGTACCTCGGCCTGGACGCTGATCGAGCTGCTGCGCCACCCCGACGCGTATGCCGCCGTGATCGACGAGCTCGACGAGCTCTACGCCGACGGCCAGCCGGTGAGTTTCCACGCGCTGCGCCAGATTCCACGGCTGGAGAACGTTTTGAAGGAGACGCTGCGACTACACCCGCCGTTGATCATCCTGATGCGGGTGGCCAAGGGCGAATTCGAGGTCGAGGGTTACCCGATTCACGAAGGTGAACTGGTTGCGGCTTCACCGGCGATCTCCAACCGGATTGCCGAGGACTTCCCCGATCCGGATGAGTTTGTGCCCGAGCGCTACCAGGAGCCGCGGCAAGAGGATTTGATCAACCGCTGGACCTGGATCCCGTTCGGCGCCGGACGGCATCGCTGCGTGGGGGCGGCATTCGCCACCATGCAAATCAAGGCGATCTTCTCGGTATTGCTGCGCGAGTACGAGTTCGAGATGGCGCAGCCCGCCGACAGCTATCGCAACGACCACTCCAAGATGGTGGTTCAGTTGGCGCGCCCCGCCAGGGTGCGCTACCGCCGCAGAAAAATGAGCGACAACCGGGGCCACTGATGAGCTACCGGATTGAGGCCGACCTGGATCTGTGCCAGGGCCACGCCATGTGCGAATTGGAGGCACCGGACTACTTCCGGGTGCCCAAGCGAGGCAAGGTCGAGATCATCGGTCCCGAGCCCCCCGAGCAAGCCCGCCCAGAGATAGAGCAGGCGGTGCGAATGTGTCCAACCCAAGCACTATCGATCAAAGCGAAAGAAGACTGAGGACAATGGCGTCGTTCGAACGTAGCGAACTTGAACAGTGGGTGCAGTCCTGGCTTCAGGCCAACAGGGACTGCGAGGCTGCGGGCGACTGGAAGCCACTGGCCGACTTCTACGCCCCCGATGCCACCTACGGATGGAACATCGGCCCGAAGGAAGACGTGATGTGCGTCGGGATCGACGAGATCCGCGACGTCGCGCTCGGGTACGAGATGGAGGGCCTTCAGAACTGGCAGTACCCCTATCAGAAGGTCATCATCGATGACCGGCAGGGCGAGATCGTCGGCTTCTGGAAGCAGGTCGTCACCGACGGCGACGGCGGCCGACAGGAGATCTACGGCATCGGCGGCAGCTGGTTCCGGCTCAACGCGGACAAACTCATCGAGTGGCAGCGCGACTTCTTCGACTTCGGACACGTGCAGGCGCTGTACCTGGATCTGATGAAGGCCGGGAAGCTGTCCGCGGGCATGCAGCGGCGCATCGAGCGCAGCCTCGCCGGTGAGCGGCTTCCCGGCTACTACCCGCTGGGTAAGACGCCCGTCCCGATCTGGTGACCCGGGTACGGCCAGCCGCTCCATGCACCCAACCAAGCATTTGTTTTGTTGCGCGCGCTATGCTGGCCGAAAAGAGTGTCCTGTGGCACTCGTCACTACTGACTGGGCGCCCGCGTCCGGCAGTTCTGATCAATTCAATGGCGAAATGAGGTCAGGTCCAACGTGAAGACAAAAGGCGCTCTGATCTGGGAGTTCAACCAGCCGTGGTCGGTCGAGGACATCGAAATCGGCGATCCGGTCAAAGACGAGGTCAAGATTCAGATGGAAGCGGCGGGCATGTGCCGCTCCGACAACCACCTGGTCACCGGCGGCATTCCGATGGCGGGCTTCCCGGTCCTGGGCGGACATGAGGGCGCCGGTGTCGTCACCGAGGTCGGCCCCGGTGTGGACGACATCGCCCCCGGCGACCACGTGGTGTTGTCCTTCATCCCGTCCTGCGGCAGATGCCCGACCTGTCAGGCCGGCCTGCGCAATCTCTGCGACCTGGGGGCGGGGCTGCTGGCCGGCGCCGCGGTGTCCGACGGCACCTTCCGCATCCAGGCCCGCGGCCAGAACGTCTACCCCATGACCCTGTTGGGCACCTTCTCGCCGTACATGGTGGTACACCGCAGCTCGGTGGTGAAGATCGACCCGGCCATTCCTTTCGAGGTCGCCGCCCTGGTGGGTTGCGGCGTCACCACCGGCTACGGCTCGGCAGTTCGTACCGCCGACGTCCGCCCCGGCGACGACGTCGCCATCGTCGGTCTTGGCGGGGTCGGCATGGCGGCGCTGCAGGGCGCGGTGACCGCCGGCGCCCGCTACATCTTCGCCGTCGAGCCGGTGGAGTGGAAACGCGACCAGGCGCTCAAGTTCGGCGCCACCCATGTCTACCCCGACATGGAGGCGGCGCTCATGGGGATCGCCGAAGTCACCTACGGGCTGATGGCCAAGAAAGTGGTGATCACCGTCGGCGAGCTGCAGGGCTCCGACATCGACACCTACTTGGCGATCACCTCAAAGGGCGGTACCTGCGTGGTCACCGCGATCGGCAGCCTGCTGGACACTCAGGTCAACCTGAACCTGGCAATGCTGACCCTGATGCAGAAGAACTTGCAGGGCACCATCTTCGGCGGCGGTAACCCGCAATACGACATTCCGCAACTGCTGTCCATGTACAAGGCGCGCAAGCTCAACATCGACGACATGATCACCCGCCAGTACCGGCTGGAACAGATCAACGAGGGCTACCAGGACATGATTGACGGCAAGAACATTCGCGGCGTCATCCGCTTCACCGACGCCGACCGGTAGGCCGCTCGGCACGAGGCGCGTGGGCCTGGGTGACCCGCTTTCCGCACCTGTTGGCGCCGAGGCGAATCGGCGCCATGGCGCCGCGCAACCGGCCGGTGATGTCTGCGATGGAGACGAGGTTCGACACCACCGACGGGCGGCCAGCCCAGCGCACCCGTGACTGTTTCGCGGCTCGCGCCAGAGGTGGCGTGGGTCTGATCACGGTGGGTGCCAACAGGGTTGATCACCGGCACCCCGAGACTCCCGGTGGCCTGCATCTGGCCACCGACGCGGCGGTGCACGCGCCGCGCGCGCCATTTGACGACAGGAGATAGCGATGACCCAAGCCACCCAGTCCCCCGCATTGGCGGCCTCGCAGGCGTCATGGCGCTGCGTTCAAGCCCACGACCGCCAGGGGTGGCTCGCCTTGATGGCCGACGACATCGTCATCGAGGATCCGATCGGCAAGTCCGTGACCAACCCGGACGGCACCGGGGTGCGGGGCAAAGATGGTGTGGCGAACTTCTATGACACCAACATTGCGGCCAACCAGCTGTCGATCACCTGCGAGGAGACCTTTCCGTCGAGTTCGCCCAACGAGATCGCCCATATCCTGGTGCTGCGCAGCAGGTTTGACGGCGGCTTCACCAGCGAGGTCCGCGGCGTGTTCACCTATCGCGTCAACGACGAGGGGCTCATGACCAACATGCGCGGATACTGGAACCTGGAGATGATGAAGTTCGGCAACCAGGAATAACTCATCCGATACGGCCGATTCCGGTGATGTTGCCCTGCATGATCTTGTTGTCCATCAGGACCATGCAGGCCGTTTGGATCGGATCACTGAGGATGGTGGCCGATTTCGGTTGCTGTAGCAGCACTCGACCGTTGTTCGGATCGATGACGGCAAACGCGAAGACGTCCAGCGGTGTGGTGTTGTCCAGGCCGATCCGCGTGATGGTGTAGATCAGGCCGTCGGCAATAGACAGGTGGGGCAACGCCGCACTGCGAGTCCTGCTGTCCCACACGGTGCGACATCCGGTGGGCTCGACGTCGACCCGAGTCATTCCCCCGACGAACGGCGCGGTCGGGGGCACCGCGGGGCCCGCGCCCGCCGGCACCGCCGGATACGGGTAGCCGTAGGTGCTGGCGATGAACATGGACGTCCCGGCGCCGATGGGCGAGTTCTCACTGCCCGGCCCGCCTTGAGTCAGCACCGGCTGCTGGCAGATCAGGTTGCCCGTTCCGGACTCGTAGATCAACGCGTGCACCAGCGGGTCAGCGTTGTCGACGATGGTCAGGTAGTCCGCACCGGTGGGCCCGAAATAGGTTGGGGTGGAACCGGTGCCCCAGCTGAGTTGTCCCGGCTTGCGAGCCGGGCCGCGATCGTAGGGCTGCCGCCACAGCACCTGCGGATTGCCGACGCCGTCCAGGTTGAGCTCGTAGAGAGCGGCGGTGGTGGCCACGCCGACGCGGTTGGCCGGCGAGGCCGAGATGCTGTTGGCGACTTGCTCACCGGGGTCCAACTGAACGCTGGCGACACCACCGCCCACCTTGGCCACTCCGACCACGCCGCTGCCGGTGGCGAACCACACATTTCCCAGGTAGTCGGGGACCACACCCACGGACTGATCGCCGGCCGGGATGGCACTGGACACGTCGGTGGACTCGGTGATGCTCAATTGCCAGCAGCCCTTGCTGTCCTTGGCATGAGCGATACGCAGTAGGTGGTTGGTCCCGTCGATCATCACCAGCTGGTTGTTGTTGTCCAGGTAGGCATACACGCCGCCGAGCAGACCTCCTTTGGCGACGTCGAGGCTCGCCAGCGGTATGACATGTGGAACCAGGCCGCCGGGATCGATCAGATAGACGATGGGGGCCTGGGTGATGTCGTTGGTGCACAGGGCCAACACCAATCCGTCAGTCCCCTGGGTGATGCTCGGACAGGCGGCCAGCAGCGGGTAGGCAAAGATCGGCGCCAGCCGCGCACCGGGGCCGGGGAGCGGGCCCGCGTCTGCCGATCCGGCGTCATTGTGCATGGACGCCAATCCATTCGGCGCCATGAACGGGTTGGGCGGGGCCAGCGGACCGAATGCGGCGGCGGCGTGCGTGGCGGGCGGGAAGACGGCGGGCAGCGCCGAAATGGCACACGCGGTAAGCAATGCCGTGGGTATGGCGAGCACTGCCGCAGGAAACCGCACGTAGGTCCCCTCCCGTGTATTGGGTCACCGAGGATCTTGACGAACGCGGAAAACGACACGGCCACATCGGGTTAACGATTTTGTCTCGAAAAGACTTGTGACCAGTAACATGATGGTTGAGTTGTCCGAAAATCACTGTGCGACTGTAATTTCGGATATTTCGACCGGGTAGGTTCGGCGCTCCGAATGCCGCGCGCCACGGCAATCCCATCAGGCCAGAACGAATGAGATGTGCCCCTTGGCGCCCTGGATCCGGCCGGGAGAGCCGATGACGCACCGACCCGATGACGGACTACAAGGCTATGAAGTCCCGGCAGTCCTGCCCAAAAGTCGGCGCCAGGGTCCGGCCTGCGAGTAACCTCATGGCCACAGATTGCGCGAGGGCCGACGATCGGCACGCCTCCCTCGTGCTCTCGAGGAGAGACCCGTGTCGTATGTCGTTGCAGCGCCCGATTTTCTGAGCACCGCGGCCGAGGATTTGGCCGCGATGGGGTCGGCGGTCAGCACGGCCACCGCAGCGGCCGCCCGATCCACAACCCTGCTGCTGGCCGCGGGCGCCGACGACGTCTCCACCCACATTGCGGCGTTGTTCAGCACGCACGGCCTGCAGTATCAGCTGGCCAGTGCCCAAGCGGCGGAGTTTCACGAGCGGTTCGTGCTCACCTTGGCGGCCGACGCCAACACGTATCTGACCACCGAGATCGCCAACGCGCAGCGATGTCTGGCCGGCGCGATCAACGCCCCGGCCACGGCGCTGCTCGAGCACCCGCTGCTCGGCGCCGACCCGACGGCCTCGGCCAGCACCGCAGCCACGCCCGCCGGGGGCGCCTCGATGGCGCCCGCGGCGGCAGGCACCAGGATTACGGTCCCGGGGGCCGGACCGCTTTACTACCCGAGATTCCTCACCGAGCTGCCCTATCTGGGACAGGCACTCCTGCTGGGCATTCCGGGGCCCAGTTCGGCGTCGATCCTGCAGGGATATGACTTGATCAACCATGCGATCGGCGAAAACTGGTTCCCCGACACCATCGCTTCGGTCATCAACTATCCGGCCAGCATCGGCATCCTCAGCGGCAGTCTGGCCGCCCCCGACACCAACACGGCCGTCGCCATCGGAACGCGGATGCTCCATGAGCAGATCATGAGCGCGGTGACCAATAGCAGCGGGTTGCCGGTGCACGTGGCCGCACTGTCACAGGGCACCATCGTCGCCAACCGCGAGTTGGCTTACCTGGCAACCGACCCCAACGCGCCACCGGCCCATGCCCTGGAGTTCGCCTTGTTCGGCAGCCCTGAGCTCGGTTTGGCGCACATCTACTTGCCCGATGGCCTGACCGTGCCTTTGATCAACTACACGGTGCATGGCCTGGCCAACACCCAATACGACGTCAGCGTGGTCAATGGCCAATACGACTTCTGGGGCAATCCGCCCGACCGGCCATGGAATCTCCCGGCCTGGGTGAACTCCCTGTTCGGGGCCGCCTACTACCACAACACGTCATCGTTTGCCTCGCTGTCGGACGCGGTCGAAGTGTCCAGCGTGACCACCTCGCTGGGAGGCACGATCACGACGTACCTGATCCCGTCCCCGACGTTGCCGATGCTGTTACCGCTCGAGCAGATCGGTGTCCCGGCGCCGATCGTCGCGGGCCTCAACTCGGTGCTGGCACCGATCGTCAACGACGGATACTCCTCGCTGACTCCCAACGCCGGCCCGTACTTCTCGCAAGGAGCGCTGGTCGGTCTGCCCAGCGCGGCCGATGTGCTGGGGTCCTGGCCATGGCCAGCGCTGGGGTCAGTGACGGCACACATATGCTGAACCAATGGCGTCGATCTTCACCAAGATCATCAACCGTGAACTGCCCGGCCGCTTTGTCTACGAGGACGACGACGTCGTCGCGTTCTTGACGATTGAGCCGATGACCCAGGGCCACACGTTGGTGGTCCCGCGCGCCGAAATCGATCAGTGGCAGACCGTGGACGGCGCGGTATTCGGCCGGGTGATGGAAGTCAGTCAGCTGATCGGCAAGGCGGTGTGCAAGGCGTTTGGCACCGAACGCGCCGGCGTCATCATCGCCGGGTTAGAGGTCCCACACCTGCACATCCACGTGTTCCCCACCCGCCACTTGAGCGACTTCGGTTTCGCCACCGTCGACCGCAATCCGTCACCGGAATCACTGGACGAAGCGCAAGCCAAAATCAAAAAGGCGCTATCGGAGCTGACCTGAATCGGTCTAACTGACCGGCTCGGTGAGTTCCACCGCCGCCTCGCTGACGCGCGGCAGCGTGACGCGAAAGCAACACCCCTCCCCCGGCGCGGTCGTAAGCGTGACATCGCCGCCGTGCGCCTTCACCAGGGAGTGGACGATCGACAGACCAAGCCCGGTCCCACCACTGGCGCGGGCGCGGGAAGAGTCGGTCCGGTAGAACCGCTCGAATACCCTGGACGCGTCCTCCGCGGGCATCCCGGGACCTTTGTCTGCCACTTCCAGGACCGCGTTCTGGCCAGCCGTGCCGACCCGCACCGTGACGTCGGCGCTGTCGGGCGTGTGCTGCAGCGCGTTGCCGACGAGGTTGCTGAGCACCTGGCGCAACCGGGGCTCGTCGCCGAGCACCTCCGGTGTGCCCGGGCCCTCCAGGACTTCGACGGTGATGGCGCGCTTCCGGTCGATCGCCCGCGCATCGTGCACCGCATCGGCGGCAAGAACCAGCAAGTCCACCCGGTTGCGCTCCAGCGGCCGTTGCACGTCCAGGCGGGCCAGCGTCAGCAAATCGTCCACCAACAGACCCATCCGGCTGGCTTCGCTCTCGATCCGCGACAGCAACATGGCCACATCGCGCGCCGCGCCCTGGCGATACAGCTCGGCGAAGCCGCGGATCGTGGTCAGCGGGGTACGTAGTTCGTGGCTGGCATCGGTGATGAAACGCCGCATCCGTTCTTCGGAACTGCGCGCCTTTTCCGCCGAATCCTCCGACGCCGCCAGCGCTACTTGGATCTGGGACAGCATTCCATTCATGGCGAGCGAAAGCTGGCCCACCTCGGTTCGGGGATCACGTTCTGGCACCCGGCGATCCAGCTGACCCGAAGCGATGGCCGCGGCGGTCTGCTCGACTTCGGACAGCGGCCGCAGGCTGCGTTGCACCACCGCGAAGCCGGCCAGGCCGACCACCACAAGTACCCCGGCCCCAATGCCGATCTGCAGCCAGACCAGCGACCGCACCGTGTGCTGAACGTCGGACAGATCGATGGCCACCGTCGTCAGGCCGCCCTGCGGCCCGTGCACCGAGACCGCCCGCCACTCGATGTTCGAGCCGTTCACCGAGGGCAGCGTCGTCGGATCCGAACCCACGTCGTTGTCGGCGGGCAGCGCCGGCTCGGCGTTGCGGTCGTTGATGGCCGTCATGGCCCGACCGTCGGGACTGATGCTGCGCACGTAGAACTTCGACGGAGGCCGGGCCGGGTCGGGGCCTTCAACGCTGGGCATCGAATGCCGCCAGGAGGCTTGCGCCCAGGTGCGCGAGGCTTCCAGCAGCGTCGAGTCGATCCTGCTGACCAGGCTGTGTCGCAGGATCGAGGTGACCGCCACGCCCGAGGCCAGCAGGCCACACAACACCAGGGCGAGGGTGGCCGCGACCAGACCCACCCGGAGCGGCACTGCGCGCGGAAGACGTTCGGCCATCGCGGCGCTCCTCCCTAACCTGCCGGGCTAGGGAGCACGCTCATCGCGGCTCCCGCAGCACATAGCCGACCCCACGCAAGGTGTGCAGCAGCCGCTTGTCGCCGGTATCGATCTTGCGCCGCAGATACGACACGTAGGACTCGACGACGTTGACGTCGCCACCGAAGTCGTAGCGCCACACATGGTCGAGAATTTTCGGCTTGCTCAGCACCGTGCCCGCATTGATCACGAAATAACGCAACAAGGTGAACTCGGTGGGCGATAGCGACACCGGCTGGCCGGCCTTCCACACTTCGTGGGTTTCCTCATCGAGCTCGATATCGGCGAACGTAAGGCGGGAATTGCGCGGCTCTGCGCTGCCCTTGCCGGCGCGGCGCAGAATTACCCGCAACCGGGCAACGACCTCTTCCAGGCTGAAGGGCTTTGTCACGTAGTCATCGCCGCCCAGGGTCAGCCCCGCGATCTTGTCCTGCAGCGAGTCCCGGGCGGTCAAGAACAGTGCGGGTGCATCGATGCCGTCGGCGCGCAGCCGCCGCAGCACGCCGAAGCCGTCCATCCCAGGCATCATCACATCGAGAATCACCGCGTCCGGGCGGGTTTCCCTGGCCCGATCCAACGCCTGCGCGCCGTTGGTCGCCGTGTGCACCTCGAATCCCTGAAACTTCAGACTGACCGAGAGCAGCTCGACGATGTTGTCCTCGTCGTCGACAACGAGGATGCGTGCTTCTGGTGTGGTGGCCTCGCCCGGGGTTGTGGCTGTCATGACATTAATTCCTGCAACATGCGGCTGAAAGCTTGCTTAACGTTCATTGTGTACTTCCTGAAAGCTCGTTGACAGTCAACTGCTAATAGTCTGCCAGGAATAGTCGTGCCTGCCCGAACCCGGACGCAATTATTGCGGCGCGTCGTGAATAGACTCACAGAATGAACGTCGGCCAAAGCCTGGTGGCCTTTGCCACCGCCCCCGCCCGCGCCGGCCTCGCCGCCGCTGAGGCCAGCCTCAACCTCGCGGGAGCCGCCGTTGGCCTGGCCAAGCAAGCGCTCGGCGAAACCAGCACCGATGCCGGCAACAACGCCATGGCCAGCGTGCTCGGCATCGAGGACGCGATCGTGCGCGCCAACCGGCTGGCCAAGCTGCTCGACGAGGATGCGCCGTTGGGGCGGGCGATCGCGCCCAACGGCCCGATGGACCGGATGCTGCGCCCGGGCGGGGTGGTCGACCTGCTGACCGCGCCCGGTGGTTTGCTCGACCGCGTGACCGCCGAGGGCGGCGCGATGCATCGCGCGCTGCAGCAGGGCGGGCTGGCCGATCAACTGGTCGCCGAGGACGGCTTGATCGAACGGGTCCTTTCCGAGGACGGGCTGGCCGATCGGCTGCTGTCCGAAGGTGGTCTGGTCGACAAGCTCACCGCCAAGAACGGGCCCCTCGAACAGCTCGCCGATGTGGCCGACACCCTGGCCCGGCTGGCCCCCGGCATGGAGGCGCTGGAGCCGGCGATCGAGACCCTGCAAGACGCCGTCGTCGCGCTCACCATGGTGGTCAACCCGCTGAGCAGCATCGCCGAGCGCATCCCGCTGCCGGGCCGGCGTCCCGCGCGCCGTTCGTCCTCGCGCCCGGTGCGCTCCCAGCGAGTGGTCGACGCCGACGAGTGAGGGGTTAGGCTGGCAGCGGTCTTACCGGCCTCCTTAGCTCAGTGGTAGAGCACTCGCCTTGTAAGCGAGCGGTCGTCAGTTCAATCCTGACAGGGGGCTCCACCTGGCGCCCGGCAGCAACCGCCGTGGGGGCAGCACCAGCCTCGATGGCCGGGTAGGGTCCATTGGCGAGCGCGCCATGGCGATCCAACCCATTGCCCAGTTGTCGGCACCCAGCCGCCCGGCACCGCTTCGACGCGCGAAACGGGGCCAGCCGTCATACGGTCGACGCACGGCACCCGGAGAGCAAAGGAGGTAACACCGGTGAAAGCGGTGATCATCGGTGCGGGCATCGGCGGCATGAGTGCCGCGATTGCCCTGCGCCAGATCGGCATTGACACCGAGGTCTATGAGCGTGTCACCGAGAACAAGCCGGTCGGCGCCGCCATCTCGGTGTGGTCCAACGGGGTGAAATGCCTCAACTACCTGGGACTCGAGCAGCAGACGGCACGGCTGGGCGGGATCGTCGAGACGATGAGCTACGCCGAGGCCCACTCCGGCGAGACCATGTGCCGGATCTCGATGCAGCCGCTCATCGAGCAGGTCGGTCAGCGCCCGTACCCGATCGCCCGCGCCGAGCTGCAGCAAATGCTGATGGAGGCCTACGGGATCGACGAGATCCATTTCGGCATGAAGATGGTCGAGGTCGCCAACCGCGACGGCGCCGTCACCGCGACGTTCGCCGACGGCACCATCGCGAGTGCCGACATCCTCATCGGCGCCGACGGCGCAAACTCGATCACCCGGGAATACGTACTGGGCGGGCCGGTCACCCGGCGCTACGCCGGCTACGTCAACTACAACGGGCTGGTGGAGGTCGACGAAGCCATCAGCCCCGCCAACGAGTGGACCATGTATGTCGGCGACGGCAAGCGGGTGTCGGCGATGCCGGTCGCCGATGACAGGTTCTACTTCTTCTTCGACGTGGTCGAGCCCGAGGGCCTGCCCTTCGAGAAAGGCACCGCGCGAGAGGTGCTGCGCGAGCAGTTCGCCGGTTGGGCACCGGGCGTGCAGGCCTTGATCGACAAGCTCGACCCGACGACCACCAACCGCGTCGAGATCCTCGACCTGGACCCGTTCCACACCTGGGTCAAGGGGCGCGTCGCCGTGCTTGGCGATGCCGCCCACAACACCACGCCCGACATCGGGCAGGGCGGATGCTCGGCGATGGAAGACGCGGTGGCACTGCAATGGGCGCTCAAGGACAACCCCACCGACGTTGCGGCCGCGCTGGCCGCCTATCAGGCCAGCCGCACCGAACGGGCCGGCGATCTGGTGTTGCGGGCCCGTAAGCGCTGCGACGTCATCCACGCCAAGGACCCCGATACCACCGCAGCCTGGTATGAGGAGCTGCGAAACGAAGACGGCACCAACATCATTCGCGGGCTCGTCGCCAACATCATGGGTGGGCCGCTCACTCCGCTGAGTTGATCGCCCGCCACACTCGGGCCGCGGTCATCGGCAGCCGGGTGACCCGCGCACCGCAGGCCCGGGCGATCGCGTTGGCCAGAGCCGGCGCCACCGGGTTGTAGGGCGATTCGGCCATCGATTTCGCGCCCAGCGGACCGAGCTCGTCGAAGGTGTCGGCGAAGTACACCTCGGTGAGGGGCACGTCGACGAACTGCGGAATGTGATAGTCGCGCAGCGTCTGGGTGAGTACCCTGCCGTCGGGGCCGATCTTCAGGTCCTCATACAGCGCGGAACCGATCGCCTGCGCCACGCTGCCCTCCACCTGCCCGCGGCACTGCTCCGGGTTCAGCACCACCCCGGCGTCGGCGGCCTGAACCGACTGCAAGATCTCCACCTGGCCGGTGTCGGTGTTGACCGCGACCCGGAAGGCGTGCACGTTGAACGACACCGACCGCGGTGTCCCGTCCTGGCTTCCCTGCCCGGTCAACGGCGTCGGCAATTGGCCGAACCCGACCAGCTGCTGCCCGCACTGCACGCCGTGCGGGCCCAGCACGCAGTCGGCCGGCGACGCGCCGGCCACCTCGGCCGCGGCGGCGATGATCCGGCTGCGCAACCGTTGGGCCGCGGCCAGCGCCGCACGTCCGGCGATCACGGTTCCGGCCGAGCCGAACGCCCCGGTGTCGTGCTCGACCACGTCGGTGTCGGACTGGCGGATCACGATCCGGTCGCTGGTGGTGCCCAACGCCGTGGCGGTCAGCTGCGCGTGCACGGTGGTGGTGCCGTTGCCGAACTCCGAGGTGCCGACGCACAGCGTGTAGACGCCGGCGTCGTCGACCGAGATCTCGGCGGACCCGAAATGCCCGCCCGGGGGCAGCGTCGCGATCATCGCCAGGGCCATGCCCTCCCCGACTCGCCAGCCCGCGCCGTCGGGAGCCGGTCTGCCACCGCGGCGCAACGCGTCCTGAGCCAGGTCCAGGCATTGATCCAGCCCGTAGCTGCCGAACGTCAGATCATTCTCGCCGGCATGGGCATCGACGAACGGGTCGCCGGGCACCACCATGTTTCGGCGCCGGAACTCGAACGCGTCGATGCCCAGTCGTTGTGCCAGGTCGTCGAGTGCCGACTCCACCGCGAAGACCATCTGGCCCACGCCGTAGCCGCGGAACGCCCCCGACGGCACGTTATTGGTGTACACGGCCTCGGCGTCGATGCGCTTGTTCGCACAGCGGTACACCGACACCGACTCGCCGCAACCGTGAAACAGCACACCCCGAGTGTGGTTTCCGTACGCCCCGGCATCCATCAGGGCATCGACCGCCAGCGCGGTCAGCACCCCATCCCCGTCGGCGGCCACGGTGACGTCGATGCGGTAGGGGTGGCGGCACGTCGCCCGGACGAACTCGTCGACACGGGTGAACTCGTAGCGCACCGGCCGGCCCAGTCTCAGCACGGCCAACGTCACCAGGTCCTCGGTGAGCATCTCCTGTTTGCCGCCGAATCCGCCGCCGACCCGCTTGGTGAAAACGTGCACCTGGTCGCGGTCCAGCCCGAAGACGTGACACAGTTCGTCGCGGACCAGAAACGGTGTCTGGGAGCTGGTGCGAATCACCAGTCGCCCGCGGCTGTCCCGCCACCCGGTGCAGCCATGGGTTTCGAGGTGGGCCGGCTGCACTCGGGCGGTCTGCCACCGTCCGCGCACCACCGCTCCGCCGGAGGCCTGTGCGGCGGCAATGCCGGCTTCGACATCGCCGGTGCCGCCATGTAATTCGGCGACCAGGTTGCGCGCCGGGTCGGCGATGCGGGCCTGGCCGCCCTTGTCGGCGTGCAAGAGCACCGCGCCGGGCGCCCGGGCCTGCTCCGGATCGAACACGGCCGGCAGTTCCTCGTACTCGATCTGGATCGCCCGGCAAGCTTTTTCGGCGACCGCCACGCTGTCGGCGACCACCGCCGCAACCCGCTGTCCGATGAAGCGCACGGTGCGGTCCAACACATAGGTGTCGTCGGGGTTGTCGGTGCGCATCTCGTGGCGCGCGGTGGAGAACGCAACGGGTGGGCTGTCGTGGTGGGTGAGGATCAGGTGGACACCCGGTATCGCCGCGGCCGCCGTGGTGTCGATCGAGGTGATACGGGCGTGCGCGAGCGGGCTGCCGAGCACGGCCAGGTGCAGCAGGCCGGCCGGCGCGTCGTCTGTGGTGTAGGGCTCGGTGCCGGTCACCACCCGCAATGCCGCCGGTGCGCCGATCGAGCGCCCGGCGTCGGATCCGCTGGGCTTCTCGACATTGACCTTGCCCTCCAGCGCGTCCAGGATCGCCCGGTAGCCGGTGCACCGGCACAGGTTGCCCTTGAGATGCTGTGGCAGATTGGCCAATTCGTCATCGCCGAAGGTCGACGCGGTGACCACCAGACCGGCCGTGCAAAACCCGCACTGGAAGGCGGCCGCCTCGGCGAAACGGCGCTGCATCGGGTGCAGGTCATCGGGGGTGCCCAGCCCGGCCACCGTCGTGACGGTGCGGCCCGCCGCGCGAAATGCCGGGAACACGCACGAGTGCACCGCGGCGCCGTCGACCAAGACCGAGCAAGCGCCGCAGTCACCGGCATCGCAGCCCATCTTGACTTCGAAGTGGCCGTGCTCGCGCAGGAAGGTGCGCAGGCATTGCCCGGCCGCCGGGGTGGCGTCCAGGTCAGCTCCGTTGACGGTGAACCTCATGCCAGCTCGGCCAGGATCTGCTCGGCCAGCACCAGGCTCACCGCTGCCCGCCAATCGGGATCGCCGTGTGCGTCGCGGGTCCAGGCGCCATCGGGTATGCCGGCGTGGGCGGCGCGCAGCTCGTCGGTGCCGGGCAGGGTGGGGAACTCAAACACGAAGGGGCGCACGGTGGCCGCCGTGATCGACAGCACGAAGCCGCCGCCGTCGGACTCGGCGCCACGGCGGCCGATCACCACGATGCCGGAGCGCCCCAGCGCGGACGGGGCGAGCTTGCGGAAGGCGGTCCGGGCCCGCAGCGCGGCGGCCGGCAGGTGAAAGGAGCGCAGCACGTCGCCGGGCACGAGCACGTTGGCGGCCTGTCCGGTGACGAACTCGGCGACCGGCAGCGTGTAGTCGTTGCCATCGGCGCACCAAACCGTCACGCGCGCATCCAACGCGGACAGCAGCGAAATCATGGCGCCGGCCGGAAAGGACAGGCACACATTGCCGCCGATGGTGGCGGTGCGCCAGATCTTGGCCGACGCCAGCATTGCGGTGCAGCACTGATACAGCAGCGCACCGGCCGTCCAGTCGGCGGGCAGCCGCCCCGACAGCGTCGAGATCTCGGCAAGTGTGCACGTTGCGGCCAGGTCAATACCGTTGTCGCCGAACGCTATCGGCTGCCAGCCCAGGCCGGTGATGTCGACCAGGCGGCGGATGTGTGAGTTCGGTTCGGAGAACAGCCAGGTCCCGCCGGCGAGAATGGCGTCGGTGGGCTCCAGCGGCCAGAGTTCGTCGCGGCGGCTGGGGGTATTGACGATTTCTACGGAGTTGAGATCCATTAACTCCCCCGGTATGTCGAATACGCGTACGGCGACAACAACAGCGGCACGTGGTAGTGGGCGTCGACGTCAGTGAGGTCGAAGGCGATGACGACCTCGGGGTAGAACCCGGCGGTGCCGCTCGCGTCGAAATATTCGCCGGTATCGAAGCGCAGCCGGTAGATCCCGGCGGCCAGTGTCGCACCGAGCGACTTGATCCGGCCGTCATCGTCGGTGCGGCCGCTGGCAAGAGGTGTTCCGGCGGCGTCGGTGAGTTCCACGGCAACTCCGGCCGCGGGTCGACCGCTCACGGCGTCCAGCACATGTGTCGAAAGGCTCATGGGTTCACCATGCCAGGCCGGTAGCCACGCGCGGCGCTCACGCGGGCTCACGCAGCAGCCGCTGCAGCCGCAGCCGGTTGATCCTGGCCAGTTCGTTGCGCATCACCCGGCGTTCGGTTTCCGGGTCGTTGTCGAGCCGGTCGGTGAGCGTCTCGAGCAAGTCCTCGGCGGATCGTCCGGTGGCGCACACCAAGTAGACGTAACCGAACTTGTCCTCGTACTTGCGATTTTTTTCGGCGAGTTCGGCGCGCACGGCCTCGCCGGCCCCGGCGACCAGGGCCTGCTCACGCGCCGAGGACGCGTTGTCGGCCCTGGCACCGATGCGCGGGTGGCCGTCCAGCGCGGCGTCGATCTCGGCCTCGGGCAGCTGGGCCAGTACCCGGTCCGCGCGGTCCAGCAGCGCATCGACATCATCGAACGGCGCGCCGGCCAGCACCCGGCGCGCCCAGATCGTCGTCGAGCACACGCCGAACAGCAGGTGCATGCGTTGGCGATCCGTGAGGCGATTGAAGCCATCAAGGCCCAGGGCAGGCTTGGTCATCTAGTGCAGCTCGTTGAGTCGGCTGAGCCTGGCCGACGCAATCGGGTTCGCGTCGGCGACCAGATCGCTGAACCGGTAGTTGGCGATCTTGGCCGCCTCGATGAGGGCGTACGCCCTCTCGGTGGCGGGGGAATTGTCCATCCGCGACCAGCCGTTCTTGAGCACCCGGTCGAAGCGCTCGGTCTCGCGGGCGCAGATGATCAGCGGGAAGCCGAAGTGTTCGCGGTAGGCGCTGGCAAGCTCCACCACTACGTTGTGATCCCGCTCGTCGAGATTGGATAGCGACACGTGGTCGACGGCCAGGGCGCGTCCGGTCTCGTCCTCGGCACCCAGATCGTGAAACGCATTGAGTAGCTCCATCTGCTGCTCGGAGGACCCGGTGAGCACCGCGTCCTGGAACGCCTCGCGAAGCGCGGCGGTGTCGGCGAACGGCCGGTGCTCGTAGGCACGGTCGATCACCCAGGGGACGTCCTGCACGACATGGCCGAACACTTCGGTGAATCGCTCGCGGGTCATCGCGTTGACCTCATGGAGGGTAATCGAGCCGCCGCCGGCCACCCGTGGCCCATGCGAGCCGGTGTGAAAGAACACGATGTTGAGCACGATCGCGGCGACGGCACCGATGCTGATGCCGCTGCCGAAGATCAGGTCCACGCCCGACGGCATCGACTCGGCGACGTCGGGATAGGACGTCACCCACAACGCCAGCGCCAGGCTGGTGGTCACGATGATGAGGTTTCGGTGGTCGGTGAAGTCGACCTTGCCCAGCGTCTGGATGCCCACCACGGCGACGGTGGCGAACAGCGTCAACGCCGCCCCGCCGAGGACCGGGCTGGGGACCGCCGAGACGACCGCGGCGACCTTGGGCAGGAACCCGAGCACGATCATCACCACCCCGGCGGCGGCCACCACCCAGCGACTCTTGACCCGAGTGAGCCGCACCAGCCCGACGTTCTCGGAGAACGCGGTGTAAGGAAAGGAGTTGAAGATTCCGCCGATCACGGTGGCCAGGCCGTCGGCGCGCAGCACGTTGCCGATTTGGGCGGCCTTGATGCGCTTGCCGACGATCTCGCCGGTGGCCAGCGTCGAGCCGGTCGACTCCACCGAGGTGATCATCAGCACGATGACCATCGTCAGGCATGCCACGAAGTCGAATTTGGGCATACCGAACGCGAACGGCTCGGTGAATCCGATAACCGACGCCTCGTCCACCTTGGCGAAGCTCATGTCGCCCAGGCCGTAGGCGACCACGCAGCCCACGACCAAGCCGATCAACACCGCGATGGTGGCCATGAAACCACTGAACACCCGCTGGATCGCCACGATGATCGCGATCGTTCCCAGCGCGTAGAGCAGCCAGCGAATGTTGGTCGGGTCGTGCTCGCCGGTGCGCGGATTGGTCACCGCGTCGCCGGCGCCCACCGGCACCAGGCACAGCCCGATGATGGTGATCAGCGTGCCGGTGACCACCGGGGGAAAAAATCGCAGCAGCTTGGTGAAGATCGGGGCGATCAGGATGGTGAACAAACCGGCGACGATCACCGCGCCGTAGACGTAGAGCAGGCTAGGCGTTCCGCCGCCATGGGAAAGTCCGATGGCGATAACCGGCGACACCCCGGCGAACGCCACGCCCTGCAGCAAGGGCAGCCGCACCCCGATCTTCCAGAAGCCAACGGACTGGATGATCGAGGCGACGCCACAGGTGAACAGGTCCGCGGTGATCAGCTTGACCAGGTCCTGGTGCGGCAGGTCGATCGCGTTGGCAATGATGATCGGCACCACGACCGCCCCGGCGTAGAACGCTACGACGTGCTGAAAGCCGTAGGTCGCCAACTTGGGGATCGGCAGTACCTCGTCGACCGGATGAACACGTCTGACCGGGCTTGTGGGGGGAGCCGACATGCCATAGAGAATCCTTGAGATCCGTCGCTCGCGCACGTCGAAATGCCGGTAACCGTGCTAATTGGGGCATCTGCGGCAGGTCACTGCTTGGCCATGGCAATGTTGAACCGGTCTTCGGCGGTGATCAGATGGTCATGGCTGTCTGCACCGAGATCGATCTGCACCCAGGCGATGGTGCCGCTGAATGCGTTGCCGGTGGGGCCGTAATCGGGCGAGGCGGGCGATCCGGTGTCGCACCCGACGTCACAGGCCTCATCGGCGGAAAACGCCATGGGTTGGGTGCGTTCGACCCGTCCCTGGCCCACCGCTTTGCCGTCGTAGAAAAGCGTGACATCGCCGCCCCTGCCCAACCCGCCGCCGTCGTAGCCGAATTCCATCCGGACCTGGTGCTTGCCGGCGGGGATCGGCTTGGTCGCGGCCACCATGTAGTGGTCGATGCCGAGGAAGTTGTAGCAGTACTTGAGCCTGCCCTCGTGGGCGTACAGCGTCCAGCCCCCGGCGCTGCCGCCCTGGGTGATGAGCACTCCGCTGGCCCCGCCCGTTGGCACCTCGACTTCGGCGGTCACCGAGTGCGATTTGTTCTTGATCGTCAAGACGCACCATTCGCTGACGCGCATCCCGTCGAACAACAGCTGGCTGTTGCCCCGCACCAATTGCGGACGGCCGGCGATATCGGGGTTGATCCGCTCGAAGCCGCGGTCATCGAGCGGCACAACGTTGTACTTGGTGGCCTCGATGAGCCAAAGCCGCTGCAGCTCGGCGAGCTTGACCGGGTTCTGCGTGGCCAGATCGTGCGCCTGGGTCCAGTCACCGGGGGCATACAGCTCCCATACGTCGTCGTCGAACGGCGGTGGGGCGTCGGCTTTCCACGGGGTGCGGTGTTTGGTCACCGCGGTCCAGCCCTGGAAGTAGATGCCGCGGTTGCCCATCATCTCGAAATATTGGACCTCGTGGGTTTCGGGCGCCGCGGCATCGCGCAGCGTCGACATCATGCTGACGCCTTCGAGGGGCGCCTGGGCTATTCCATTGACCGAGTGCGGCGCCGGCAAACCGGCCGCCTCCAGGATGGTCGGCGCCACGTCGATCACGTGGTGGAACTGGTCGCGCATTCCCCCTTGCTCGGTGAGGCCGTTGGGCCAGTGCACGACGGTGCCGTTGCGGGTGCCGCCCCAGTGCGAGGCGACCTGCTTGGTCCACTGGTAGGGCGCGCAGAGGGCATGCGCCCAGCCGACGGCGTAGTGGTTGTAGGCATCCGGGGTGCCGAAATCGTCGGTCTTGGATAGCAGGAACTCCGTCGTCTCGATCCCGGGTAACCCGTTGAGCGTGGTCATCTCGTTGAAGCACCCGTTGATGGTGCCCTCGGCCGAGGCTCCGTTGTCGCCGATGATGTAGTAGATCAGCGTGTCGTCGAGGACACCGAGGTCATCGATGGCATCGACGAGGCGACCCACCTCATGGTCGGTCTGCTCGAGGAACCCGGCGTAGATCTCCATCTGCCTGGCCAATACCGGCTTGAGCTCGTCGGGCATGTCGTCCCAGGCCGGGATCTCGTCATGGCGCTTGGTCAGCTCAGCGTCATCGGGCACCACCCCGAGTTCCTTCTGCCGGTTGAGGGTCTTCTCCCGCAGCGCGTCCCACCCGTCGTCGAACTTGCCCCGGTACTTGTCCGACCACACTTTGGGCACGTGATGCGGGGCGTGGGTCGCACCGGGCGCGAAATACATGAAGAACGGCTTGTCGGGCATCAGCGCCTTTTGCTGGCGTACCCAGGTGAGCGCCCGATCCGCCAGATCCTCGGTCAGCGTGTAGCCCTGCTCCGGAGTCTTGGGCGGTTCCACCGCCGTGGTGCCCTCGTACAGACCCGGGTAGTACTGATTGGCCTCGCCGCCGACGAAGCCGTAGAAGTACTCGAACCCCGAACCCGTCGGCCACTGGTGGAACGGGCCCATCGGGGTGACCTCCCACCCCGGCACCTCGTGACACTTGCCGAACTGTGCGGTGGAATAGCCGTTGAGCTTCAAGGTCTCGGCCAGCGGTGCCTTCTCCTTGGGCCTGATGCTGTTGTTGCCGGGCGCCGAGGTGGCCATCTCGGTGATCGCGCCCATGCCCACCGAGTGGTGGTTGCGCCCGGTCAACAGTGCTTGCCGGGTGGGTGAACACAGCGCGGTGGTGTGGAACCGGTTGAGTTTGAGCCCGCCGGCCGCCAGCCGCTCGGCCACCGGGGTGCGACACGGTCCGCCGAACGCCGACGCCGCGCCGAACCCGACATCGTCGATCAAGACGATGAGCACGTTCGGCGCCCCCTGCGGCGGGCGCAGCTGCTTGATCGGTGGGTATTTGGTGTTGGGGTCCTTGGCGTCGTAGGTGGTCAATCCCACGTGCTTGGGGTCGGGGATGGGCAGGTGCTCACGGGCCAGATGCGGCTCGCGGTGCGCGTCTGAGGCGGCCCCGGTCGACGATTTCTTGGCTGGGGTATTCTTCGCCGCCTTGGCCATCATGAACTCCTTGTCAATTGGCTTTACTGCCTTGCTAACTCGCGCAACCGCTGCCTCACTACCCTGCCACGCCCCCATCGAGCGGGGACTGTTATCGCCAGTTCGGTTTGCTGGGACGTTGTGCCAGGAGCACGACGAGATTAGATTTCGTCGACATGGAGCCCAGGTGGCCACCTTTTCAAGAGCCGAGCGCTCGCCGGGTATGGCACCAGGTGCTCAGGCCGGTAGCCGCCGAAATGCAAACGTGCGCAACCCAGCTGGCGCGTGACATCGTTGACCGATACCAGTCCGAGTTGCCGAGCATCGTTCCCGATCCGCCGGCGGTGGCCGAACAGCTTGCCAGCGTCGAAGCCAGTGTCCGCCAAATCGCCGAGTGCATCGACTCCGGGGAGGGGCCGCGGCTGCTCGACCTGACGCCGGCCACCGCCGCGATCGGTCGCTCTGGAGTGCAACGAAACATTGCGCTCAATGACCTCTTCCGCTCGGTACGGATGGCCCAGGAGCGAACGTGGCAATGGCTGTTCGACCGGATCACCGCGAGTTCGGCAGCGGCCGACCACGACCGGGCGCTCGACCTGGCCACCAACTGGCTGTTCGGTTATGTCGACGTCGTCCTGATTCGGGCCGAACGGCTCTACGAAGTCGAACGCGAGGCCTGGTTGACCGGTGCGGCCGCCGCACGCGCGGCGGCGGTCGAGGACATCCTCACCGAACGTGAAGACGATGCGCAGCGGGCTTCCACCCGGCTGCGTTACGACGTCAACCGACACCATGTCGGCGTCAGCGTGTGGCGCGACGTGACCCAGGACGCCTGCGCTGGCCAAGTGACACTCACCCAGGCACTGACGCAGCTGACTCGTGCCATCGCGGCCCAAAGCGTCCTGGCCCATCCGGCCGGCTCGAAGGCCATTGCCGGCTGGCTGAGCCGGCCGCAGGCATTCACCGCTGCGGAGCTGGATGTGGCCAACATCGGTAGCGGCATCCACCTACCGCAGGACGTCCGGGTCGCCATCGGTGAACCGGGTTGGGGGATAAGCGGTTTCCGTCGCACCCATGTCGAGGCGTCGCACGCGCAACGGTTCGTCTCATTGCTCGGGGATCGCGCTGAGGTGGTGACCTGCTACCGCAACGTTGCGGTAGCAGCCCTGGCCGGCACGGACCGCGGGCACGCGGTGGCATTCGTCAGACGCGTCCTGGGGCCTTTGGCCGCCAACGATGAGGGGACGTATCGGATTGCCACCACGCTTGCGGTGTATCTCGAGGAAAACCGCAGCCCGGCCAAGGCCGCGCAACGACTTGGGGTGCATCCCAACACGGTCAGCTATCGGGTCCACCAGGCCGAGGAATTGCTTGGCCGCACGATCGACATCGGCACCCTTGATCTGTCGGTCGCGCTCGCACTATTGCCCGCCATGCGCGCCATGACCCAGGGCAGCGGTGGCGACCTGTGATCCTGGCCGGCTACTCCTCCGGGGCTTGCGGGCCGCTTCCTGCTTTGCGGCCCTTGCGAGATAGGAACGCCTGCATGTGCTGTTGCGGCTCACCGGTCTGGAACGCAAGGCCGAATTGCTCGATGCTGTCCTCGATCGCCGCCTGCACCGTCATGTCGGGCCACTTGGCCAGTAGGCGTTTTTGCTGCTGAAGGGCCTGCGGGCCGAATCCGGCAAGTTTTGTTGCGAGTGCGGCGATCCGCAGGTCCAGCGCGTCGGGCGCGACGACCTCGTGCACCAGTGCCCAGCTTGCGGCCGTGTCGGCGTCGATGGTTTCACCAGTCAGCAGCAGCCAAGTTGTCCGCGAGGCCCCGACCAGCGCCGGCAGCAACGCCGAATGGATCACCGACGGGATTCCCACCGCCACTTCGGGCATGCCGAATCGGGCGCCGGATTCGGCGATCCGCAGATCGCAGCACGCCGCGATTTCCAGGCCCCCGCCCAGACACCAACCCGCGATTCGGGCGATGACCGGAACGGGGCACTGTCGAATCGACTCGCACAGGCCCGCCAGTCGGCGGATGAAGGCCTGGGCGCTGAGGCGGTCCAGGGTGACCATTTCCTTGATGTCGGCGCCACCGATGAACGCCTTCTCGCCCGCGGCGCGCAGTACCACGACCCGCACGCCGCTGTCTTGGTTGATGCTGCGAAATGCATTGGTAAGGGCCGTGATAGCCGCGGTTCCGACAATGTTCAGCGGTCCCGAATCGATCAGTTCGACGGTGGCCACGCCGCCGTCACGACCGAGGTTGACGAACCGGCTCTCCGTCGTCTCCATGCGCTGTGGTTGTCGTGGCCCACACTTATCCGACCAGGCTGGGCACGCCCGCCGTCAGGCCGTCGGTCGCGCCGCAGATAGCGTTGACGACGTCCTCGGTCACCTCGATCGGGAAGTTGATCACCGCGCTGCCGACCTCCTCGATGCCGTCGCGCACCGCGGTCAGGATGGTCGTCGGATTGCCGGTGAACAATGAATAGAAAATGTCCCAGCCCGCATATTGCGGCGCGGTGATCAGGTTCCGCACGTCGACGAATAGCTGGGTCGGCAATGTCGCCGGTGCGACAGGAATCCCGTCCCAACTGACCATCGTCCAGCCGTTGGCGGGACTGCCCTGCACCTCGACCACGCCGGTGTTGGGCAGCGGGTGGGTGAGCAGCAGGAGTGGATCGGGGTTGTCGACGTTCATCATTGTCCCGACCCCGATGGTGAATGCGCTCGAGTAGGCGACGTCGGTGATCTTGCCGTTGGCGGCCAAGACCGGGTTCGCCAAGGCGGCGCTGTACATGGTGTCCATGGCGTGGGTGAAGTCCTGGTTGAAAACCACGCCGTTGAAGTCCAGCGAGCCCGGGGTCAGCATCGGCACGATGGGGTATCCGAGCGTCCAGGCCATCGGGCCGATCAGATACAGCAGGCCTGCGGGCGTGATCTGCTGTAGACCATCGAAGATGCCGGCACTGATCTCGTTGAGTCCGGACAGCGCCGGAACGTCGGTTATCCCATACAGGGCAGCCAACGGCGCGGCGGTTTGCTGGGTACGGAGCAACTCCGAGTCGAAGATCCCCGCGTAGGGGCCCTTCGCGAAAAGCTTGCCGGCAATGATGTCCGCCTGTAGGTGGCCCTCCGCTGTCAGCGGCGGGCCGGGCACGTTGGTGTCGATCAGCTCCGCCACGTTGCTCGCCGTCTGCCCGTGCCGGACGAAGTCGATCACGATCGACTGGCCGTTGCCGGGGTCAGCAACCCAGCCGGTGCCCGGCTCCCCGATGAACAGCCCGGCACGGCCACCCAGCGCGCTGCCCCCACCGGCGCCGCCATTGCCGAAGAACAAGGCTTGGCCACCAACACCGCCGACCCCGCCGACCCCGCCGACCCCGCCGTTGCCCATCAGCCAGCCGCCGGTACCGCCCATGCCGCCGGGACCGCCGCCGAAGCCGTTACCGCCGAGGCCACCGTTGCCGATCAGCCCGGCATCTCCGCCGATACCGCCCGCGACGGCGCCCATCCCGCCGGTCGGGGTGTAGCCGGGGCCGCCGTCGCCGAACAGGATCCCGCCGGCGCCACCATTGGGGTGTGCGGCCGTTCCGGCGGCACCGTTGCTGATCAGGCCACGCCCGAACAGGGCTTCGGTGGGCGCATTGATGACCGGATCAATAACCTCGCCGGCCGGGCTACTGATCCACGCCTGGCCGGCCGCGCGTATCGGACCGTAGACCGCGGTCTGAAACCCGTCCGCAACCGCCGAACTCAAGCCGGTGACGATGGTCGCCTCGGCGCTGGCATACGACGCCCCCGCCTCACTCAAGGCACGGACAAACTGCTCGTGGAACGTCGCGGCCTGGGCCGCCGCCGCCTGATACTCCTGGGCATTGGCGCCGAACAGCGCCGCAATGGCCCCAGACACCTCATCGGCGGCCGCCGCCATCACCTCAGTCGTCGGAATCGCCGCCGCCAGATTGCCGGCACTAACGGCTGACCCAATTTGCACCACATCCGCCGCTGCCGTCGCCAACATGTCTGGCGCCACGAGCACAAAAGACATCGCCTACCCCTCGTGTTGTCGCGTACTAGCCATCATGGTGGGCAACGCCGAAAAAGATGCGCACATCGGAGAAAAAATTGCGAGTGCGGATCCGGGTTTGCGGTCCACCCGCACTGAGATCGGCGCAACCCCGGCAAACAACGCGAGCACGGCCGGTAAGAAGATGACTACCTTTTCCCGCCGGCCAAGGGCCGCAATCATAAGATCGGCCAATGCATCTTGACGAGTACATGTCGCTGGATGCGACTGGCCTGGCCGAGCTGGTGGCGAGCAAGCAAGTCCGCGCTACCGAGCTACTTGCTTTGGCGCGTCAGCGCGCCGACGCGGTCAACCCGAGGTTGAACGCGATCATCCGTCGTATCGATGCCCTCGCCGAGGAACGGGCCGCTGATCCGGAGCTACGTGGACCGCTTGCCGGCGTCCCCTTCCTGATCAAGGACCTCGATCAGGAATATCGCGGGTTTCCCAGCTCGTGTGGATCTCGGTCGCTGGCCAACGATGTCGCCAAACAGCACGCCCTGGTCACCCAACGATTCCTGGACGCGGGCCTGGTCGTCTTCGGCATGACCAATACACCCGAGTTCGGGGCCAAGGGCATCACCGAACCCGATTACTGGGGGCCGGCCCGCAACCCGTGGAATCCGCAGCACACCCCGGGCGGCTCCTCGGGCGGATCGGGGGCCGCGGTTGCCGCCGGGATCGTTCCGGTGGCCGGTGCCAACGACGGTGGCGGATCGATCCGCATTCCCGCGGCCTGCAACGGGCTGGTCGGGCTCAAGCTCGGCCGGGGATTGTCGCCCTATGGCCCGCAGGCCGGCGAGCCGCTGTTCGGCATGGTTACTCAGGGGGTGGTTTCGCGCACCGTTCGCGACAGCGCCGCCATCTTCGATGCGATCGTCGGGCCCAATCCACGCGCCGCCTACCAGGTCGCCCTTCCCGACACCACCTTCGTCGAACACATCAAGAACCGTCCGGGCGCGCTCAAGATCGGGTACTCGGCGTCGTCTGCGATCAACGCCGCGCCTGACCGCGAGGCCGTCACGGCAGTCGAGGCCGCGGCGAGTCTGCTCGAAGACCTGGGCCACCACGTCGAGCAAGTCGATCCCCCCTACGACGACGACGCGCTGGCCCGCGATTTCCTGACCATCTGGTTCGCGCAGCTGCACTGCCAAGTCGCCGATATCCGAAAGCGGATTGGGGCCCGCGACAGCGACTTTGAAGCGGACACACTAGCGATGGCCGAACTCGGCCGATCCACCGGTGTGCTGGCGCCGCTGCTTGCGCTGGACAACCGCAACAACTACATCCAGTCCCTGGCGAGTTTCCATGAGAGTTACGACTACTTCCTGACTCCCAGCCTGGCGACTCCGCCACCGGCCGTCGGCGAGACAACCACGCCACCACGCCTGCAGACGGCGGCGCGGCTGATGAGCAAGTTGCGTGCCGGAAAGGTGCTCTCGCTCAGCGGGATCATGGACGATCTCATTCAAGAGAGCCTGGGCTGGGTGCCCTACACCCAGCTGGCCAATCTGACCGGACGACCCGCCATCAGCGTGCCGCTGCACTGGACACCGGCCGGCCTGCCGTTGGGTGTGCAGTTCGTCGGAGGCCTGGGCAGCGATGGCGACCTCTTGGCGCTGGCAGCCCAACTCGAAGAGGCCCGTCCCTGGGCGCACCGGCATCCGGCGACACCGCCCGCCGGCTAGGTGTCGGCGCGCCGGGCGCGTCAGTTCACCGCGGACGACGCCGCGGGTTCATCCAGCTCGTCGAGCGCTTCCCCGGTATAGACGGCAAGCCGCTGCAAATGTGGCAACGTGTCGCGGCAACCGATGAACCCGAAGTTCAGTGTCCCGGCATAACTCTGCAAGGTGACGTTGAGCGCTTGGCTGTGTGCCACCAGGGAGACCGGATAGGACGCCTCCATCCGACTACCCCGCAGGTAGAGCACTTCCTGCGGCCCGGGAACGTTGCTGACACAAAGGTTGAAGGTGTAGGGCAACGGCGGCTTCACCCCGGTGAGGGTGCTGGCCAGCTGGATGCCATAGGGCACCATCAGGGCCGCGCTGTAGGCCAGGATCGCGTCGCGGTCCATGTTCTTCAGCTGAGCCTTTGCCATCCGGGTGGACGCGGTGACCGCCCGCAGCCGCTCCGCGGGATCGGCGATGTCGGTGCCCAGCGTGGCCAGGATGGTCGCGACAGCGTTGCCGCCCCCTTCGTCGTCCTTGGGCCGCACGTTGACCGGTAACACGGCGATCAGCGGCTTGTCGGGCAGCTCGCCAAGTTCGTCGAGGAAGCGCCGCAAGCCGCCCCCGATGATCGCCATCGCGACATCGTTGACCGTCGCATCATATTGAGCCCCAATCGCTTTCATCCGCGCCAGCGGGTACTGCTGGGTGGCGAACCGGCGGTTGCGGCTGATCCGGGTGTTGAGAATGCAGTGCGGAGCCTGCACCGAGCTGACCAGGTCGCGATACTCGTTGTCGCTGCGCAGCTGGGAGTTGACCAGCGCCCTGGTGAGGTCGAGCGAGGATCGTCCCGCGCTGGCCACCGAACCGAGCACGCTACCCACCCCGCTGACCATGCCCCCCAGGCCCTTGACCACGTCGCCCAACCCGCTGAGCACATTGCCCGCCCCACCGATCAGGCCGCCGCCGGCGGACTCTTCGGTGTCGGCGGGCGCCGGGCCGGGGGTGGGGATGTTGAAGAACAACGGGTGCGTGGTGTCGTGTGGGTCGGCGGACAAACTGCGGGCCAGCATTTTCTGGCCGGTGTAGCCGTCGATCAACGAGTGATGCATCTTGATGTAGATCGCGAACCGACCGCCTTCGAGGCCTTCGATGAAGTGCATCTCCCACGGTGGACGCCTCAGGTCCAGCGCGTGACTGTGCAACCGCGACACCAGGATTCCGAGTTCACGCTCGTCGCCCGGGCTGGCCAGGGCGGAGCGCCGCACGTGGTAGTCCAGGTCAAAGTTTTCGTCGTAAACCCACGATTGGGTGGGGCTGTAGAGCAAGTCCGGGTGGCTCAGCTTCAGGTTCCACGGTTCCACAACCTCGTTGGCCTTGCTCTCATCGACGAGTTGTCGCAAGAAATCCGCGGGCGCGTCATCCGGTGGTGTGAAGGGCATCAGGGCACCGACGTGCATCATGGTGCTCGGCGACTCGGAGTAGAGAAAAAACATGTCTTGCGGGCCCAGCCGCTTGGCGGTCTTGCTCACCGATCACTCCTCGCTTGGTTGGCGCTCCGGCAAGGCCGGCTGCCGAGGGCCGTCGTGATGTGTGGGCCGGTCGGATGGTTTGGCGGCGACACACAGCCTTTCCAGATTTCGACCGTAGCCCACCTGGGCGGCGCAAATCATCGGTGTCAGCGCACTGGCGACCAGATAATTTCGACGTTGGGTCGGCAGTTCGGCGGATACAGTGAACCGATGCGCCGCCGGGTGGGTCGGTTGCCGCGCGAGCCAGAGATCGGTGCCAGCACGCACGCCGCGGGCGAGTCGCGTCTGGGCGATGACCCTCGCCCCGACGACCATCCCGTCAGGCTGGACGCCGAACTTCTGATGACCACGGCGACGTGCCTGATGCTCCCGGTGATGGTCACCCTGGATACCACGGTCGTCAACGTGGCTCAGCGAACGTTCATCGAAGAGTTCTCGTCCACCCAGGCGGTGGTCGCGTGGACATCGACCGGCTACACCTTGTCGCTGGCCTCGGTGATCCCGCTGACCGGCTGGGCGGCGAATCGGCTCGGCACCAAGCGCCTGGTCATGGGTTCGGTGCTGCTGTTCACGCTGGGATCGTTGCTGTGCGCGATGGCATCGAGCATTACCCTGCTGGTGGCCTTCCGCGCGGCGCAGGGCCTTGGCGGCGGAATACTCATACCGCTGCAGCTCATCATTCTGGCGCGCGCGGCGGGTCCGGCCCGCTTGGGCCGGGTACTGACGATCAGCATGATCTCGGTGTTGATGGCCCCGATCGCCGGGCCCATTCTGGGCGGCTGGTTGATCGACGCGTTTGGCTGGCAGTGGATCTTCTTGATCAACCTGCCGATCGGAGCCCTGACCTTGATACTGGCCGGGTTGGTGCTGCCCGGTGACGATTCTCTGCCCGCGGAGTCGCTGGACCTCGTGGGCATGGCGCTGCTGTCCCCGGCGCTGGTGCTGCTGCTCTACGGGCTATCAGCGCTGCCGGCGCGCGGCACCATCGGCGACCCGCAAGTCTGGCTGCCGACCACGGTCGGCTTGATCCTGATCGGCGGTTTCGCGCTGCACGCCCTGCACCGTGGCGACCACGCGCTGATCGATCTGCGACTGCTCAAGAACCGGGCCGTCGCGGCGGCCAACGCCACCCGATTCATGTTCGCCGTCACCTTTTTCGGCAGCTGCCTGTTGTTTCCGGCGTACTTCCAGCAGGTGCTCGGAAAAACACCGCTGCAGTCCGGGCTGCTGCTCATCCCCCAGACGCTGGCCGCTGCCGCGGTGATGCCGATCGTGGGGCGGCTGATGGAGAAGCGGGGCCCGCGCGATGTGGTGTTGATGGGGACCGCGTTGACCGTGGTCGGCATGGGCATCTTTATCTACGGCATGAGCCGTGAGCACGTGCATCTTCCGGCGCTGCTGATCGGGCTCGGCACGTTCGGGGTGGGTACCGCCGCCATGATGGTTCCGGTGTCCTGGTCGGCGGTGCACATGCTGAATTCCAGCGAAGTCGCGCACGGCTCAACGCTATTCAACGTCAACCACAACGTCGCGGCGTCGGTGGGCGCGGCGCTGATGTCGGTCGTACTCACCAGCCGATTCAACGGCAGCGCTGACATCGCGGCGGCCAACCGCGCGGATGAGATCCGCGAACAGGCGCTCCGGCAGCATCTGCCACTGGATGTGTCCAACCTGCCGCCGCGGATTCGAACCCCGGGGTTTGCCGAGCACCTCACCAAAGACTTGTCGCTGGCCTACGCCGGGGTCTTCTTGCTCGGAATGATCGTGGTCGCGACAACAGCCATTCCGGCGTGGTTCCTACCCAAGCGCCCCGCCCCGCGGATCGAGTTGTTGCAGGTTGAGCCATAGCGCGCCACCGTGGGGCCGGCGCGGCCCGAGGGCCGAGGGCCGAGGGAATCAGCTAGCCCCGGACTCCGGGGGCTCCGTCATTTTCAGGATTGCCGCGGCCAACGGGTAGTCAGCGCCCTCGCGCTCCTCGATGTAGCGACGTATTCGTTCATTACCGAAAAACGAGGCCCCCGCCTGTTCCATGTACTGGCGCATCTCTTCGATGTCGAGCAGGATCAACTCATCCTGCCCGCGCCAGCCGAACGCAATCTGTAGTACGCGCGATGAGACGTCGAAGTACTCCCCCACCGCGATCAACTCCGCGTAGCTGGGGAAATCGTCAGCATCCTTACGCCGTGAATAGGTCGCCTTGGGCAAGTTGAGCGCGGAACCGATTTCACTATCTGGAACGTCCCGGTTCAACAGCCACTCTAGGACGCGGCCAAGGTCCTTACCTGCGGGATTCAACCTCGGCACCCCACCAATGTATGGCTTGTTTTGGAATGAGTCAACTTTGGCGCAAATCTGAGCCTGCATTCCAACATCAGGCACGATTTGCCCGTTTTCGATCCCTGCTTCCATTTTTGGAACCAATGTCATACAGTAGCGACGCAAGGGTCCACTGCGGCACAGAAGACCGCCACAGGAAGTGGGATCCTGAAACGACAGATCGGGGCCAATCTCATGACGGACGCCGCAGCGACCTACAGCCACCCACTGCCGGCAAGGCAGTGCCTGTCCACTGGGCGGCTGTCGCGAGTCGTCGTCGGTATCGCGGCTGGAGTGACGCTGATCGCCTCTGCACCCGCATACGCGGACGCCGGTGAAACGACGGGCCCGTCCTACCGACTCGGCTACGACAAGGCCGTGAAAGACGGCCGCTTCACGATCAGCCGGATGCAGGCAATGGGGTTCCCGGCCGACTCGATCATCGTCTCCGGCCAGGTGCACAAGGTCTGCGCCAACCAGCTGGCGGCCGTGCAGCAGGTCCGGGACGTCTACGCCCCCGACTTCCTGCGTGGTTGCGCCAGCGGCGTACAGACTTTGGTCAATGCCGGCATTCCCAGCTGACTAGCCAACGAACCCGCAGGTTCGGTGCCAGACCCGTACTGGCACGAGGTCGACCAAAAGGTCGTCATTGCCACAAAAAAATTAGACGGTTCGGCTGGAAAAACACCTAGGATTTTCAGAGTGGCCCTACCTGAAGCATCTGAAGCGCTCGACAGCACGCTGCGCGACCTCAAGGCCCGCATCGCTGCCTTGGAAGCGTCGCGGACCAGCTACGAGGAAATAGTCGACGCGATCAAGGCTTTTGGCCAAACCCAGCAGATGCTCGCCGACGTACTCAGGGCATACGGCGGCGACATGCGCGGCACCGCCGAGGACTCCAACGAGCGCATCCGCAAGCTGGAAGCATCCGTTGCGGAGATCAAGAAGATGCTGACCCAGGGCTAGCAGGCTGACCTCATTTCCGGTCTGCCGCGGGCCTGTTGGCCAACCGCTCCCGAGTAGCCAGGGATCGATCACCCAGCGTCGAGATGGCGGCTCAGAAAGTCCAACACGGCCGCTGCGAAGATGTCGTTGCGGTCGCCGGCGACCATGTGCCCGGCGCCGCGGACATCGGTGAACTCGATATTCGGGAAGCGGGCAAGAAATTCCTCGGCTCGCTCCTTACTGACCAGGTCGCTCATTTGCCCCCGAATGAGCAACATGGGAACGCCGCCGCGCAGGATCGTGTCGACGGCGGCGTACAGCCGATGAGGCTCGGTGACTTCGATGGGGGGAAAGGCGGCGGAGCCGCTGATGAACCGCGGATCCCAGTGCCAATACCACCGATCGCCGCGACGGCGCAGGTTGGTGGTCAGGCCCTCCAAGTCGGTTGGCCTGGGCCGATGGGGGTTGTAGGCGGCGATCATATCGGCCACCTCATCCAGCGAGCCGAACCCCGATTCCACCCGCTCGACCATGAACGCATGTATCCGACTGGCTCCGGAGGGATCCATGTTCGGCACGATGTCCACCAGAACGACGGCACTGGCAATGCCCGGCGAAAGTTCCCCGGCCAGCAGCATCGACGTGAACCCGCCCAACGACGCGCCCACCAGAACCGGTTGCGGGGGCAGGCCTCGTAGCACCTCTTGAATATCCGCGGCGAAGCTGACAACGCGATAGTCCCCGTGCGGTGACCAGTCGGATTCACCATGCCCACGCAAGTCCACGGTGACCGATTGCCAACCCCGCTCGGCCACGACGGCGGCCACTCGGCCCCACGAGCGCCGAGTCTGTCCGCCGCCGTGCAAGAACACCACGGCACGTCCTCGCGGGTCACCGCAGCGATCTGCCACGATGCGAACGCCATCGGGCCCCTGAACCGAGAACCGCTCGGGTGCAGTCGCCACCAGCTGATACTAAGATGCTCTAACGTCGAGTCCGAGTCCGAATGCGAGCTCTCGAGGCTCCCCGAGCAAGCCACACACCTACCCGCGTGGCCAGGGCGGATCCCTTACAGCGCGTGAATTCCGTTGTAGAGCACCATCACACCGATCAGGATCAAGACGGCCGCGAGCATCCCCGCGTGGTTCTTTTCCATCCATTCCTTGAGCCGGTCCAGCGAATCCTCCAGACGGTCACCCGCACCCACGAAGGCCAGGATCGGACCGGCCACCGTCGATGCCGAGATGGCGACGAAAATCGCACCGCAGATCCATCTCATCGCGACACCGAGCCCACCGGTGCCGATCGCCAGTCCAGCCGCCAGGCAAATGATCACCACCTCGGGGCGCACCAGCACCAACACGGCCGCGGTTATCCCGGCACGCCGTGGCGTGATGGTGGCGAACGACCGCATCCACCGTGGTGATTCGACCTCCCCGTGCCGGTTCAACCAGCGGTAGATGCCGAACAAGATGAGCAACGACCCGACGACGATGCGAGCCCAGGATGCCCAGGCGGGTGGGGACCTACGCAGACCACCGAACAGTTCCGACCCGGCGACAAACATCGCCGTCACCGCTATCAGCCCCAGCACCCAGCCACCCAGGAACGCCAGCCCCGTCGGCCGGGGGCGCGGCGCATGTAGCACCAATACCGCCGGAATGATGGTTATTGGCGAGACCGCGATCACCAGCGCGAGGGGAACGAGGCTGGCCAGCACTGAGCCGGAATTTCCTGTCACGGGCAGCAATTTTCGCATCGACCGGACGCACCGACCATGACAACGCGCCCGGCCCCCCGATATTCACGCCAAACCTCAAGCCGGCGACAACAGAATTCGTTCAGGGAACCGGATCCTTGCTGGCCTTGACCGGCGCAGAGCTGGGCGGCAGGTTGAGCAGGTTGCCACGCAGACTCCCGCGCACGGTCCGGATGGCCACCAGCACCCAGGTGGCCAGCAGGCCGGCGTAGGCAGCGGCAGCGGCGACCCGGAATGCCGGCAAATGCGTATGGAGAGCCAGCTGCGACGTGCCGGTGACAAAGGTGCCGACCGGAAAGGTCAGGCTCCACCACGTCAGGGCGAACGGCATGCCCCGGCGCAGCGTGCGCACCGTCAGCGCGGTGGACAGCGCTATCCACAACATCGCGAAGCCCCACACCGGGACGCCGAAGACGATTGCGAACGCCTGCATGGTCTCCGCCAATTCGTGGTCCACCGCGCCGGTCGCGGCGGCCGCCCCCAAAAGTCCGGCGGCGGTGATGGATTGCCCCAGGGGTCCCAACACGATCCACAACGTGGGTACTCGCGCGGTGCCCGAGGTGCCGTACAACACCAGCCGGCTCCAGATCATCGCGATGATGTTCAGCGACGCCACAAACGACAATCCGAACATCGCGTAGCAGCCGTAGAGCATGGTTTCGCGGCCGGATCCGGCCGGCATATGCGGTAGCAGCAATGCGCCGGTCGCGGCCGACACCATCGGCGGGACCACCGGCATGAGCCACCCACCGAATGCCGCATCGGGCTCGACACGGTGCTGGGTGAACATGAGGAACGGAATGCTCACCGCGGTGAACAGGCCGCCGATGGTGCCCGCGGTCCACAACACCCAATCCAGGTCGACGGCGAGTCGCTCGCCGATGAGGGGCCCGCCCGCCAGAACCGCGCCGGCACCGACCGTCATGAGCGCCATGGGGGCAGCTCCGTAAAAGTGCGCCATCTGCGGATTGCGGGCGTGACTGCGCGCGACGGTGGGGTGTCGCAGCCAGTGGCCGCCGACCAGGACGATCAGCGCGAGAAGCAGCGCCGCGGCGATCACCCAGACGACTTGGGTGAAGGCCCGCAGCCCCACCAGGTGGACGGGCAGGGTCGCGCCGGCGACGGCCACGATTCCGGTACCCATGACCGAGGCAAACCAGTTGGGCCCGATGTTGCCCAGCACCTCGACGCGAGTATGCGGCGACGGCGTACCGGGCGAATTTGTAACGGCCATAGCTGAGAAACCTAGTGCCGAGTTCGCTTCGGCGCCGCGCGGCGCCGCAACTTGCGCGCCCGTGCGGCGGCGGCCGGTACGGGCGGCCAAACCGCCGGCCGGCCGGACTGCGTAGGGCAAATTGCCGCCACGACCGTGGTGCGTGAGGGTTGAGCGCGAGCCGAATACACTGCCTGCAGTGATGCTCCGGCGAAAGGTTCGCATTGAACAGAGTCCCGGTTGCGGTCTGCATTGCCGTCGTGCTTTTGGTTGCCGCGTTCGCCATGCCTATCAAGCAACGGTGCGGCGCACCGGGCCGCAGGTGCGCTACCGCAGTAGACGCACGTGGCTGTGTTCACCGTTACTACGAAGTCGAACCATTCATCATTTTTCTCATTGAACGCGCAACGGGCTCGAATATCCCCTTCTACTACACGTCGGGAGAAGAAATCGTGAGGGTCCAATAGCCCTCGCTCGAGGCTCGACGTCGGTCACGAATGCTTGCCGACCACAACGGATTCACTAGGTACAAACTTGCGACGCGAACTCCACCGTGGTGGTCGACGGTGTGTTGAATTGTGAGTCGACGGTCAGCGTGGGAACCACTAGTTGGTTTTCGATTCCCAGTCGCTTGAGGTCGAGGTTGATTTCAATGGTGTCGGGCGCGGTTCTGCGGGCATTGGTGTCTCGATCCGGCCGCATGGTCACGTCATTCCCGTTGGACGTCAGGGTGGCGGTGATGGCGAGGTCGTCGGTGTCCTCTTCGGGACCCAGCTCGACGAACTTGCGGCCGTTGTTGGCAACGCTGAATGTCAGCACATAGCCCACGAACCCGGACGCATGACTACCGCTGGGTGACTGCGGCAACGGTTCGGCGAACCGAATCACCAGCTCGAGTACGCCCGCGCTGGGATGTTCGACCTGCACCGCGGCCACGATGATCTGGTCCGGCGGCTTTGGCCCCTCCTGTATGCGGCATTCGAGATGATTGGGCAGTCGCGCCCAGTTGTCGGGCGGCGATTGCAGCCAAAACGCAACGCCGATTCCCGCCGAGATCAGCACGAAGGCGATGGGCAACAGCAACCGCAGCGCCAGCGGCATCGCCGACCATCCCCGGCGCACACCGTCGACAACGGCCGCCAGCGGCGAGCGCGCTATCCCAGCAGCTGCCCGACAGTGCTCAGTCCAGCGCTCACCGTCCCAATATCGTCGTCCCCCGGAACCGCCGGGATCGGCATACCATCCCGCCGGCGGTGAAGTCGGCACCCACACGCTCCATTCAATCGATTCAAACGTCAGGAACTGGTCAGCTCAAACCGCGTCGGCCGGCCAGATCACGGTGGCGAATCCCATGGCTCTGGCGGCGGATCAAGCATCTGCACGTGGTCACCCTGCCACTGAAACCCGACGACGGTCAGCACGCCATCCTCGCAAGCGTCACAGCTCTGCCTGGACCGATACGTGAGGACCACCAGATCGTCGGTGGATGCCGGAGCTTCCAACTGGGTGAACGGGTATGCCTCGGGTGTCGCCGTCCCGACGAACTGCCCGCGATGAAACATCAGCGCCTCGTCTGGCGAGCTGCGAGTCGCATCGACCACCGTCACCACCACCGCGGATAGGTCCGCGCAGGGGTCGTAGTCGCTGAATTCCGGGGTGGGGTTCCACGGCCTACCGGTCTTTTTATCCGGGGGCAGCGTGGCCAGCGCCGCCGCCACCGCCGCCGCCTCATCCGGGCCGCATGACCCGGGCGGCGCGCTGGTGGGCGACGTCGCGACCGGCGTCGTGGCCGACGTCGTTGCCGGTGCGGTGGCCGCTGTGGTGGCCGGCGGACTCGCGGCCGGCTGGGGCCTGGCCGAGTACGCGATGATCGCCACCACGCCGACGCACACGGCGGCGACCAGGGCTACGACCAGCCAGATCACCCGGCCGGATCCGCCCCGCACTCCAGGTTGCGACGACGGTGGCGTGGTGTCGACGTTGTCGGACGGCTGATAGACCGGTGGCGGCCAGTTGGGGTCGATCTCGCCAGAAGCCATATTTCCCGGGGTCCCCCCAATACCCTCCAGACACCTGTACGGTACTTCCGAATTTGGCGAATTGTAGCCAGAACATGCAGGTAGGGGAAATGTCGCGGCCGTGAAATCAGCGCCACGCCGGGGGTGAATCTGCCCACATCAGAGCTTCTGGAGTAGGGTCCACACAGCAATCTGCCGCATACTGGACGGCATGCATCGAGCGACGTCCCCGCAAACCGCTGGCCAAGCGCCGGTCGGTGGGCCGGTAGCGGACTAAGGCTCGTAATGGGACGTACCAAAGCCCGGCATCGCGCTGTTCGAAAACCGTCACCGATCCGCCGGCGGGTGTCGCGCACCCTGATGACCCTGGTGTCGGTGGTCGCGCTGGGAATGACCGGGGCCGGATATTGGGTGGCTCACGGCGCGCTGACCGGCATCACCATCTCCCAGGCCCTGACCGCCGAGGATCCGCGATCCACCGGCAACAACATGAACATCCTGCTGATCGGGCTGGACTCCCGTAAGGACCAAGAAGGCAACGACCTGCCGTGGTCGATCCTGAAGCACCTGCACGCGGGTGATTCGGATCAAGGTGGTTACAACACCAACACGCTGATCCTGGTGCATGTCAGCGCCGATGGAAAAGTTGTCGCCTTCTCGATCCCGCGTGACGACTGGGTGCCGTTCACCGGCGTTCCCGGCTACAACCACATCAAGATCAAAGAGGCTTACGGACTCACCAAGCAGTACGTCGCGCAGGAGCTGATCGATCAGGGCGTGACCAGCCAGCGCGAACTCGAGACCCGCGGCCGCGAAGCCGGCCGGGCCGCAACTTTGCGTGCGGTGCGCGCTCTGACCGGTGTTCCCATCGACTACTTCGCCGAGGTCAATTTGGCGGGCTTCTATGACCTCGCCCAAGCCCTGGGCGGCGTGGAAGTCTGCCTGAACCATGCCGTTGACGACTCCTACTCGGGAGCCGACTTCCCCGCCGGCCGCCAGCGCTTGGATGCCGCCCAGGCGCTGGCCTTTGTGCGCCAGCGCCACGGTCTAGACAACGGGGACCTGGATCGCACCCACCGCCAGCAGGCTTTCCTGTCGTCGGTCATGCGCGATCTGCAGGATTCGGGCACCTTCACCAACCTGGACCGGCTGGACAGCCTGATGGCGGTGGCACGCAAAGACCTCGTGTTGTCCGGGGGCTGGGATGAGGACCTGATTCGCCGCATGGGTGAGCTGGCCGGAGCCGACATCGAGTTCCGGACGCTACCGGTGGTGCGGTACGACAACATCGACGGCCAGGACGTCAACATCGTCGATCCCGCGGCGATCAAGGCCGAGGTAGCAGCGGCCATCGGCAGCACATCAACCGCCGCCACGGCGACCACGACGCCGGCCAAACCCAGCCCGTCCACCGTCGTTGACGTGGTCAACGCGGGCAGCATCAGCGGGTTGGCCAGCCAGGTGTCCAACGCACTGCGCAAGCGCGGCTATACCACCGATCAGGTCCGCGACCGCAAGTCCGGAGACCCGGCGGCCACCACGATCAAGTACGGCCCCGGTGCGCAGGCCGACGCGATGAACCTGGGCACCCTGTTGGGTATCGACGCCCCGAAGCAACCGGATGCCAGCATCGAACCCGGACATATCCAGGTAACGGTGGACACCAACTTCTCGATGCCGGCGCCCGACGATTCCGACGACGACACAACCACCTACCCCAAGCCCAACGCGTACTACAACGGGGGCGACGACAGCTCCAGCTATCCGGCGCCAGACCACGGACAGCCGATCGACGGCGGCGGAGTTCCCTGCGTCAACTAGCCCGAGTCAGGCGTGAGTTCCGCCATCGATGCGGATCTCGGTGCCGGTGATGAAGGCGCCATCCTCGGATACCAGCATCGCGATCACGCCCGCCACGACGGAGGGATCGGCCATTCCGGCGCCACTGGAGGTCTCAGTGGTCGGCAGAATCGGCATCAGCCGGGTGAACAGCGACCAATTCGCGTCCGCCGGGATGTACCCGCCGGTGGCGTCGGTGATGCCGGACTTGATGCTCCCGGGCGCCACGCACACCGCTCGTAGGCCGTCTCGGGCGTACTCGAGGGCCAAGGAATGGGTGAACGCCTGGACTCCGCCTTTGCTGGCCGCGTAGGCGGCCATGTACGGATGGGCAAACGCGGCCGAGGTGGAGCTGAAGTTCACCACGGTGCTGCGCTGATTGTCGAGCAGCGCCGGCAGTGCTTCCCGGACCACCAGAAAGGTGCCGGTCAGGTTGACCGCGATGATCTGGTTCCACTGTTGGATGCTGGTTTGATGCGTGTGCGCGGCACGCAACATCCCGGCGGCGTTGACCAGCGCATCCAGACCGCCGAGCGCCTGGACCGCCGCGCCAACGCCGTCGACCACCGACTTCTCGTCAGCGACGTCGATCTGGCACGTGGTGAGTCTGGCGCCGGTCCCGGCCTCAGCTGTGCGCGCCTGGGTTCTGGATAGGCCATCCGCATCGATATCGGCGCCAACCACCGTGGCCCCCTCGTCCAGTAGCCGCAACACCGTGGCCTGGCCGATGCCGGAGCCGGCGCCGGTCACCAGGATTCGCTGTCCAACCAGTCGAGTCATGGGTCAGACCAATCCGCGCAGTGCGTCACGGCCGAACACCGGTTCCAGCATCGCCGAGAAGTCCGGGCCGCGCCGCAGCATCTGGCCGCCGTCGACATTGATGACCTGTCCGGTGACGAAGCTGGCGGCATCGCTGAGCAGAAACATCGCCATGTTGGCGACGTCCTCGACTTCACCCTGGCGGGGCAGCGGCGTGCACATCGCGTAGTCGGAGCTCAACTCCGCGGACTCGGTGATCGCTGCGACGAGGTCGGTGCGGATCAAGCCGGGGCGGATGCTGTTTACCCGCACCCACGACGCGCCAAGCTCGTCGGCGGCCAACTGCATCAGGTGATCGACCGCGGACTTGGTGACACCGTAGGCACCGAACCAGCGATGGGTATTGCTGGCCGCAATCGAGGAGATGCCGACAAACGATCCGCCGCCGCCTCGCACCATCTCTCGTGCGGCGTGTTTGAGGACGTACATGGTGCCGTTGACGTTGAGGTCGACCGTACGGCGCCACGCTTCGGAGTCGACCTGGGTGATCGGTCCGATGGTCTCCGATCCGCCCGCACAGTGCACCACTCCATGCAGCCGGCCGTGCCAGGCGGTAACCGCATCCACCGCGCGGGCGGTCTCGTCCTCGTTGGTGATGTCGGTGGGTTCGTACCGGATGGCGCCGCCGTTGGCACCTAACGCTTCGAGTTCCTGTACCGCGCCGGCGAGCTTGTCGGGGTTACGGCCGACGATCATGACCGAGGCTCCGGCCGCGACCAGCCCGGCGGCCACTCCCTTTCCGATTCCGCTACCGCCGCCGGTGACCAGGTAGGTCCGGTCTTGGAACGAAAGCTGCATCTGGACCCCTCACGCCAAAACTGAAACAGGTTCTAGTCATAGAACCATGCACCATGATCGCCGCTGCGGCTCCCCCCGGCGCGCGGACCGACTACGCCGTCTCGCCCACGTGCCGGTTGACCCACCCGATCACTTCGCCCACCGTCTCGAGCGGGATTTCGGGATCTTTGAGCCGCATCTGCAGGCGGCTCTCCAAGGCCGCGACGAGTTCCATCTTGCGTGGCGAGTCATAGCCCAAGTCATCAACCAGATACGAATCGACGGTTACCGGTGCCATGTGGTCGGGCGCCAGCGACGCGATAACGGACAGAATCGCTTGATCGAGTGGATTCATGCTGGACTGACCTCTCCGAAGAGTTCTCGTGCCATGACGTGACGGATCTTGCCCGAGGCGGTCTTGGGGACGTTACCCTCGCCAACCAGCAGCACCGTCGGGCTCAAGCCCGTTGCGCCGCGCACATTCTGGGCGATCTGGCGGCGCAATTCCCGGCCGTCCTCGATGGACGGGTCCGCAACGGTCTCGGCGACGATCCTGATCTCCTCGCGCCGGTCGGCCAGGGTGACCCCGAACGCGACAACGCCTCCGAGCCTGATGCCGTGGACCGACGCGGCCAGCCGCTCGATGTCGGCGGGAAAGATATTGCGGCCGGCGACGATGATGACGTTCTTGCGGCGCCCGCACACGACGATTTCGCCGCCCTCGGTGAGATACCCGAGGTCGCCGGTGAAAAGCCAGCCGTCCGGGTCCACGGCGGCGACCTCTCCGTCCATCGTGAGGTAGTGACGGGCCACGGCGTCGCCGGCGATCGCGATCTCGCCCATGCGGCGCGGCGGCAGGTTGCTGCCGTCGGCGGCGACGATCCGCACCTCGACCCCGGACATCGGGGGTCCCAGCGTCACGAACTGTTTCGTCGGCCCCCCGCAGGAGCACGCCGGTAGCGCCAGACCCCGGTTTTCCAGTTCCTCGACGCACACCGACTCGGTCGTGAGCGGATTGTCGACAGGCGAAAACGACACCGCGACGGTCGCTTCGGCCAGACCGTAGGCGGCGCCGAGCGCCGTGTGGCGCAGTCCAAAGCGCCCGGCTTGCCGCGCGAACTCCGCCATGGTCGCGGGATCGATGGGCTCCGCACCCGTGACGACGCAGCGTAGGGCACCCAGGTCGTAGGTGCCGTCCTCGACCGCGCTGAGTCGGCGGCTGATGATCGAGTACGCGAAGTTGGGCGCCGCGGTGATGGTGGCCCGCCGCTCGGTCAGGATCTGCATCCACTTGAGCGGGGACACCACAAACTCCGTCGGCGTGATGTAGACCGCGCCGTTGCCGGCGAACATCGGAGAGATCAGGTAGGCGATCAGCCCCATGTCATGTGACAGCGGAAGCCAACTCGCGGTGATGTCGACCTCGGGGTCCAAATGCACCTCCGCCGTCATGGCTGCGACGTCGGCGAACAGGTTGCCATGGGTGATCGCGACGGCCTTGGGGTCTCCTGTCGATCCCGATGTGAGTTGGTAGAGCGCGACGTCGTCCTCGCCGGTCGGCTCCTCGGTGGCCGCAAGTTCGGGCCAGCTCTCACCTATCTCGATGACGCGGTATCCCGCCGCACGCAAGGTCTCGGCCGCAGCAAGGAAAGGCTCCCCGATGACCACCCAGCGAGTGTCCAGCAACGCCAGCGCGCGCAACGTACCGGCGTGCCACCCGGCCAGATCGGCCTGCGAGGTCGGTTGCTGCAGCATGGTCATCGCGGCGCCCAGCCGCCAGATGCCTTGTACGACGGGAGCGACATCCTCGGGCCCGGCGGCCAGCACGGTCACCCTGCTGCCGCGGGTGACTCCCTCCGCCGACAACCGGCCCGCAACCCGCACCGCCGTCTGATGAATGTCGCGCCAGCTGGCAAACCGCAATCCACCCGCGGCGCCGAAGTGCAAACCCCGCGGGGAATTGCTAGCGGTCGTTGCGATGGCGTCGGTAAACCTACTCATATTCCTGCCGCTTCCCATCTTGACGGACTAGCACCTGAGCGGTTATCGCGATTTCCGAAGATTGCGCGCGAACGAGCATTGTCGATTGAATTTTTTGATACGAAATTGTTAACATCAGCCAGCAATTTGACACTCAGCGATCATTTGTCTCGTGCGCCAAGCACGGCGGCGGCAATGACTTCGACCGCTCGCTCGATCTGGGCCGTCGAGTGACCCGCCGACACGCTGCACCGCATCAATGCCTCGTTCTCACCGACCGCGGGCGGAAGCGCCAGCGCGCAGAAGACACCATCGTCGAAGGCTCGGTTCCAGGCGGCGATCGCTTGGCTTTCCCGCCCGATCCAAACCGACACATGCGGTGCCATCGCGCCCGAACCGTCGGCCCGGACTATCCCTCCTCGCACCTGCAATCCGTGTGCGACCAGACCGTCGCGCAGGGCTTGGGCGTTGGCCAGGACTGCGGCGGCGCGCTGTGCCCCCTCCGGGCCGCGAATGATTTCAATCGCCGCAGCGCTTGCGGCCAACGCGGCCGGCGCGGCCGTTGCGGTGAAGATATGGGCATTGGAGTGCAACTTGAGCACATCAATCAGGTCTTGGGATCCAACGATGTAACCGCCGGTGGAGGCGATCGCTTTCGACATGCCGCCCATCAACACGTCGACATCCTTGGCACATCCGAATTCTTCGGCGATTCCGGTGCGCCGCGACCCGAAGACGCCGACGCTGTGCGCCTCGTCTACGAACAGGCCCACGTTATATTTGCTGGCCAGCGCCGCAATGCCGGCCATCGGCGCGATGTCGCCCTGCATCGAGTAAAGCCCGTCGACGACGATGAGTTTGGTGCCGCCGCGGTCAGCGGTGCGGATCAGATTGCGTTCCAGCGCATCGAGGTCATTGTGCGCAAAGAACCGCGAGCTGGCCCCGGACAGCCGGATGCCGTCCTGGATCGATGCGTGCGCTTCACTATCGGGAAACGCCAGATCGGTGACGCCCAACAAGGCGGTGAGCGCGCCCACGTTGGTCAGGTATCCGCTGTTGTAGACCAGCGCCGCCTCGGTCCCGTACCAGTCGGCCAGTAACTCTTCGAGCTCGACCTTGATCTGCAGCGTGCCGCAGAACGGAGGCGCCCCCGCACACGAGGGCCCGTAGCGCTCGGTCGCCCGATTCGCCGCCTCAACCAAGCGAGGGTCGCCACCTAGGCCCAGGGAGTTGTTCGAGGCGAACATCACCCGGGGCTGTCCTTCGACGACGGTGGTCGGCCCGGGGGCGGACTCCACGGTCCGAAAGAACGGCAATTCCATGCGAGCGCCGTAGTGCCGGAAGGCGGCCAAGCGACTGTCCCGCTCTACCCGCGCGTGCAGGTTCAACCGCGACGTATTAAGCACGCGTGTAATTAGACACCAAGTTAGGCCACTTAAGGGATGCTTTCTGTCAAGTGACAGCAATAGCGCAGAATCTTGGAATTTGGTTCCGAAAAACCGGATTCAACCAGTCCGCAACGGGAACGTCCCGGGGGCCGCCTGAACATACTTTGGGGTTTGGTACCGGTTCTTGACAACCGCGTCACGGCCGGGTTTAGGGCGTATCGCGTCGAGCTACCTGGGTCGGCCCGGCCGTACGCCAGTCCTCGACGTCGGGCGGCAGACCAATCGGGTACCGGTTCTCATTGTGGGCCGCCCAGTGTGCGTGACCCAGCTCGTGCACGTGAAACGCGTGCCGTAGCGCCTCGGTGAATCCCATCGCGTCGGAAGCGGCGTTGACCGAGTCCTTGACCAACAACGCCGCCATGGTCGGACGTTCGGCGATACGACGGGCGAACTGCAGGGTCTTGTCCGCCAGCTCATCGGCAGGGAAAACCTTGGACACCATGCCTAGCCGGTACGCCTCCTCAGCGTCTAGCGAATCACCGGTCAACAACAGCTCTTTGGCTTTGCGCGGCCCGAATTCCCAAGGATGAGCATAGTATTCGACCCCGGGCATCCCCAGACGCACCGCCACCACGTCGCTGAACTTGGCATTGTCCGCGGCGACGATCAGATCGCAGGCCCAGATCAGCATCAGGGCCGCCGA